>JAFSFC010000047.1 GCA_017435425.1 Ruminiclostridium sp. | reverse complement strand
CATCTATTAAAAACCTCCTTGTTCCCCTTTGTGATGCGGTCGCCAAACCACCACAAGCGTAACATCGAGGTTTTTATTTTGCCAAGGCTTTTTATCCACCCCTGGTAGAACCAGGGGTTTTCTCTAGCCTAAAGGCGCTAAAAAATGGCAGGGAGCAGTCCCTTTGCCGCTCCCCGCCCTTCTGTCTTATGATTCTGTCAGACTCACCAATTCTTTTCCTCCTTGGTGCAGTCCTGCTGTTTCTTCCTTTCTTCCACCATTTTAGCAAACCACTCCACCATCTGGGGGTCCGTATGGGAGAAGAATGCACTCTGCTTGGTATCCCGTGCGGCAATGGCGGCCATATCCTCGTCAGTCAGGGCAAAGTCAAAAACCTGCCAGTTCTCCTCCATGCGCTCCACGTGGGTGGACTTGGGAATCACCACGATCCCTCTCTGGATGTGCCAGCGGAGGATGACCTGAGCCACAGTCTTGTTGTACTTCTCCCCAATGGTCTTCAGCTCCGGCAGGTCGAACATGTTGCCTCTTCCCTCTCCAAAGGGAGCCCAAGCTTCCACTTGCACACCGTACTTCTCGTGCCAGCCTCTGCTCTCCTCCTGCTGGTGGAGGGGATGGACTTCGATCTGGTTGACCATGGGTTTGATCCGGGCAAAGGAGGCCAGGTCGATCATTCGATCGGGATAGAAATTGGAAATGCCGATGGCGCGGATCTTTCCCTCCTCATACAGATCCTCCAGAGCCCGGTAGGCTCCATACACATCACAGAAGGGCTGATGAAGCAGGCAGAGGTCCAGGTAGTCTACTTTCAGTTTCTCCATGGACTTTAACACAGAAGCACGAGTGGTCTCATACCCATAGTGCTCGATCCACACCTTCGTGGTGATAAACAGCTCTTCCCGGGGGATCCCACTTTTTACAATGGCCTGTCCCACTTCTTCCTCATTAAAGTAGGACTGGGCCGTATCAATGGAACGGTAGCCCACCTTCAGAGCATCCAGTACGCAGCGTTCGCACTCCTCCTTGGTCACCTGGTAGACACCATAGCCCAGCATAGGCATCTTCACACCATTGGATAATGTCACATATTCCATAAGTACCTCCTTGACGAACAACAGAAAACCATGTATAACAAATATAAGTTCATTATAGAAGTTAAAGTTATCTTTAAGTCAAGACATTTTTGCTTGGGAGGATCTTATGGTATACACGGTAGGCGAGATGGCAAAACGGCTGGGAGTGGCACCATCCACCCTGCGATTCTATGACAAAGAGGGCCTTCTCCCCTTTGTAGAACGATCGGAAGGCGGGATCCGGCTCTTTAAGGATGCCGACTTTGAGTGGCTGCGCATCATCGAGTGCTTAAAAAAGACCGGAATGCCGCTAAAGGATATCAAAGAATTTATCATGATGGCCATGGCGGGAGACGACACCATCGAGGACCGCCTGGCTCTCATCCAAAAGCAGAGGGAGTCCGTGGAGCAGAAAATCCAGGAGCTCACCGAGATCCACCAGGTCCTCCGTTTCAAACAGTGGTATTATGAGACGGCAAAAACGGAAGGGACCACCTCCGTTCCCCGGTCCATGGCTTTGGAGGAACTGCCGGAGGAATTCCGGGAAGTCAGAAAGCAGCTCCGCGGAGAGTAAAAAAAGAGAAAGGCATTTCTGCCTTTCTCTTTTTCTGTTAGTCCAGGAAAGAGACCCAGTTCATGTCCCGGTCAGCCACGGTATACTGGAGGCTGTTGTCCTCGATCTCAAAGTAAGTGTCGGGGACCTCGAAGGGGTTGAAGCCGTCCCGCTTCCAGAAGTCACGGATGGCATCCACGTCCTCGGTGATATCCTTCTCTTCCCCACCTTCCTGGAAGCAGCTCACCAGGTTGTTCAGGTGGCGCAGCATCTTGTCGGCACGGTCACTGTACTCGGTGTCGATGCGGAACTCACGGTTCATAACACCCCGGAAGCGGAGGGCGGACGCCTCGTCGTCCACCACGGTCAGGAAGACATGGAAGATGAGACCCAGGCCGCCCAGGTTATAGTAGCCGTTGTAGTCCATCAGGTCCTGGGGCTTCTCCACCTTGGGGCAGGGGAACATCATCTCGGGCAGGATGCCGCCGTTTTCGGCACGGACAGCCTCCACCTGGTCGTGGGGGATACAGTCCACCGCCATATAGCGGGACATCCAGCCCTGGACCATGGCCTCTGCCTCAGCCAGGGAATGATACTCTTCAAATCGGGTCTCATGGCGGTCGTTGCCGCTCATGGCCTGCATCAGTACAAAAAAGCGATCGTTCATCATGATTCTCCTTTGCTCAGTGTGTTTCGTCCAGGGTGCATCCCAGCATCCGGACTTCAGGTTCCAGTGTGACGCCGGTCTGGTCCAGGACGGTCTGCCGCACCAGGCGGATCAGGTCCAGGATATCCCGGCAGGTAGCGTTTCCAGTGTTGATGACAAATCCTGCGTGCTTTTCCGACACCTGGGCGCCGCCCACGGTCTTGCCCTTCAGGCCGCACTGCTCAATGAGGCCGCCGGCAAAATGTCCCGGAGGACGCTTGAAGGTGGACCCGGCACTGGGGAACTCCAGGGGCTGCTTGGACCGGCGGCGCTGGGCCAGGTCGGCCATCTTCTCCCGGATGGCGGCAGGGTCCCCCTTGGTGAGCTCCAGGCAAGCCTCGGTGATGAGCCAGGGCTTGCGGGAAAAGATGCTGGTGCGGTAGCCCAGCTCCATCTCATCCTTTTCCAGCCGGTGGAAAGTACCATCTTCATCCAGATACTCCGCCCAGCGGATGACCTGAACCAGTTCTCCGTCGTAGGCGCCGGCATTCATGAACACACCGCCGCCCATGGTGCCGGGGATGCCGTGGGCAAATTCCAGACCGGTGAGCCCGTGGTCTGCAGCAAAGACCGCCGCCTGGGCCAGGGTCACGCCAGAGCCCACATGGAGGGCAGTCTCCCCTTCCAGTTCCAGTTTCATAAGGCCCCCGGCCAACTTGATGACAAAGGCATCCACGCCCTCGTCGGCCACCAGTAGGTTGGAGCCCTTACCCAGGAAGAAGGGCTTTACCCCCTCTTCTGCTGCGATCCTGACAACAGCCGCCAGCTCCCCCTGACTCTTGGGCAGGGCCATCAGAGCGGCGGGTCCACCCACCTTAAAGGAGGTGTGGCGGGACATGGGTTCCTGTGTACGCAGTTCTAAGGCAGGCAGAGCCGCCTGCAGCTTTTCCTGGAGTTTTCCGAATCCTTCCATGGAATACCTCCAATTCTTTGATTTCATGTATTGATTGTATTATATCAGATACCGGGGAAAAAAAGTAGCCGTTTTGTAAAAACCTTTTGGTTTTTTAGACAAATGACCGGCCGCTGTCATTCCACGAAAAAACCGGCTGCGGAATACTCCGCAGCCGGTTTGCTTCGGTTGGAAAAATTATGCGTCAAAGGAGATGGAGACCACTTCGTCGTCCTCCACCACTTCCATGGTGTCCTCTTCGAAGGTGATGTCCAGGATCTCGTCCTCTGCCTCCTCAAACTTCTCAGCTGCCACCTCGGCCACAGCCTCATAGGGGGACTGCTTTGCCTCGGGACGGCCGTCGTCACGGGGGTTCACCTGGCGGTAAGCAGCCAGGCCGGAACCGGCGGGGATGAGCTTACCGATGATGACGTTCTCCTTCAGGCCGCGCAGGTGGTCCACCTTGCCCTTGATGGCAGCCTCGGTCAGGACCTTGGTAGTCTCCTGGAAGGATGCTGCAGACATGAAGGAGTCGGTGGCCAGAGAGGCCTTGGTGATACCCATGAGCAGGGTGGTAGCGGTGGGCAGGACCAGCTCGCTGCCGTCCTCGTGGGTCTCGCCTGCGTCGATACGGGCCTGGACCGCTGCCTTGGCATCCAGATACTCAATGACCTCAACGGTAGCGCCGGAGAGCAGCTCGGAGTCGCCGGGCTCCTCCACACGGACCTTCCGCATCATCTGGCGGACGATGATCTCGATGTGCTTATCGTTGATGTCAACGCCCTGCTGACGGTAGGGCTTCTGGACTTCCTGGATCAGGTAGTCGTGGACAGCGGAGACGCCCCGGATGCGCAGGACCTCGTGGGGAGACAGTGCACCGTCGGTCAGCTGATCGCCCTTGGTGACATAGTCACCGTCCTTGCAGCGAATGCCGCCGCTGTAGGGCAGAGCATAGGTGACCACTTCGCCGTCGTCGCCGGTGATGGTGACGTTGCAGATGGTAACACGCTTGCTCTCTTCCATGGACACACGGCCGCTGATCTCTGCCAGCTGTGCCATCTTCTTGGGCTTACGTGCCTCGAACAGTTCTTCAACACGGGGAAGACCCTGGGTGATATCGCCGCCGGCAACACCGCCGGTGTGGAAGGTACGCATGGTCAGCTGGGTACCGGGTTCGCCGATGGACTGGGCTGCGATGATACCGACAGCCTCGCCCTCGCCGACAGGCTCGCCGATGGCCAGGTTCATGCCGTAGCACTTGGAGCAGACGCCGATCCGTGCACGGCAGGTCAGGACGGAACGGATCTTCAGGCTGGTGATGCCATGGTTCTCCAAAACCTTGGCATCGTCCATGGTCAGCATGTGATCCTTGGTGAACAGCAGTTCGCCAGTTGCGGGATCCACCACGTCTTCCACGGGGTAGCGGCCCTTCAGGCGCTCTGCGAAGGTCTCAATGACCTGGCCGTTCTCGCTGATCTCGCTGACAGTGATGCCCTCGTCCACGCCGCAGTCCTTCTCACGGATGATGACTTCCTGAGAGACGTCGACCAGACGGCGGGTCAGGTAACCGGAGTCAGCGGTACGCAGTGCGGTATCGGCCATACCCTTACGGGCGCCTCTGGCGGAGATGAAGTACTCCAGAACGGACAGACCTTCACGGAAGTTTGCCTTAACGGGGATCTCGATGGTACGGCCGGAGGTATCGGCCATCAGGCCACGCATACCGGCCAGCTGACGGATCTGAGCCATAGAACCACGAGCGCCGGAGTCTGCCATCATGAAGATGGGGTTATAGCGGTCCAGGTTCTCCTGCAGGGCTTCGGTGATGTCCTTGGTGGTCTGTTCCCAGGCCTTAACGACCAAGCGATACCGCTCGTCGTTGGTCAGGAAGCCGCGCTTGAACTGACGCTCGATCTTGACGATCTCCTTCTCGGTCTCCTTGATGAGAGGATACTTCTTCTGGGGGATGGTCATATCGTAGATAGAGACGGTCAGAGAGCCCAGGGTGGAGTAGTGATAGCCGCGGGCCTTGATGATATCCAGAACTTCAGCAGATCTGGTAAAGCCATGGGCGATGATGCACTTGTCGATGATCTTGGACAGCTGCTTCTTGCCGCAGACAAAGTTGATCTCGGGCTCGAAGCAGTGGTCGGGATCCTGACGATCCACAAAGCCCAGGTCCTGGGGGATGCCGTCGTTGAAGATCAGGCGGCCCACGGTGGTGCGGACCATCTGGCTGCGCATCTCGCCCTGGAACTCGCCGGTCATGCGGACCAGAATGGGCACGTGGAGCTCCAGCTCGCCCTCGTCGTAGGCCAGCAGGGCCTCGTCGGGGCTGGAGAATGCGTGGAGGACTTCCTTGGGCTGCTCGTCAGTGCCAGCCACACGGCGGACTTCATAGCCGGAGGTGGGCATCTTGCGGCCATCCACATCCACCCAGATGTGGGAGCTCTCGTCGATGGCGCCTGCATCCAGAGCGGCCACAGCCTCAGCCACGGTGTCATACAGATACTCGGGGTTGGGCAGGGCATCCTTCTCGTAGGTCAGGTAGTAGGAACCCAGAATCATATCCTGGGTAGGAACGGTAACAGGGCCGCCGTCCTGGGGACGCAGCAGGTTGTTGGCGGAGAGCATCAGGATACGTGCCTCTGCCTGAGCCTCTGCGGACAGAGGCACGTGGACTGCCATCTGGTCGCCGTCGAAGTCGGCGTTGAATGCAGTACAGACCAGGGGGTGCAGCTTGATGGCACGGCCCTCAACCAGGACGGGCTCGAAGGCCTGGATGCCCAGACGGTGCAGGGTGGGTGCACGGTTCAGCATGACGGGGTGGTCCTTAATGATGAAGTCCAGAGCATCCCAGACCTCAGCACGGCCACGGTCCACCATCTTCTTGGCGGACTTGATGTTGTTGGCCAGGCCGTCTTCCACCAGCTTCTTCATGACGAAGGGACGGAAGAGCTCGATGGCCATTTCCTTGGGCAGACCGCACTGGTAAATCTTCAGCTCGGGGCCGACCACGATAACGGAACGGCCGGAGTAGTCAACACGCTTGCCCAGCAGGTTCTGACGGAAGCGGCCCTGCTTGCCCTTGAGCATATCGGACAGGGACTTCAGCGCACGGTTGTTGGCGCCGGTGACGGCACGGCCGCGGCGGCCGTTGTCGATCAGGGCGTCCACAGCCTCCTGCAGCATGCGCTTTTCGTTGCGCACGATGATGTCAGGTGCGTTCAGCTGGATCAGTCTCTTCAGACGGTTGTTGCGGTTGATGACTCGACGATACAGGTCATTCAGGTCGGAGGTGGCGAAACGGCCGCCGTCCAGCTGGACCATGGGTCGAATTTCAGGGGGAATGACGGGCAGGGTGTCAATGATCATCCACTCGGGCTTGTTGCCGGAGAGGCGGAAGGCGTCAACCACTTCCAGACGCTTGACGATACGGGCCTTCTTCTGGCCGGAAGCGTGCTGGAGCTCCTCACGGAGGGAGACGGACAGCTGCTCCAGGTCGATGTCGGCCAGCAGCTTCTTGACAGCCTCTGCACCCATGCCTGCCTCGAAATCGTCCTCATACTTCTCCCGCAGGTCACGGTACTCCTTCTCGGAGAGGATCTGGTTCTTCACCAGGGGAGCGTAACCGGGATCGGTGACGATATAGGCGGCAAAGTACAGGACTTTTTCCAGGATACGGGGAGACAGGTCCAGCAGCAGGCCCATGCGGGAGGGAATGCCCTTGAAGTACCAGATGTGGGAGACAGGGGCAGCCAGCTCGATGTGGCCCATACGCTCACGACGGACGTTGGCGCGGGTGACCTCAACGCCGCAGCGGTCGCAGACCTTGCCCTTGTAGCGGATCTTCTTATACTTGCCGCAGTGGCACTCCCAGTCCTTGGTGGGGCCAAAGATGCGTTCGCAGAACAGGCCGTCCCGCTCGGGCTTCAGGGTGCGGTAGTTGATGGTCTCGGGCTTCTTGACTTCGCCGAAGGACCACTCACGGATCTGTTCCGGGGAAGCGATGCCAATACGAATGGCGTCAAATTCAGCATAACTCATATTCATCGTCCTCCCTTTCTTTATTCTTCATACTGGCCGTCGCTGTAATCGTCGTCGGCCTCGTCCATGGTCATGACGCCGCCCACAGACAGGTCGTCGTCATCGCTCTCTGCCTTGAAGGTGAAGCCTGCAGCAGAGAACTGGGCGTCTTCGTTATAACGGTCAGACCGGTTGTCGTAATAATCGTCATCCCGGATCTGGTTGATGTTCTGATAGCCGTCTTCCTCGTCGTCACGCAGCTCGATCTCGTCGCCCTTGGCATCCAGGACCTTGATGTCCAGGCACAGTGCCTGCAGTTCCTTGACCAGGACCTTGAAGGACTCGGGGATACCGGGTGCGGGGACGTTGTGGCCCTTGACGATGGCCTCATAGGTCCGGACACGGCCGGTGACGTCGTCGGACTTGACGGTGAGGATCTCCTGGAGGGTGTAGGCTGCGCCGTATGCTTCCAGGGCCCAGACTTCCATTTCGCCAAAGCGCTGGCCGCCGAACTGGGCCTTGCCGCCCAGAGGCTGCTGGGTGACCAGGGAGTAGGGGCCGGTGGAACGGGCGTGGATCTTATCGTCGACCAGGTGGTGCAGCTTCAGGAAGTACACGTAGCCAACGGTAACGGGGTTCTCGAAGGGCTCGCCGGTGCGGCCGTCGTACAGCTTGGTCTTACCGTCTGCCAGACGCAGGCGGCCCTGGGTTCTCCAGATGAGGACCTGGCGCTCGTCAGCCATCTCTTCGGGTGCCAGGGCACGGATGTCGCTGCCGTCCTCGGTCATGAGGTACAGCTGCTTGCCGGCGATGGTCTCGTTGGGATAGACCTCACGGAAGAGGCCTGCCTCTGCGATCAGCTCCATGATGTCCTTTTCGTCTGCGCCGTTGAAGACGGGGGTAGCCACCTTCCAGCCCAGAGCCTGGGCTGCACGGCCCAGATGGACTTCCAGGACCTGACCGATGTTCATACGGGAGGGAACGCCCAGGGGGTTCAGGACGATGTCCAGAGGAGTGCCGTCGGGCAGGAAGGGCATATCCTCCTGAGGCATGATGCGGGAGACAACACCCTTGTTGCCGTGGCGGCCTGCCATCTTGTCACCCACGGAGATCTTTCTCTTCTGTGCGATATACACACGGACCACCTGGTTGACACCGGGGCCCAGCTCATCGCCGGCCTCGCGGGTGAAGACCTTCACGTCCACGATGATGCCGCCGGCACCGTGAGGCACCTTCAGGGAGGTGTCACGGACTTCTCTTGCCTTCTCGCCGAAGATGGCCCGCAGCAGGCGCTCTTCTGCAGTCAGGTCGGTCTCGCCCTTGGGGGTGACCTTACCCACCAGGATATCGCCGGGATGGACCTCGGCACCCACACGGATGATGCCGCGCTCGTCCAGATCCTTCAGGGCGTCGTCGCCCACGTTGGGGATATCACGGGTGATCTCTTCGGGGCCCAGCTTGGTGTCACGGGCCTCGGTCTCATATTCCTCGATATGGATGGAGGTGAACACGTCCTCCTTGACCATACGCTCGTTGAGCAGGATGGCGTCCTCGTAGTTGTAGCCTTCCCAGGTCATGAAGCCCATGAGGATGTTCTTGCCCAGGGAGATCTCGCCATCGCAGGTGGAGGGGCCGTCAGCCAGGACGTCGCCCTTCTTCACACGCTCACGGAGGTTGACCACAGGGCGCTGGTTGATGCAGGTGCCGTGGTTGGAGCGCAGGAACTTGATGAGGGGATACTCCACCACATCGCCACGGTCATAGCGGACGGCGACCTTGGTGGAGGAAACAAAGGTGACCTCGCCATCGTCCTCGGCCAGAACGGTGATCTCGGAGTCGGTGCAGTTCTTGTGCTCCTGACCGGTGGCCACGATGGGGGCCTGGGTGGTCAGCAGAGGCACAGCCTGACGCTGCATGTTTGCACCCATCAGAGCACGGTTTGCGTCGTCGTTCTCCAGGAAGGGGATCATAGCCGTTGCAATGGAGACCATCATCTGGGGAGACACGTCGATGAAGTCGATCTTCTCACGGTCAACCTCGATGATCTCATGGCGGTGACGGCAGGTGATACGGGGGTTGGCCAGGCAGCCGTTCTCATCCAGGGGCTCGGTGGCCTGGCAGACCATGTACTCGTCCTCGATGTCGGCGGTCATGTAGACCACTTCATCGGTAACGAAACCGGTCTCCTTGTCCACACGGCGATAGGGGGCCTCAATGAAGCCGTAACGGTTGATCCGGGCATAGGCTGCCAGGTAGGAGATCAGACCGATGTTGGGACCTTCAGGAGTCTCAATGGGGCACATACGGCCGTAGTGGCTGTAGTGGATGTCTCGAACGTCGAAGGATGCACGGTCACGGGACAGACCGCCGGGGCCCAGTGCGGACATACGACGCTTATGGGTCAGCTCAGCCAGGGGGTTGGTCTGGTCCATAAACTGGGACAGAGGGGAGGAACCAAAGAACTCCTTGATGGCTGCGGTGACGGGACGGATGTTGATCAGGGACTGGGGGGTGACGATATCCAGGTCCTGGATGGTCATGCGCTCACGGATGACACGCTCCATACGGCTGAAGCCGATGCGGAACTGGTTCTGCAGCAGCTCACCCACGCAGCGCAGACGGCGGTTGCCCAGATGGTCGATATCGTCGGGGGTACCCACGCCGTGGGACAGGCAGCACAGGTAGTTGATGGAGGCCATCATGTCGTCCACGATGATGTGCTTGGGGACCAGGTCGTCCTTGCGCTCGCGGACAGCATCCATCAGGCCTTCCTCGTCGCCGGCATACTGATCCAGCAGCTCGCACAGGACCTCGAAGCGGACCTTCTCGGTGATGCCGCACTCCTCAGGATCGAAGGAGACGAAGTTGGACATCTCCACCATGCGGTTGGAGAAGACCTTCACAGGGGTGCCGTCCACATCCACGATGGTCTCGGCCACACCACGGGCCTCCAGCTCCTGGGCGCGCTCACGGGTCAGGGTCTCGCCTTCCTCGGCGATGATCTCGCCGGTGCGGGGATCAGCCACGGGAACTGCCAGGGTCTGGCCGGCCAGACGGGGCCACAGGGACAGCTTCTTGTTGAACTTGTAACGGCCCACAGCGGACAGATCATAGCGGCGGGCATCAAAGAAGAGGGCATTGATGAGGGATTCTGCGGAATCCAGCGTGGGGGGCTCACCGGGGCGCAGCTTGCGGTAGATCTCCAGCATAGCCTCTTCCCGGGTCTTGCAGGTGTCCTTCTCCATGGTGGTGACCAGGAGGGGCTCCTCGCCGAACATCTCCAGGATCTCTGCATCGGTCTGGGGACCCACTGCACGGATCAGGCAGGAGATGGGCAGCTTACGGTTCTTGTCGATACGGACAGAGAAGATGTCAGACAGGTCGGTCTCATACTCCAGCCAGGCACCGCGATAGGGGATGACGGTGACAGCATAGGTGATGTTTTCTGCCTTGTCTGCGTTCCGGGCGTAGTAGACGCCGGGGGAACGAACGATCTGGGAGACGATGACGCGCTCTGCGCCGTTGATGACGAAGGTGCCGCCCTTGGTCATCAGGGGGAAGTCGCCCATGAAGATCTCCTGCTCCTTGATCTCCTCGGTCTCCTTGTTGCGCAGGCGCACACGGACCTTCAGGGGGGCAGCATACGTAGCA
Source organism: Ruminiclostridium sp. (assembly GCA_017435425.1). Taxonomy (GTDB): domain Bacteria; phylum Bacillota; class Clostridia; order Oscillospirales; family Oscillospiraceae; genus Evtepia. Next base: position 22,285 of record JAFSFC010000047.1, on the reverse strand, counting down.
TCACGGGCCTTGCACTCCTCCACGGAGTACTTGGGCTTCTCGTCCATGGTGAAGTCGATGAAAGACAGCTCCAGGTTGCCGGCATAGTCGCTGATGGAAGCGACATCCCGGAAGACCTCCTGGAGACCGGTCTCCAGAAACCACTGGTAGGAATTCTTCTGAATCTCCAGCAGGTTGGGCATGTTCAGCACTTCTTCATGGCGGGCAAAGCTCTTTCTCAGGGTTTTACCAAAGTATACGTCCTTTACCATTGCTCTTGACCAGTCCTTTCGTTGAACAGGTTAGTTTCAAAGTTTGCGATCACGCGGGTGCGTGGAAAAAAGTTTTTATTGGGTATTGTCATTTGGGTTGGTTTCTGCTATACTATCCTCAAGATGGGCGGGTATCCCCGTTCAAATCGAAGATAAAATCAAGATATTATACCATCAGAGTGCCCGGAAGTCAATAACTTTCCGGGTTTTTTTGTTTTTTCCCCTTTATTTAGAAAAATCGCCTACCCATTCTGGGTAGGCGATTTTGATTTTCTACATAAGTCACTTCTGCAGTTCTGAATGAGTTCACTCTAATTACCTTTCGGCAAAATCTGCGATGTCTTTTACTTCTGCAGCTTCTGAGCGTAGGCAATGATCACATCGGCACAGGCTTCCTTGCCGATGGGGCTGCTGTTGAGGGTCAGGTGGTAGTTGGACAGGTCACCCCACTTACCACGGGTCAGATAGTGATAGTAGGACTGACGGGCGGCGTCGGAGTGGTGGACACGGCGGACAGCCTGCTCATGGCTCTCACCAAAGGTATCCATGGCATACTTGACCTTATCCTCCTCCTCTGCGTAAACGAAGACGTTCACCACGTTGGGGAAGTCACGGAGGATATAATCTGCACCACGGCCCACGATGACACAGGGACCTTCCTTGGCGATCTTACGGATGGTCTGGGCCTGGGCCATGATGGCCTTGTCATAGGCAGATGCAGCACCGCTGGGCATCAGCCAGTTCATAATGGTGCGGGCCATGGACTGCTCTTCGGTGTCGTGGATCATATCCTCGGAGAAGCCGGTCTTCTCTGCGGTCAGCTTAATGATGTCCTTGTCATAATAGGGGATGCCCAGGATCTCAGAGATCCGCTTAGCGATGGTTCTGCCGCCGGCGCCGTATTCACGGCCAATGGTGATGATGCTGTTGAATTCACTCATAATGATTCCTCCTCATACCTGGCTCAGCGCCAGCTCTTGATCTTTTCTCTCAATACACCCTCTGCCTCCCGGAGCTTCTCCTCTACATCAACGCCCCAGACATCCAGACATTCGGCTGCCGCATAGTCCATGTCGGTAAAGCCCAGCATGTTGCCGCACAGGGTCTTGATATAGTCGAAGCCACAGTTGCGGTCCAGGATGGGGCCGCCGGCAGTGGTAATGTAAAAGAACTTGTTGGCCTTGCACAGACCCTTGGGACGGCCATCCTCCATGTAGACAAAGGTCAGGCCGCAAACAGAGACCTGCTCCAGATAGCACCGCAGCATGGCAGGGAACTGATACTCCCAATAAGGGGCACCGAACAGGATCATATCAGCAGCTGCAAACTGACGGGCATAGCGGAACATGGGATCGTCAAACTGACCCTTCTCCTCCAGCTCATGGCGCTGAGCCAGACGCTGGCTGTTCAGAGGCAGGATCTCCTCCTGATCCAGGATCAGCTCCTCGATGGTCACATCCTCCAGGCTCTCCTTCATCTGGTCGATGGCTGCCCGGCAGAGACGCAGGGTACGGGACTCCTCGCCACGGATACAGCAGTTGACGAATAATACACGCATGACAGGTTCTCCTCCTAGTGTTCTTTCTATTTGGATTTTACCATAGTTTTCTGCTTGGTGCAACGCAAAAAAACGCCCCACTGCAAGCAGTGGGGCGTTTTCACACGTTTTGATTACACCAGCTGGATGATAGCCATCTCTGCAGCATCGCCCTTACGGGGACCGATGCGGACAATACGGGTGTAGCCGCCGGCGCGGGTCATATACTTCTGGTTCATCTCGGTGAACAGCTTGTGAGCGACGTCCTCCTTGGTGATGAAAGCCAGAGCCTGACGGTAAGCAGCCAGGTCGTTCTTCTTGGACAGGGTGATCATCTTCTCAGCCAGAGGAGCAACTTCCTTGGCGCGAGCCAGAGTGGTCTTGATCTGACCGTTCTCCAGCAGATAGGTCACCATGGCTCTCAGCATTGCCTTACGCTGATCGGTAGGCTTACCGAGCTTACGGTTACCGGACATGTTGGTTCAACTCCCTTCGGTTTTGATCGTTCGGACGTTCCGAACGTAGGGTCAATTGTCATCACTGGCCAGGGACAGACCCATCATAGCCAGCTTATTAATAACTTCTTCCAGAGACTTCCGGCCCAGGTTACGCACCTTCATCATCTCGTCTTCGGTCTTGGAAATCAGATCCTCGACGGTGTTGATGTTGGCACGCTTCAGGCAGTTGAAGCTTCTGACCGACAGATCCAGCTCCTCGATGGTCATTTCCAGGACCTTATCGCGGATGTCGGGAGACTTCTCCACCACGGTAGACTTGCTGCCCATGGTTTCGCTGAGATCTGTAAACAGCATAAAGTGATCACAGAGGATCCGGGCACCCAGGGACACAGCATCGCGTGCTGCGATGGTGCCGTCGGTCCAAACCTCCAGCGTCAGCTTGTCGAAGTCGGTCAGATCCTTCACGCGGGTGTTTTCCACGGTGTAGTTGACCTTCTTCACGGGGGTGTAGACCGAGTCAACGGGGATAACACCGATGACAGTCTGGGGGGTCTTATTGCGGTCAGCGGGAACATAACCTCTGCCGTGAGACAGGGTCAGTTCCATGTTCAGGACCGCATCAGGACCCAGGGTAGCGATGGGATGCTCAGGATTGAGGATCTCCACCTCACTGTCAGCCTTGATATCACCGGCAGTGACCACGCCCTCGCCGGATGCTTCAATGTAGACCGTCTTGGTGCCTTCGCTGTAGAGCTTCGCAATGATGCCCTTCACGTTCAGGACAATCTGGGTCACATCTTCCTTTACACCGGGGATCGAGCTGAATTCATGCTGAACACCTGCAATCTTGATGCTCGTAACTGCAGTTCCGGGCAGAGAAGACAGCAGAATCCGGCGAAGAGAGTTGCCTAACGTGGTGCCATAGCCGCGCTCCAGAGGCTCGACAATGCACTTGCCGTAGGAATTGTCGCCAGGCTTCTCGATACATTCGATGCGCGGCTTTTCGATTTCTACCATTTGTTACCCTCCTTCTTACGTCGGGTGGGCGGCTGGCGCCCACCCTGTCGTCATTCCGTTTTCCTGCCGAGGGTAGCTTATTACTTGGAGTACAGCTCGACGATGAGGTGCTCCTCGATGGGCATATCGATGTCTTCACGCACGGGCAGCTTGGTAACAGTGCCCTTCAGGGTGTTCTTCTCGCGCTCCAGCCACTGAGGCAGGGTCACCATCACAGCGTCCTCACCGGTCAGTCTCTTGAACTTCACGGAAGCACGGCTCTTCTCAGCGACTTCGATCACGTCACCAGCCTTGACCAGGAAGGAAGGAATGTTGACCTTCTTGCCATTGACGGTGAAGTGGCCGTGGTTCACCAGCTGACGAGCCTCACGGCGGGTCATGGCGAAGCCCAGGCGATAGACCACGTTATCCAGACGGCGCTCGACCAGAACCAGCAGGTTCTCACCGGTCTTGCCGGGCATACGGGATGCCTTCTCATAGTAGGAGCGGAACTGCTTCTCCAGAATGCCATAGACGAACTTGACCTTCTGCTTCTCAGTCAGCTGCAGAGCGTACTCGCTCTTCTTCTTTCTCATCTGACCGCCGGGGTTACGGTTGGTTTCCTTCTTGCTGTAACCCATAACGGTAGGAGAAATGCCCAGTGCCTTGCAGCGCTTGGCGATAGGCTGCATATTCTTTGCCATAGTTTGTTTTCTCCTTTCCTTCGATCAGACGCGGCGTCTCTTGGGGGGACGGCAGCCGTTGTGAGGAATGGGAGTCACGTCCTTGATCATGGTGACTTCCAGACCAACTGCCTGCAGTGCACGGATAGCTGCCTCACGGCCGGAACCGGGGCCCTTGACGTACACTTCCACGCTCTTCAGGCCGCAAGCCTCGATAGCTGCCTTAGCAGCGGTCTCAGCAGCAGTCTGTGCAGCGTAGGGGGTGGACTTTCTGGAGCCGCGGAAGCCCAGGCCGCCAGCGGAAGCCCAGGACAGAGCATTGCCGTTGGTGTCGGTCACGGTGACCATGGTGTTGTTGAAGGAAGAGCTGATATGCACTGCACCCTTCTCAATGTTCTTACGCTCGCGGCGTCTTCTGATAACCTTCTTCTTGGGGTTAGCCATAGTGATACTCCTCCTTTCTTACTTCTTCTTGTTAGCGACGGTACGCTTGGGACCCTTACGGGTACGGGCGTTGGTCTTGGAACGCTGGCCGCGGACGGGCAGGCCCTTGCGGTGACGCAGGCCTCTGTAGCAGCCGATCTCGTTCAGGCGCTTGATGTCCATTGCCACATTGCGGCGCAGGTCGCCTTCGACCATGTAATCACGGCCGATGACTTCACGCAGAGCAGCTTCTTCCTGCTCGGTGAGGTCCTTGACTCTGGTGTCAGGATTGATGCCAGTCTCAGCCAGAATCTTGGTGGCGCTGGTACGTCCGATACCATAAATGTAGGTCAGACCAATCTCAATTCTCTTGTTCTTCGGCAGGTCGATGCCGGCAATTCTTGCCATAGTTTCAGCGCCTCCTTCTTAACCCTGTCTCTGCTTATGCTTGGGGTTTTCGCAAATGACCATAACTTTGCCCTTGCGCTTGATGATCTTGCACTTCTCGCACATGGGCTTGACGGACGGTCTTACTTTCATAACGTTTTACCTCCTGTAAGCCTGTAGCTTTACTTGGTGGATTTGCTTCGCCAGGTGATCCGACCCCGTGTCAGATCATACGGGGAAATCTGGACCGTAACCTTGTCACCCGGCAGGATACGGATGAAATTCATCCTCAGCTTTCCGGAAATATGAGCCAGAATGATGTGGTCGTTTCCAATATCGACGCGGAACGTGGTGTTGGGCAGGGCCTCAACAACAGTGCCCTCCAGCTCAATCATGTCGCTCTTAGCCAAGCGTCATACCTCCTTGGTTTCACTGAACCTTATTCCGGAAGACCGCCAGGGCCTTCCTGATTTCACTGTCCAGCACCGGCTCACCGTCTTTCATGCGGCCGGCAACCGGGTGCGTCCAGAACCCCGCAGATACAACGTGCTTATGCCGTTTTTTCTTCGGAGTCTCAATCTTCCTGCTTTTCCCGTCGACCAGCCACAGAAAGTCTCCCTCTTCCCGGATCACCAGGAAGAGCTGATCCTTATCATGTCCGGCCACGGAACGCACAACGTCGCCTTGACGAAACGTCATACGCGCAGGTCCCCCACTTGGGTGAGTATTTCAGGATCACCCTTGGTAATGAGGAACGTATTCTCATAATGGGCAGCCAAGGAGCCGTCGGCCGTTCTTACCGTCCAGCCGTCACGCATGACCTTGACTCTCCAATCGCCCTGGTTCACCATGGGTTCCACTGCCAGGGTCATGCCGGGAGCAAGCCGGGGACCACGACCGGGGGTACCATAGTTGGGAACTTCGGGAGATTCGTGCAGCTGTGCACCGATACCATGGCCGACAAAATCCCGGACGATGGAGAAGCCGTTGTCTTCTACGTACTTCTGGATCGCATGGGAGATGTCTCCGATCCGGTAACCAAAGCGGGCGAACTTCATGCCCTCCCAGAAAGACTGCTCGGTGACGGCAATGAGTCTTGCCGCCTCCTCGCTGATCTTTCCGCAGGGGAAGGTCGCTGCGCAGTCACCGTGGAAGCCATCGATATAAGCACCCACGTCTACACTGACGATGTCACCCTCTTTCAGGACCAGATTGCTCGGGATCCCATGGATGACCTCGTCGTTCACCGAGATGCAGGCGGAGCCGGGGAAACCCCCGTAGCCCAGGAAAGAGGGCTTGGCACCCTGACTCTCGATGAACTTACGAACTGCGGTATCTATCTCAAGAGTGGTTACGCCAGGACGTACCATTTTGCCCGCTAATTCACGAGCCGCCGCGGTAATTTGTCCTGCTCGGCGCATCCCCTCAATATCTCTGGGAGACTTTAAGGTAATCATACATTAAAGGCCCAGGACAGTCAGAATTGCAGTGGTGGTTTCAGCCACAGTGGGCTGATTCTCTACGGTTTTCAGGAGGTTTCTCTCTGCGTAGAAATCCTTCAGAGGAGCAGTCTCCTTGTGGTAGACCGCCAGTCTGTCACGGACAACTTCGGGCTTGTCGTCAGCACGTGCCTTCAGCTCGCCGCCGCAGGAATCACACACGCCCTCAACCTTGGGGGGCAGGTTCTTCACATGGTAGGGAGCACCACAGGAAGCACACACACGACGACCATCCATGCGCTCCACGATGACCTCGTCTTCGATCTCGATGGAGACAACTGCATCGAAAGCAACACCGGCCTTCTCCAGAGCCTCAGCCTGGGGAATGGTACGGGGCACGCCATCGAGGATAAAGCCGTTCTGGCAGTCGGCCTCTGCCAGTCTCTCAGAAATGACACCAATGATCACTTCATCAGGGACCAGCTTGCCGGCATCCATGTACTCCTTGGCCTTCAGGCCGGTGGGAGTGCCGTTCTTCACGGCTGCACGGAGGATGTTGCCAGTAGAAATGGTAGGGACGGCCAGCTTCTTGGTCAGAATCTCAGCCTGAGTTCCCTTACCTGCGCCCGGAGGGCCTAACAGAATCAGTTTCATGATAATTACCCCTTACTCCAAGAAACCTTTGTAATGCCGCATGAGCATCTGATTCTCGATCATCTTCACAGTCTCCAGAGCAACACCGCAGACGATGATGACAGAGGTGCCGCCAACGGAGATGTTGGTGATGCCGGTGATGTTCTCGACAATGATGGGCAGGATAGCCACGATGCCCAGATAGATTGCACCGAAGAAGGTCAGACGGTTCAGGACCTTGCCGAGGAACTCAGCAGTGGGTCGACCAGGACGGAAGCCGGGAACGAAGCCGCCGTTCTTCTTCAGGTTATTTGCCACCTCAATCGGATTGAACTGAATGGTGGAATAGAAGTAGCTGAAGCCGATGATCAGGATGAAGTAGACCACGGCGTACAGCGCACTGGTGGAATTGAATACGGACAGGAAGGTGTGCCAGCCGGAACCCTCAACCTGGGAAGAGGGAACAAACATGCCGATGGTCGCGGGGATCATGGCGATGGACTGAGCGAAGATGATGGGCAGCACGCCGCTGAGGTTGACCTTGATGGGGATGTGAGTGGACTGGCCACCGTACATCTTCCGGCCCACCACGCGCTTTGCGTACTGAACGGGGATCTTGCGCTCGGCATTGCTGACGAACACGATGAAAACAACCAGAGCCAGCATGCCGACGATCAGCAGAACAGCGATGAGGGGATTCATTGCCTGTGCGTTGTACATAGCAATGGCCTCTTCGGTCCAGTCGGTCATGTCGGGCTTGCTCAGGTACTTCTGGATACCGGTAACGATGCTCACGATCATCGCAGGGCCACGGGAAACGATACCAGTGAACAGGATGATGGAGATGCCGTTGCCGACACCGAACTCCGTAATCTGCTCGCCCAGCCACATCAGGAAGACAGCACCTGCAGTGAAGGAGATCACGATGACCAGGCCGGGCCAGAAACCTTCGCCGGTAACCAGACCGTAGCTCTTGATCAGGGTGTAGTAACCAAAGCCCTGCAGCAGACCAATACCGACGGTGGTGTACCGGGTAATGGACTGGATCTTCTTCTTGCCCTCTTCGCCGCCGTCCTTAGCCAGTCTTTCCAGAGCGGGGATCGCAATGGTCAGCAGCTGGATGATAATGGAGGCGTTGATATAGGGCTGGATGGACAGTGCGAACAGAGTCGCATTGGAAAGTGCGGAACCACTCAGGGTGTTGAGCAGACCGAAGATAGTCCCGGAGTTTGCCTGGATGGTCTGCTGAAGATATTCCGTGTTGATGTAGGGGACCGGGATAGCGGCGCCCAGACGGAAGATCAGCAGAGCAAAGATGACAAACAGGAGCTTATTGCGCAGATCCGGAAGCTTCCATGCGTTACGGATGGTCTTTAACATTAGACCACCTCGGCCTTCCCGCCTGCCTCTTCGATCTTAGCCTTTGCGGACTCGGAGAAAGCGTTAGCCTTGACAGTCAGCTTCTTGGTGATGGAGCCGTTGCCCAGGATCTTCACGCCATACTCGCACTTGGAGAGGATACCCTTCTCCAGCAGTTCTTCGACAGTGACGACTGCACCGTCTTCGAACTTTTCCAGAGCGGAAACATTGATTGCTTCCAGAGGCTTAGCAAAGATGTTGTTAAAGCCTCTCTTGGGAAGACGACGTGCCAGAGGCATCTGGCCGCCTTCGAAACCGACGCGGACGCCGCCGCCGGAACGGGACCACTGGCCCTTCTGGCCGCGACCTGCGGTCTTGCCATTGCCGGAACCATTGCCGCGGCCCTTACGGAATGCCTTGGGGTTGGAGCCGGGAACGGGAGAAAGTTCATGCAGTTTCATGTTGCGCACCTCCTTACTTTTCCTCGGTGACCTGGATCAGGTAACCGATGTGGGCAATCTTGCCACGGGTGGCAGCATTGTCAGGCTGCACGGTGGTGTCGCCGATCTTGCGCAGGCCCAGGGCCTCTGCGGTGGCCTTATGCTTAGCAATACGGCCGTTCAGGCTCTTGACGAGCTTAATGTTCAGGTTAGCCATTTCTTAAGCCCTCCTTAGCCTACGATTTCTTCCACGCTCTTACCGCGGATACGAGCGACGGTCTCGGGGCTACGCAGGGACTTCAGGCCCTCCATGGTAGCGGAGACGACGTTCTGGGGGTTGTTAGAGCGCAGGCACTTGGTACGGATATCCTTGATGCCAGCAGCTTCCAGGACGGCACGAACGGGGCCGCCAGCGATAACGCCGGTACCGGGAGCAGCGGGCTTCATCAGAACGCGGCCAGCACCGAACTCACCGATGACTTCGTGAGGAATGGTGGTGCCGGACATAGCGATGGTGAACATGTTCTTCTTGGCAGCTTCCAGGCCCTTGCGGATAGCTTCGGGAACTTCAGCAGCCTTACCCAGGCCGAAACCGACCTTGCCCTTCTCGTCGCCAACGACGACCAGGGCGGAGAACTTCATCACGCGGCCGCCCTTGACGGTCTTGGAGACACGGTTCAGGGAAACGACTTTTTCGACAAACTCGCTGGGTTCTCTTTCAAATCTAGCCATTTTCGTTTCCTCCTCCCTTAGAATTCCAGGCCGGCAGAGCGAGCGCCTTCTGCCAGAGCCTTCACGCGGCCGTGATACAGGTAACCGCCACGGTCGAAGACGACAGTGTCGATGCCCTTATCCTTTGCGCGCTGAGCAATTGCTTCGCCAACCTTGGTAGCAGCTTCGCAGTTGTTGCCGCGGCCTTCGAAGCCCTTCTCCAGGGAGGATGCAGCGACCAGAGTCACGCCCTTGGTATCATCAATGATCTGAGCGTAGATGTTGGTACCGCTGCGGAAAACGTTCAGACGGGGTCTCTCGGATGTGCCGGAGACTTTACCGCGAACGCGCTTATGACGCTTATGACGCTGAGCGTTAGTATCGGGTCTCTTAATCATTTAGGCACACCTCTTTCTTACTTCTTCACGCCGGTCTTGCCTTCCTTGCGGCGGATGACCTCGTCAGTATACTTGATACCCTTGCCCTTGTAGGGTTCCGGGGGTCTCTTGCCTCTGACCTCAGCAGCGAACTGACCGACCTTCTGCTTGTCGGTGCCGTTGATGACGATCTTGTTGGGAGAGGGAACTTCGATGGTGATGCCTTCGGGCTCTTCCATGATGACGGGGTGGGAGAAGCCGATGTTCATGTTCAGCTTGTTGCCTTCCTTAGCCACACGGTAGCCAACGCCGTTGACATCCAGTTCCTTCTTGAAGCCCTCGGTGACGCCGATCACCATGTTGTTCAGCAGGGTGCGGGTCAGGCCATGCAGGGAACGGTTTTCTTTCTCATCGTTAGGACGGGTGACAACGATCACGCCGTCTTCGCGGGTCAGGGTCATCTTCTCACTCAGCTTCTGGGTCAGGGTGCCCTTGGGGCCCTTCACGGTGATCAGATTGCCTTCGCCCATAGTCACTTCCACGCCAGCAGGGATGGAGATGGGCATTTTACCGATTCTAGACATAGTAAAACTCTCCTTCCTTACCAGATGAATGCCAGGACTTCGCCGCCGACGTGTGCTGCACGAGCAGCCTTATCGGTCATGACGCCCTTGGAAGTGGACACGATTGCAACACCCAGGCCACGCAGGACGCGGGGCAGCTCGTCAGCACCAGCGTAGACACGCAGGCCGGGCTTGGAGACGCGGCGCAGGCCGGAGATGACCTTTTCCTTGCCGGGGTTGTTGTACTTCAGGGTAACGTGAATAACGCCCTGGTTGCCGTCCTCGATCAGCTGGAAGGACTTGATGTAGCCTTCGTCCAGCAGGATCTGAGCGATAGCCTTCTTCATGTTGGAAGCAGGGATGTCGACGGTGTCATGCTTGGCGTTGTTCGCGTTGCGGATACGAGTCAGCATATCCGCAATGGGATCGGTGATGTGCATAGGTATATACCTCCTATAAGATTACAGACTCTGTCTGTATCAACGGCAAGGTATCGATCCTCACCGGAATCGACCTTTTGCCGTTGGCTGGGGAAAAAGTTTTTATGGGAAACCCGACCGGATGGAAGCCATCCGGTCAGGCTTAGCCATACAAATTACCAGGAAGCCTTCCGGACGCCGGGGATCTGGCCCTTGTGTGCCAGCTCGCGGAAGCAGATACGGCAGATGCCATAGTCACGCAGGTAAGCGTGGGGACGGCCGCAGATCTTGCAACGGTTGTAACGGCGGGTGGAAAACTTAGGCTCAGCCTGCTGCTTGAGCTTCATGGATAACTTAGCCATTGATCGTTCTCCTCCTAATTACTTCGCAAAGGGAGCGCCAACCAGGGTCAGCAGCTCTCTGGCTTCTTCGTCGGTCTGTGCGGTGGTGCAGATCACGATATCCATACCGCGGATCTTGTCGATCTTATCGTACTCGATCTCGGGGAAGATCAGCTGCTCCTTCACGCCCAGGGCATAGTTGCCGCGGCCGTCGAAAGCGTTGGCGTTGATGCCGCGGAAGTCACGGACACGGGGCAGAGCCACGTTGAACAGACGATCCATGAACTCCCACATCTTGTCGTGGCGCAGGGTGACCTTAGCGCCGATGGGCATACCCTCACGCAGCTTGAAGTTAGCAACGGACTTCTTAGCCTTGGTGACGATAGCCTTCTGGCCGGTGATGATGCCCAGGTCGCGGACGACGTTGTCCAGGACCTTGGGATTCTCACGAGCTTCGCTGCAGCCCACGTTGATGACGATCTTCTCGAAACGGGGGATCTGCATGGTGCTCTTGTAGTTGAACTTCTGCATGAGAGCAGGAGCAACTTCTTCGTTATACTTAGTCTTCAGGTTAGGCATAGTATTCAACTCCTCCTCTCTTAGATTTCAGCGCCGCACTTCTTGCAGACGCGGACCTTCTTGCCGTCCACGATCTTGCTTGCGGGGCGGGTAGCCTTGTCGCACTTGGGGCAGACGCGCATGACCTTGCATGCGTACAGGGGGGCTTCCTTCTTGATGATGCCGCCCTCTTCACCCTGCTTGCGGGGGCGAGTGTGACGGGACACCATGTTGATGCCTTCCACGACGACCTTGCCGTCCTTAGGCATCACAGCAATGACCTTGCCGCGCTGGCCCTTGTCCTTGCCGGTGATAACGACGACCTGGTCGTCCTTCTTAATGCTCATTTTGTTCATCATCTTCGTATCCTCCCTTACAGAACTTCGGGAGCCAGGGACAGGATCTTCATGTAGTCCTTGTCGCGCAGCTCACGTGCCACAGGGCCAAAGATACGGGTGCCTCTGGGGTTCTTGTCTTCCTTGATGATGACAGCTGCGTTGTCGTCGAAACGGACATAGCTGCCGTCAGCGCGGCGCACACCCTTAGCGGTGCGGACCACAACTGCGCGAACAACGTCGCCCTTCTTGACGGTGCCGCCGGGAGCTGCCTTGCGGACAGAAGCGACGATCACGTCACCGATGCTGGCGTACTTGCGGGAAGAACCGCCCAGCACACGGATGGTCTTAATTTCCTTGGCGCCGGTATTGTCAGCAACCTTCAGATAAGTTTCCTGCTGGATCATTTACGGCACCTCCTTACTTCGCCTTTTCGATGATCTCGACCACGCGCCATCTCTTGTCCTTGGACAGGGGACGGGTCTCCATGACCTTGACGCGGTCGCCAACACCACAGGTGTTGTTCTCGTCATGAGCCTTCAGCTTGTAGGTTCTCTTGACGATCTTCTTGTACAGGGGATGTGCCACACGGTCGGCAATGGCAACAACCACGGTCTTATCCATCTTATCCGAGACCACCAGGCCGACTCTGGTCTTACGGGAAGAAGTTCTGTTTTCACTCATGATTCAGTTCCTCCTTACTGGCCAGCGATCTGCTGCTCACGAATAATGGTCTTGACTCTGGCAATGTCACGCTTCACTTCGGTGATGCGGACGGGGTTTTCCAGCTGATTGGTGGCATGCTGGAGACGGAGCTGGAACAGATCCTTTTTCAGCTCAACCAGCTTCTTTTCCAGATCAGCGGAAGACATCTTGCGTACTTCGTTTGCCTTCATCATGCTTCACCACCATTCTCGCCCTCAGCGGCAGTTTCTTCTTTAATCACGAACTTAGTCTTGACGGGCAGCTTGTGGCTTGCCAGACGCATAGCCTCACGGGCAACCTCTTCGGAAACACCGGCGATCTCGAACATGATACGGCCGGGCTTGACCACTGCGACCCAGTACTCGGGGGAACCCTTACCGGAACCCATTCGGGTCTCAGCAGGCTTCTCGGTGATGGGCTTGTCGGGGAAGATCTTGATCCAGACCTTACCGCCACGCTTGGTGTAACGGGTCATTGCGATACGAGCAGCCTCGATCTGGCGGCTGGTGATCCATGCGGGCTCCAGAGCCTGCAGACCATACTGACCGTAAGTCACGGTGTTGCCGCGGGTAGCCTTGCCCTTCAGGCGGCCACGGTGAACGCGGCGATATTTAACTCTCTTAGGCAGCAGCATTAGGCGTTGCCTCCTTCCTTGGCACCGGCTGCGGGCCGGGGACCACGGTTGTTGTTGTAACCACCCTGACGGTTGCCGTAGCCGGGCTTGCGGTCACGGTTGAAGCCACCTTCACGACGGTCGCCGCGGCGGCGAGGACGATCGGAGCGCTCCTTGAAGTTCTTGGTGTCCAGGGTGCGGGGGGTGGTGCGCAGGGTCTGGCTCAGGACTTCACCCTTGTAGATCCAAACCTTGATGCCGATACGACCGTAGGTGGTTGCTGCCTCAGCAAAACCGTAGTCGATGTCAGCACGGATGGTCTGCAGGGGGATGGTGCCGTCGTGATAGCACTCGGAACGAGCGATCTCGGCGCCGCCCAGACGGCCGGAGCACATGACCTTGATGCCGCGGGCACCCATGCGCATTGCACGACCCATGCAGTTCTTCATTGCACGGCGGAAAGCGATACGCTTTTCCAGCTGCTGAGCGATGTTCTCAGCCACCAGCTGTGCATCCATGTCGGGGGTCTTGACCTCGACGATGTTCAGAGCGACAGGCTTGCCCAGCTTCTTTTCCAGCTCCAGGCGCAGGCGCTCGATCTCGGTGCCGCCCTTGCCGATGACAACACCGGGGCGTGCACAGTGCAGGTAGATCTTGACCTTAGCGTTGTCACGCTCGATCTCGATCTTGGGGATACCTGCGGAGTACAGGGTCTTCTTCAGATACTTACGCAGGTTGTAGTCTTCGACGACCAGGTCGCCCACCTTCTCGTTGCGAGCATACCAGCGGGAGTCCCAGTCCTTGATGACACCCACGCGAAGACCGTGGGGATTAACTTTCTGTCCCATGTTCTGACTCCTCCCTTATTCCTTCTCAGCCACGCAGATGGTGACGTGAGAGGTTCTCTTGTTGATGCGGTAAGCACGGCCCTGTGCGCGGGGCATGATGCGCTTCAGGATGGGGCCGGGAGTTGCAAAGACCTCTGCAACATACAGCTTCTCGGGGTCCATGCTGTGGTTGTTCTCAGCATTGGCTGCTGCGCTGTTCATCAGCTTCAGCAGGGGCTCGGAAGCTGCCTTGGGAGTGGTCATCAGGATTGCAGTTGCCTGAGGCAGGCTCTTGCCGCGAATCAGGTCTGCAACGATCTTCACCTTGCGGGGAGAGATGCGAATATACTTTGCATGAGCTTTTGCTACCATTTCTATCTCTCCTCCTTACTTACCAGTCTTGCTGCCGGCGTGACCGCGGAAGGTACGGGTGGGAGCAAACTCACCCAGCTTGTGGCCGACCATGTCCTCGGTGACATAGACGGGCACGTGCTTGCGGCCATCGTGAACGGCGATGGTGTGGCCGACGAAAGCGGGGAAGATGGTGGAGGATCTGCTCCAGGTCTTCAGCACCTTCTTGTCGCCGGACTCGTTCATTTCCTTAACCCGCTTCAGGAGCTCGGGGGCGCAAAACGGGCCTTTCTTGATGCTTCTGCTCATTGTTTTACTGCCTCCTTACTTCGCATTGCGGCGCTTGACAATAAACTTGTCAGTGCGGTTCTTGGTCTTACGGGTCTTGTAACCCAGAGCAGGCTTGCCCCAGGGAGTGACAGGACCAGGACGGCCAACAGGGGACTTACCCTCACCACCACCGTGGGGATGGTCGTTGGGGTTCATGACGGAGCCACGGACGGTGGGTCTCCAGCCCATGTGACGCTTACGGCCAGCCTTACCGATGGAGATGTTCTCGTGCTCGATGTTGCCGACCTGACCAATGGTAGCCTTGCAGTCCAGGCGGATGATGCGGACCTCGCCGGAGGGCATACGGATCTGGGCAACGCCATTTTCCTTTGCCATCAGCTGTGCGAAGGTACCTGCGGAGCGAACCAGCTGGCCGCCCTTGCCGGGGTACATCTCGATGTTGTGGATGATGGTACCAGTGGGGATGTTAGCCAGAGGCAGGCAGTTACCGGGCTTGATGTCAGCGCCGGTGGAGGAGATGACCTGGTCGCCAGCCTTCAGGCCAACGGGAGCCAGGATGTATCTCTTTTCGCCGTCTTCGTACTGCAGCAGTGCGATGTAGGCGGAACGGTTGGGGTCATACTCCAGGCGCAGGACAGTTGCGGACATGTCCAGCTTGTTGCGCTTGAAGTCGATGATACGATACTTACGCTTGTTGCCGCCGCCGCGATGACGGACGGTGATGCGGCCGTAGCTGTTGCGGCCTGCGTGCTTCTTCAGGGTTTCAGTCAGGCTGCGCTCAGGCTTTGCCTTCTTATCGATGCCCTCGAAGCCGGACACGGTCATATGACGGCGCGCAGGAGTTACGGGCTTAAAGCTCTTAGTTGCCATTTTCCTTTAACCTCCTTATGCCATGCCTTCGAAGAACTCGATGGTCTTGGAATCCTCAGTCAGAGTAACGACTGCCTTCTTCCAGCTTGCCTGACGGCCAGCGGGGTAACGACCGGTGCGCTTCATCTTACCGGTAACGTTCAGGGTGTTGACCTTGGAGACCTTCACGCCGAAGATCTCTTCAACAGCCTTTGCGATGTCGATCTTGGTAGCGGACTTGGCGACCTCGAAGACGTACTTCTTCATCTCGGTGTCAGCCATGGACTGCTCGGTGATCACAGGGCGTCTGATGATGTCGTATGCGGTCTTCATGCGAACACCTCCTCAATGATTGCCAGTGCCTTCTGGTCGATGACCAGCTTCTCAGCGTTGACGATGTCGTAAACGCTCAGGATCTTGGCGGTGGTGGTGGAGACGCCGGGGATGTTGCGAGCGGACTTGTAAACATTCTCGTTGACCTCGGGGGTAACGAAGATGGTCTTGCCAGCATTCACAGCGTCCAGGAAGCTCTTGATGCTCTTGGTCTTGATAGCATCCAGAGCCAGGTTGTCAACGACCAGCAGGTTGCCGGAAGCAGCCTTGTCGGACAGGACGGACTTCAGTGCCAGTCTCTTCAGCTTGCGGTTCAGACGATAGCTGTAATCGCGGGGCTTGGGAGCGAACACGATGCCGCCGTGGGTCCACTGGGGAGCACGGGTGCTGCCCTGACGAGCGTGGCCGGTGCCCTTCTGTCTCCAGGGCTTCTTGCCGCCGCCGGAAACCTCTGCGCGGGTCAGAGCGGACTGGGTGCCCTGACGGCAGTTTGCCAGGTGGTTGACCACGACTGCGTGCACAGCGGGCTCATTGGGCTCTACGCCGAAAACGCCAGCGGAGAGTTCCACTTCGCCGATCTGCTGACCGGCCATGTTGTACATATTAGCTTTAGGCATTTCTCAAACTCTCCTTTCTTTAGCGGTTTCTTGCAGATGCCTTCTGGGGGTTGGCACGTGCGGAAGCCTTCTGCGGGTTGGAGCTGATGCCTGCATCGCCCTTCTTCTCGCGGATGGTCTTAGCGGTGGACTTCAGGTAGACGATGCCGCCCTTGGGGCCGGGGATGGCGCCGCAGACTGCGATCAGGTTGAACTCGGGATCAACGGAAACGACGTCCAGGTTCATGACGGTAACCTGCTCGTTACCCATCTGGCCAGCGCCGATCTTGCCCTTGAAGATACGAGAGGGATCGGTACCGGAACCCATGGAACCTGCATGACGGTGGACGGGGCCGCCACCGTGAGTCATACGACCACGGCCTGCGTTCCAGCGCTTGATAACGCCCTGGAAGCCCTTACCCTTGCTGATGCCGGTCACGTCGATGTGATCGCCCTTAGCAAAAACGTCTGCCTTGATTTCGTCACCCACGTTCATCTCAGCGGCCTTGTCGAGCTTGAACTCCTTCAGGACCTTCTTCATGGGGACTTCTGCCTTCTTCAGGTGGCCCTGTTCGGGCTTGGTCAGCTTCTTCTCTTCCACGTCCTGGAAGCCCAGCTGCACGGCGTTGTAGCCGTCCTTCTCCTCGGTCTTCTTCTGAACAACGACGCAGGGACCTGCTTCGATGACAGTGACCGGGATGACCTTACCGGCTTCGTCGAAGATCTGGGACATACCGATCTTTCTGCCGATGATGGCCTTTTCCATGTTGGTTTTCCTCCTTAATAGGTTATTGGTTGGCAAACTTGACCATTGGGCTGTCATTGGTTTGTCAACATGACCCGCCTGTCTCTATTGAAATGCGACAGGCAGCGGGTACACTTAGTTGGGTTGGCTGTCTGGTTCGTTTCAGCTTTACAGCTTGATTTCGATCTCCACACCAGCGGGCAGATCCAGGCTCATCAGCGCTTCCACAGTCTTGGGGGTGGTGTTGGTGATGTCGATCAGGCGCTTGTGAGTGCGGCGCTCAAACTGCTCACGGCTGTCCTTGTACTTGTGGACTGCACGCAGGATGGTGACGATCTCCTTCTTGGTGGGCAGGGGGATGGGACCGGAGACGGAAGCGCCGGTGCGCTTAGCGGTCTCAACGATCTTCTCTGCGCTCTGGTCGATAAGCTGATGGTCGTAAGCCTTCAGTCTGATACGAATCATTTCATTCTGTGCCATGTTGATGTCTTCCTCCTAAGAAACATACGAAGTGTCATTGTCTTTGCCACGCTCCGTACGGTGGGGAACCCGATACACTTATCCGTGCGTATCACTCCATAAGCATGAAGAAAACCGGCAAAATACGCCGGCTTTTTGGCCTCCTGTCATGGCGATATACGCCATGCAGCAAGTTCCCCAGCCGCCCGATTCACGGACATACTCCACGGAAGTTACCTCCTTTCGGAGCAATCTCCCGTATCATCGCAGACTGCGCTCTTTCACGCGCTCCATAATAATACAACACAAAGGGCCTCTCTGTCAACGATTTTTACAAAGAAAGTCAACCTAAAAACCCACAAAAATCCCTTTTGTCAGACCCCTCTCTTGGACATTTTTTATATGACAAGACAAAGGTTTACAGGCAGATACAGGCAGCCCTCTCCCCTCACCCACAACCGGTTGGGGTGTATCAGGCTGCACTGAACCAAGCCGCCCTGATTCTGGCGCCTCAGCATCTCTATTATATATAATGTTGCAGCAAAAGAAAAGGGGTTCTGTTTTACAGTTTGGTTACAATCTGCTCTTTTCACAAAAAAATCGGCCTTTGTCCCAAACAAAAGCCGATTTCATGGTTATTTTATTCGATCCAGCCCCGGGCAGCCCACTCCTGGATCTGCTGGAAGTCATGGCCGAAGAGAAGCTGTGCATCCAGCTCCTTCTCCATCTTTCTGATCCGCTCCAGATTCTCGAAGAACTCGTCGGTGGTCTTGTTGATGGTCCCTCCAGGCGGGATCCCCTGGTCGTAGCTGTCCTGGGTGTAGATGGTGTCGCTGGTGGTCAGAATGGTGCCGCTCTTTTCGGTCTTCAGAATGAGCCCAATGACACCGGGAGTATGGGACTTCTGGACAAAGAGTCCAAAATCCTCTGCCAGCCAGGTGTCCTCGTTGATGGTCTTGAACCGGATGCCCTCCACATCAAAAAGGGAGCGGATGTAGGCCCCGCCGTTGCCGGTGGTCACGCTGAACCAGGACTCCTTCAGGTCGGCCTCGGAAACCAGCACATTCTGGATGGCCTTGGTTCCCACAAAATCCTTCAAGCCGGCAGCATGGTCAAAGTGCAGGTGGGAAATGATGATCTGATCGATGTCATCCGGGGTCAGGCCCTTGGCAGCCAGGGCCTCCTTCACGGAAATGCACTCCACCACAGGATAGTTGTGGAGCATATCAGGGGTATAGAGGGTCTCATGCTCATGGCAATTACCGGTATCATACAAAATGTTGCCCAGGGTGGGATGCTGGATGAGCAGAGCCACTGCCGGAGACTTGATCATCTCGTTCTCATCCTCCCACTGGACCAGGCGGAATTTGGGAAACTCCATTCTGCCCAGATACAATACACTGATCTTCATGCCCATGTCACATCTCTCCTTATATTATATAATGTATGGCTGAAACCATCATACCACGCCGCTTCCCCAATG
The DNA here is from genome assembly GCA_017435425.1 of Ruminiclostridium sp. Lineage (GTDB taxonomy): Bacteria > Bacillota > Clostridia > Oscillospirales > Oscillospiraceae > Evtepia. The sequence continues at coordinate 3,123 of JAFSFC010000047.1, read as the reverse complement.
GCAAGACTTCCCATCCCATCCAAAAACAAAACCCGGAACGAACACGTTCCGGGATGAAGAAAAAGAAAGCTCCCGAACGCTTTTGCGTTCGGGAGCTGGCACGGCAGAAGGGACTCGAACCCCTGACCTACTGGTTCGTAGCCAGTTACTCTATCCAACTGAGCTACTGCCGCATATCGTTTCGCTCTCGCTGACGACTTTTGAATAATAACATAGGTTCCCAGAAAATGCAACCCCTTTTTTCAAATTTTTTAAAAAATTTTCAGGCGGCTCCGGAGACCCCGGAGCCGCCTCGAAACCTATGGTACGAAGCCTCAGCAGCCACAGTCACAACCGCAGGGATTGCCGCACCCACAGTTGTTCCCACAGCCGCAGTTGTTGTTGCTGCAGCAGCAAGTACCGGTGTTGGTCCCACCATTGGAACCACAGCCGCAGAAGAGGATGATGAGGATCAGGATGATCCACAGACAGCCGTTGCCACCCCAACCATTGTTACACCACATAAATCAGAACCTCCTAGTCAGAGCTAGAGACCGCTGAGCGATCTCAGTTCATCATATGCGGCAGAGGCAAGGATGTGCGCTTACCGAAGCTGTTTTCCCCGGATGGTGAGAATGGGCTTACAGCACAGGTCCTCAATATCGGAAATGGTAGCAGCCGGGATCTTCAATGCACCCTCACAGTCTGCGCAGAAGAGCTCCACCGAGCTGTAGTTGATCTTCAGCTTCCATTCCCGGCAGCCGCAGGTGCAGGAGATCCCATCCCGCTGGGCAATGTCCTTCAGTTCCCCCAGGATCTCCTCCATGACCAGGTCATTCAGGAAGGTCCCCTGGGCCCCGGCAGCAGCCTCGTGTTTGTCGACCGCCTCCTCCAGGCGGGCCAGAGCCGCAAACACCGGCTCCTCCTCCCCCACATAGCAGCAGTCCATGCCGGAGTTGGCACAGGTAAAGGCCAGAGTCTTCTGATGCAGGAAGGCCTGGGTAGAGCAGGACACCGAATGCTCCTCCTCACAGAACAGGCAGGGCACCGTCAGCCGCACCTGATCTCCCATCAGGGAAATATCAATGGAGGACTTTCCACAGGGACAGGCCAGACGGCTGCCTGCAGCAGCCAACTGGAACACCGTTCGCTCCAGGACCACAGACTGGCGGCAGGCGGGACAAATAAAGGCGATGGAACGCTTGGTATCTTGGATCATGAGGACCTTCCTCCTTGATTACATAGTATTGCTTACATTATACCATAAATCCCGAAAGGAGAACAGGGGTTTTCCCTTGCCCTGTCCCCCAAAATTCGCTATACTATATATTATAATGAGGTGATACCATGAAACGACTCATCGCATCGGACATTCACGGCTCCGCCGCCTATTGCAGAAAACTCCTCCAGCTCTACCACCGAGAAGGATGCAAAGAGCTCATCCTTCTCGGGGATATCGCCTATTCCGGCTCCTATGAAGAGGAATACGACTTCGACCCTCGAGCAGTGATCCGTCTGCTGGACCCTCTCCGCGAGGCCATCACCTGCGTGGAAGGCAACTGTGACTATGGTATCAGCAAGCTCCGCCCCCAATTTAAGACCATCCCCGGCCACACCATTATAAACTGGGAAGGTAAGGACGTCTTTCTGACCCACGGCCACCGGTCTGCCCTGCCCCCGGTGGGAGCCGCCCAGCTCATGTTCTCCGGCCACACCCATGTTCCGGCCTTTCATGACTACGGAGACCTGATCTGCGCCAATCCCGGGTCGGTCTCCCTTCCAAGAGGAGGTTCCGAACACAGCTGCATCCTATACGAACCCGGTCTTCTCCGCTGGGTGACCCTGGAGGGCGAGGAGTACCGCCGGGAGGTTCTGCCCAACCCTTGACTTCTCCCCTTCCCTATGCTACACTTTCTGTGATTTCCGCCGCCGGGTGGAACTCCATCGCGTTTATTTCTGTGTCGTTAGGCCTTTGAAGACACAGAAATAAACGCGATTTTCATTTTCCATTAGGAGGTATTCTCTATGGCATGGATCTGTCTTTTTATCGCAGGCCTTCTGGAGGTCACCTGGGCCACCTGCCTCAAGCTCTCCGAGGGCTTTACCCGCCTGAACTGGTCGGTGGTGACCGTCATCGGCATGATCGCCAGCTTTGTTTTTCTCTCTCAGGCCACCAAGACCCTTCCCCTGGGCACCGCCTATGGCATCTGGACGGGCATCGGAGCCCTGGGCGCCGTGGTGGTGGGCATTGTCCTCTTCAAGGAGCCCGCCAGCGCCGCCCGCCTGTTCTTCGCCGCTCTGCTCCTGGCCGGGATCGTGGGCCTGAAAATGACATCTACCTGAAAAAGAGCCTTGACCCAACAGGTCAAGGCTCTTTTTGTTTAACTAAAATGACGTTTAATTGTAGGAATAGGATACTCTGTCAGGTTATCCCGGAGCATCCGCAAAACTCCAATCAAGGCAGGAACGCTCAGCAGGACGGCAATGAGACTGTCGGCATACCGAGTGAGCCAGGGAATCTGCTCCCCAAACCGGGCACACAGGCCATAGGCCAGGATCATACCGGCACACCCGGCCACGTCGATGGCCCAGCAGACCACTTCACTGCGGACAGCCTCCGAGGCAGCTCCCCGGGCCAGGATGGCCAGCAGAAGGGTCACTGCCGCCGCCAGTCCGCACAGCCCCAGCTCCATGCCCCAGACCCGGCGAGGATCGATGACATGACCACCCGAGAACAGCACCCGCAGATTCTCCCAGATGAGGGCCGTGAGCAGCACCGCCAGAAAGGCGTTTTTGCTCAACGTAAAGATTTGGCGAACCTGACTCCTCTGCTTATCTTCCTTGAGAAATACCAGAAGAAAGGTAAACACCGCCAGGAAGAGGGTCTCTCCCAGGTCGTAGATACTGTCTGCCCAGATCCCCTGGGAACGGGTGGTCCAGGCGGCCATGAGCTCCACCGAGAGGAAGAGGATCCCGCTGAACAGAGATAGGATCAATGCTATTTTTTCTAGGAAGGGTTCTTCCTGCTGCCGCAACATAAGGGCAAGCCTCCTTGTTTGGAATTCGTCTTGCCATATGAACCCTTTTCCGCAAACAAAAAAGAGTATGAGGGCCCCATCGGGTCTTCATACTCTTTGTCCTTTG
>JAFSFC010000009.1 GCA_017435425.1 Ruminiclostridium sp. | reverse complement strand
AGGATCTCTTTGGCCAACTGTTCCAGGCGGGCAAATCTCTCTTCCCTTGTGCAATATGCCGGGGCCAGCGCAGCAGTGTCTCCCCGCTGGATGGCCAACAGATCGAAGAAGGTCTCCTCCCCCAGCTTGTTCAGCCACCGACGGATGCGGTCCTCCTCCAGAACGGAATCGTGGTACCGGATGAGGGTCTCTGCCTTCTCGGTCAGGGCCTTGGGATATCGCAGACGGCGGAGGATCTCCCCGGCCATAGCCACGCTCTGTTTTGCATGGCCGTAAAAGTGGCCCTGACCGTCCTCGCCCAGGGAAAAGGTGGAAGGCTTTCCCACATCGTGCAGGAGCATGGCAAGCCGCAGATGGAGAACAGGCGGCACATGGTCCACCGCCACGGCTGTGTGGGTGAGCAGATTGTGGCAGTGGTGGATGTTTCTCTGGTCGAAGCCCACCATGGGCAGAAGCTCCGGGATGACCTGGCCCAGGATGTCAGGATAGGAGGTAATGATCCGTCCGGCATCCTTTCCGCAGAGAAGTTTGGACAGCTCCTGGGCGATCCGCTCGGCAGAGACCTTCTTCAGCAGATGGGCGTACTGCCGGGCGGCCTTTTCAGTTTCGGGCTCCAGCCGGAAGCCCAGGACAGCAGCAAATCGGATGCCCCGCAGGATCCGCAGGGCATCCTCCTGAAAGCGGACGGCAGGGTCGCCCACCGCCCGGATGATCCCGGCTTTCACGTCGTCCCGACCGCCGAAGAAGTCCCGAAGCCCCTCCCCGGGGGCATAGGACATGGCGTTCATGGTAAAGTCCCGGCGGGCGGCATCCTCCCGAAGGGAACGGGTGAAGGTCACCCCGTCAGGGTGGCGGGCGTCGGTGTAACCTCCGTCCACCCGGTAGGTGGTGATCTCCAGGGATTCCCCCTCCAGGACCACCGTTACTGTTCCGTGGCGGATGCCGGTCTCTATGACGTGAAACTGTTGAAACACCGTCTTGGTCTCCTCCGGCAGGGCGGAGGTGGTGATGTCGTAGTCCTTGGGGGTGATGCCCAGCAGATGGTCCCGGACACACCCGCCCACGATCCAGGCCTCATGGCCGGCGGTGCGGAGAAGGTCCAGGGCTCTGGCAGCCTGGGGGGACATGGGAAAGGTCATGGCGCTTCCTCCCTTTCTTAGTCCCACTATTATAGTACAGAAAACCCTTCCTTACAAGCCAGTGGCCGCAAGGAAGGGTTTTGCTTCATTCTGCTTCGATGATCTTGATCTGGTCAGCGGTCAGACCGGTCTGCTCCATGACGATCTCCCCGATCCGGGCGGCATCGGTTTCCGTCAGGCCGGTCTCCACCGCAGAGACCACCACGCTGATGCTGTTCTCCCCCAGAAAGGCCACGCAGTCGGCATACCCCTTGGCGGTGACCAGATTCTCGATCTGGGCCTCGGTCATGGTGTAGTCGGCCATGGTCTGGATGGCAGCGTTGGCCTCGTCCACGGCAGTCTGGGCGGCCTTCTCATCCTGGGCGGCCTCTTGAAGGAGGGAGAGGGCGTTGTCCCGGGCCTGCTGGCGGTTGAGCCGGGCGGTGGAGAAATAGGTACCGGACTCTGCCGCCGCCTCCTTCCCCTCCTCCTTGGCCTGGTCCGTGTCCTTCTTCAGCAGGTCGTCCCGCTGGCTCCCCACCAGGGCGGCCTCCCCCAGATTTTTGGCGGCGGCAGTGTCCTGGGTGTAGCTCCAGTTTAAGTAGACCGCCCCGCAGACAAAGAGGACGATGGCCGCAGCGATGGCGTTGCGTTTCCAGAGTTTCATATGGGTCTCCTCACTTTCCTTTGCTGATAGAAATTTTATCGGCTCCCAGGCCGGTCAGCGCCGACGTGGCCTCGGTGAGCTTCAGACGTACCGAGGGATCGTCTCCCCCGGGGCAGACCAGGAGGGCCCCCTGGTAGCTGGGGTAGAGTTCCTGGACGGTGACCGTCTCCTGGGTGCTGCTCCCCCGGGAGATGACCACGGTCTCGGTCTCCCCCTGGTCCTCCCGGCTGTCCTGGGCCAGGACCTGACGGGGGCCGTCCCGGACGGTGAGGACCACCGTCACCTCCCCTGCCCCGTCGATCCTGGAGAGAGCCCGAGCCAGACGTTCCTCCATGGCGGTCAGGTCGAACCCGGCCTGGACGGTTTGGGGTTCCGGCTGGGGCATCTCCTTCCCGCTGGGCAGCAGGAGCAGGATGAGTCCTGCCAGGATGACCAGCCACACCAGCCGGTGTTTTTCCAGAGAGGCCCGGACCGGAGCGGCCAGCCGGGTCAGTTGTTCTTTTGGGTCCATGTCATTTCCTCGCTGATGTATTGCTGCTCCTCCGGCCCCACCCCCAGGTCCTGGGCGATGAGGGTTTGAAGGGCCTTCTTCTGGTCCGGGGTAAAGTCCCCGGTGACGGTGACCCAGGACGGGATGGGGACCCCCGTTTCATCGGGGATACAGTCTACCCGGGCGGTGCAGGGACAGCCCAGGGCGGCCCCTTTCTCTGCAATGTATGCGGCCAGTTCTCCCTCTATACCTTTCTCCAGGGGGACGGCTGTCCGGTCTTCCAGGGGCTCTTGGGTAAGGGCTCCGGCAGGCAGGGCGTTCACCCAATCCAGGAGGTCCTGGTAGTCCAGCCCCGCCACAGGCTGCAGCAGGACCAGCACCAGGATGAGCCCCCCGGTGAGCTTTCCCACCTGCTTCACGGTCCCCTGGGGCATGAGGGCATCGGCCACGGCGATGACCAGAGCGGCCGCCGTGACGGCCAGGACCCAGGTGCGCAAGACTTCCATATCCTTCCCTCCTAAACCACGATGGCGGACACGGCGGAGATCATGGCCACAGTGAGCAGGACCCCGCAGGCCCCGGCCATGGCCAGGATCAGCCCGAAGGCGGTGCCGATGGCCTCGATGAGGCCGATGACCCGGCTGTCCCCGGCCACGGTGGCCGCCAGGGCGGCGGCGATCTTGTAGGCCAGGTAGTGAAGGCCCAGGTTCAGGAAGGGCCCCAGGCAGATACCCAGAACGGCCAGCATCCCAAAGACCCCCGCCGTGTTCCGGAGAATGGAGGCCCCGGCCAGGAGGGTCTCGGCGGTGTCAGAGATGACCCCGCCCACCACAGGCACCAGGTTGGAGATGGTGAATTTCACCGCCTTCACCGTGGCGGCATCGGCGCTGCCGGCAATGACCCCCGAAAAATTCAGGTAGGCCAGAAAGGCCAGCAGAAGGACCGAGAGGGCGGTGGTCACCGTCCACTTGAGGAGTTTTCCCAGGCTCCGCAGGCCCTCGTTCCCCAGGGCCGCCCAGGCCACGTGCACCGCCCCGAAGGCATAGACCATGGGAATGAGGACCTTGCTGATGAGGGCCATGAGGGCATCGGAAAAGAGAATGGCCGCTCCGTACTTGGCGGCGGCCGCCGCCGGGGAGCCGCTGGCCGCCATGGCCATGGCCACCGAGGGCAGCAGGATGTCCCCCAGGCTCTCCATCCGTCCGATGGTCTCCTCCCCCAGGCCCAGCAGGGAGTCCACCTCCCCCAGGGCGATGGCCCCGATGGCCAGGGAGGCCGTCAGCACCGGGACCTTCATGGGGTCTCCCCCGGTCCCAGCTGTCATGGTCCCCGCCAGGGCGCAGAGGATGGTTACAACCAGGATGAGCAGGCAGCTGCGAAGGGAATCCTTCACCGCTCCCTCCAGGCTCTCCAGCCCGCGGCGGTACAAGTTCCGGAAGATCTCTCCCAGGTCCAGGCCCTGGGCCAGGTCCACCTCCCCTGTGTAGACCTCCCCTGCCTTCTCCAGGTCCTCCAGGCCCATGGACCGGGCCTGCTCCTCCAAGTCAAGGGCATGGACCACGGGCAGACAGAAGACCGCCAGCAGGCAGACCAGCACCAGGACCCGGACTACAGCAGATCCATGACCAGCTGCAGGACCATCTTTAACAGGGGCAGGGCGGTCAGAACGGCGGCCCCTCCCCCGGCTACCTCCAGAAAGGCGGCGATCCCTCCCTCCCCGGCATCCCGGCAGAGGGAGGAGGAGAGCCGGGTCACCAGGGAGATGCCCACAGTCTTCACCATGGGCTGGAGGACAGCCGGAGACAGGTCCCCCAGGGCGGCCAGTTCCTCCAGGACCTGGCGAATGGTCTCGAACAGGGGTAGGGTGTTCCACAGGAGGAGGACACAGGCCGTCAGGACCAGCAGGATGGAGAGCTCCGGGCTTTTCTGCCGGACCACCACCCCGCACAGGGCGGCCGCCATCCCGGCCGCCGCCAATGCCATCATATCCATAGCCCATCACAGCCCGAAGAGGGTCTTGACCAGGTCGAAGAGCTGGCTGATCTTCTCCACCACCATCATGAGGACCACCACCAGCCCCGCCAGGGTGGTCATGGTGGCCTGCTCCTCCCGCCCGGATCGGGTGAGGACCTGGTTCAGAACGGAAACCAGGATGCCGATGGCGGCGATACGAAAAATCAAATCTACGTCCATGCCTCTCCTCCTTCCCCGGGAACGGCTCGTCCCCGGCTCTTTCGTTGTGTACACTCTATGCCCGTCCCTTTCGGGATATGCCTACAGAAGGAGGCAGCCGAAGAGGCCCGCCGTGATCCCCAGGGCCAGATAGACCCGGAAGAGCCGGTCCTCATCGGCCCTGGCCTGGTTCAGGTTCTCCTCCAGGCGGACCAGAAGGCCCTCCAGGGCCTGGCTCTGGCGCTCCCCATCGTATCGCCCCAGGACCTCCCCGGTCTCCCGGAGGATCTGCCGGTCCTCCTCCCGGATAGGCAGGTCGGTCTCTTCCAGGGCGGTCTGCCAACGATGGGCCCAGGTCTCCGCTTCGCTCTCCCGGCAGGCGGTAAAAAAATCCCCGGCAGGCCCACCGGCCCGGAGGTCGGCCACCAGGTCAGGCAGGGGCCGCAGGGAGAAGGTCAGCTCCCGGGTCAGGCGGGCCAGACACCGGCGGAACTCCCCCAGGCAGGCGGTGCGCTCCCGGAGGGCCATGCCCCGGGACAGGCCCAGGGCAGTGCACCCGGCCAGGAGAAGGCAGTGGCCCAGAACATCCATCATAGGCCTTCCACCCGATAGGTCCGCCGCTCCCCCTCCAGGCCGATGACCACCAGTTTTCGGAAGACCCCCAGGGCCAGCAGTTCCCGGTAGAGGGGCCGTCGGTCCAGATCTGACCGGTCCCGGCCGTGGGCGGTGGCCAGCAGGGCCACCCCGCACCCGGCGGCCTCCCGGATGGCGGCGATATCCTCCGGGGCGGTGATCTCATCTGCCGCCAGGACCTGGGGGGCCATGGCCCGCAGGAGCATCATCATCCCCGGGGCTTTGGGGCAGTTCTCCAACACATCGGTCCGGGGGCCCAGGGCATGGCGGAGGTCTCCGCTCCCCAGCTCTCCCCTCTCATCGGCCACCCCCACCCGATGGGGCGGACAGCCCTCCCCGGCAGACAGACAGCGGATGAGATCCCGCAGAAGGGTGGTCTTCCCCCACCCGGGCGGGGAGAGGATGAGGGTGCTCTCCAGGCGGCCCTCTTCCAGAAGCCTGGGGACCACAGGCCGGGCCACCCTGGGGAGCTTTCCAGGAAAGCGAATGGCCAACGAGGTCACCCGCCGGAAGGACAAAAGCTTTCCCTCCTGAATGGCCCCCTCCCCGCAGACCCCGATGCGGATGCCGCCAGGGGCCGTGACGTAGCCCTCCCGGAGCTGGTCCAGGATGGCGTGGATCGAACCGCGGCCCGCCGTCTCCAGCACCCGGCGGAGGTCCTCTTCCGTCAGGATCCGGCTTTTCCAGGCCGGGTGGGTCCACTCCTTCCCGGCCGCCGAGGCGGCCAGAGGCTGTCCCTCCCGGAGGCGGAGTTCCTCCACAGGCCGGGACTCCCTGGCCAGAGCCTCCCGGAGAAACCGGGGCAGCACCCCTTCATACCCTTCCATAACACCCCTCCTTTTGGGGACAGTCTATGCCCGACCGGTCCGGAAGTATGACAAAGGGCCTTGCGGAAAATCCCCCAAGGCCCTATAATGGCAGGTAATAACGTATAGAAAGGACGTGACCCGCCATGCGCGCTGTCATCCTCATTGATAACATTTCCAACAACCCCGACCTGACCCCGGAATGGGGCCTGGCCATCTACATCGAGTTCGAAGGCCGCAAGTACCTGCTGGACACCGGCGCCAGCGAGAACTTTGCCCAGAACGCCGAGACCCTGGGCATCGACCTTTCCCAGGTGGACTTCGGCATCCTCTCCCACGCCCACTACGACCACTCCGACGGCATGGACACCTTCTTTGAGAAGAACGCCAAGGCCGACTTCTGGCTCCGCCATCCCAGCAAGGAAAACTGCTACGGCAGCCACGAGATGGAGACCATCGACTACATCGGCATCAAGAAGGGCATCCTGGAGACCTATAAGGACCGCATCCGGTACGCCGAGGGCAAGGTGGAGCTGGCCCCCAACGTCTACCTGCTGGGCCACACCACCCCCGAGCTGGACTACTACGGTCAGCTCTACCGGATGTTCCTGAAGATCGGCGACCAGTATCAGTACGACGACTTCCGCCACGAGCAGAGCCTGATCTTCGACACGGACAAGGGCCTGGTGGTCTTCAACAGCTGCTGCCATGCCGGAGCAGACACCATCCTTCTGGAGGCCATGCAGGCCTTCCCCGGTAAGCAGGTCCACGCCATCATCGGCGGCTTCCACCTCTTCGAGTCCCCCGCCCATGCAGTCCGGGAGTTCGGCAACCGACTCCAGGAGACCGGGGTGGAGCGGGTGGTCACCGGCCACTGCACCGGCCTGGATGCCTACGACATCCTCAAGGACATGCTGGGGGATAAAGCCCAGCAGATGGAATGCGGCCTGACCATCGAATTCTGAACAAGACGCAAAAAATCCCCAAGCCATAATGGCTTGGGGATTTTTCTGTTCTCAGGATGGCATCAGCCCAGGCACTTGGCCAGGAGCTTTTCCCAGTTCTCGTCCACGCTCTGCTGAATGGCTTCGATCATCCACTCGTTGCCGGGCTTGAACATGTGGCGGAAGCGGCCCTGCAGACGCAGGTACTCCTCCACAGGAAGCTTCTTCTTGGGCTCGTAGCTCAGACGCCACACGCCCTTTTCCACCTCGAAGAGGGGCCAGACGCAGGTCTCCACCGCCAGGCGGCAGATTTCGGGCAGCTTCTCTGCGGGGTACTCCCAGCCACGGGGACAGGGAGCCATCACGTTCAGGAAGGTGGCGCCGGGGGTGTAGATGGCCTTCCGGGCCTTGGTGTACAGGTCGCGGAAGTTGCCGATGAAGGTGGTCTGGGCCACATAGGGCACGTTGTGGGCGGCAATGATGTCGGTGAGGTTCTTCTTGTTCTGCATCTTGCCGGGGACCACGCTGCCGGCCGGGGAGGTGGTGGCGTTGGCAAAGCGGGGGGTAGAGGAGGAGCGCTGGATGCCGGTGTTCATGTAGGCCTCGTTGTCGTAGCACACGTAGGTCAGGTCATGACCGCGCTCCATGGCACCGGACAGGGACTGGAAGCCGATGTCGTAGGTGCCGCCGTCGCCGCCGAAGGTGATGAACTTCACGGTGTCCTTCACCTTGCCCTTGCGCTTGAGGGCATTGTAGGCCGCCTCCACACCAGACAGGCTGGCACCGGCGCTCTCAAAGGCGGTGTGGATGTAGCTGTCCTCGTAGGCGGTGTAGGGATAGAGGAAGGAGCTGACTTCCAGGCAGCCGGTGGCGTTGCCGATGACCGCACGGTCCTCCTCGTTGAGGGCACGGAGGACACCACGGACGGCGATGCCTGCGCCGCAGCCGGCGCACAGACGGTGGCCGGGGGCGAAGCGTTCCTTCTTCTCCAGAGTTTTCTTAAAATGATAGGTTCTTTCCATTTCCATGTCGGCTTACCCCCTTTGTCCCAGATGGGTGTAGACGGGACCCAGGTCCCCACCCTCGGCGATATCCAGCAGACGGCCATAGACCCCCTGGAAGTGGGCAGGGGTGATGTCTCGGCCGCCCAGGCCGTACACATAGCCCACAGCCTTGGGGCGGTTTTCCAGATCGTACAGAGCGGAGCGGACCTCGGCAAAGAGGGGGCCGCCCTGGGCGGAGAAGCTCTCGGCCTTGTCCATGATGGCAACGGCCTTCACATTCTTGAGCGCTTCGGCAATTTCTTCGGCGGGGAAGGGACGGAAGACACGGATCTTGATCAGACCGGCCTTGACCCCCTGCTCCCGGAGCTCGTCCACGGCGGCCTTGGCGGTGCCGGCGGAAGAGCCGATGAGGACCAGGGCCACCTCGGCATCCTCCATGCAGTATTCCTCAAAGAGGCCGTACTTCCGGCCGGTGACCTTCTCGAACTCGGCGGCCACCTCCAGAATACGCTTCTTGGCGAACTTCATGGACTCGGCCTGCTGGATCTTATGCTCCATGTAGTGGCAGCCCAGGTCGTAGGGGCCGATGGCCAGGGGATTCTCCTTTTTGAGCAGGTAGTTCTCGGGGTTGTACTCCCCCACGAAGGCCTTGACGGACTCGGTGTCCAGAAGGGTGATGTTTTCCAGGGCGTGGCTGGTGATGAAGCCGTCCTGGCAGATCATCACCGGCAGGCGGACGTCGGGGTGCTCGCCGATGGGCATGGCCTGGAGGAAGTTGTCATAGGCTTCCTGGTTGTTCTCGGCGTAGATCTGGATCCAGCCGGCATCCCGGATGCCCATGGAGTCGGAGTGGTCGTTGTTGATGTTGATGGGGCCGGTGAGGGCACGGTTCACGCAGGCCAGGGTGATGGGCAGGCGGCTGGAGGCAGCCACGTACATCATCTCATACATGAGGGCCAGGCCCGCAGAGGAGGTGGCGGTGACGGCACGGGCACCGGCAGCCTGGGCGCCGATGCAGGCAGACATGGAGCTGTGCTCGGATTCCACGGGCACGTACTCGGTGTTCACCTCGCCGTTGGCCACGTACTGGGCAAAGTACTGGGGGATCTCGGTGGAGGGAGTGATGGGGAAGGCCGCCATCACGTCCGGGTCGATCTGCTTCATGGCAAAGGCGATGGCCTCGTTGCCGGAGAGACGGTCATTGTAGTTCATACCTCGCCACCTTCTTTCATGGTGATGGCCCCGAAGGAGCAGACCTCGGCGCAGATGCCGCAGCCCTTGCAGTGGTAGTAGTCGATGCCCACCAGTCTGCCGTAGAGGACGGGCAGGGAGCTGTCCGGGCAGTAGGGCACGCACATGAGGCAGTGGCGGCACTTGGCCACGTCCAGGACGGGGGTGTTGGTCCGCCAGGCGCCGGTGTTCACCAGCTTGGAGGTGGCGGGCTCATAGATCTCGCCGCCCAGGGTCATCTCCTGCCAGGTGCTGGTCTCGTTGATATCTCTTGCTGAAAGCTTCATTCTGCCTGTACCTCCTGCCAGGATCTCCGCAGGGCGGCCATGTTGCCGGCCACCACCTGGGGCTTGTTGGCGAACTTGTGGGAGAAGCTCTCCTCCATGTCGCCCATAAACTGCTCCTCCTCCAGCACACCGCTCACCTTCACGGCGGCGCTGAGCATGGGGGAGTTGGGGAAGTTCTTGCCCAGGGTCTCCTCAGAGATCTTCCGGGCGTCGATGGTGCACACCTGCCCCTTCCAGCCCCGGAGCTTCCGGCGGATCTCGGCAGGGGTCTTGGGGGTGTTGATGATGACGGCGCCCTGGGCCTGAAGGCCGCGGGTCACGTCCACGGACTCCAGGAGGGTCTCGTCCACCACCACCACGTAGTCGGGCTCTTCAATGTTGCAGTGGACGCTGCAGCGGGTGTCGCTGATGCGGTTATAGGCTGTGATGGGCGCACCCATGCGCTCCGGGCCGTATTCGGGAAAGCCCTGGACGAACTTTCCAGCGGCAAACGCGGCATCGGCCAGCAGCAGGCAGGCCGTCTTGGCCCCCTGTCCGCCCCGGCCATGCCAGCGGAATTCTACCAGTCCTTGTTTCTTCATGGATCTGACCTCCAACTTTGCAGAGTTTAAATAAAAAGACTTCGTCCCCGTAAAAGGACGAAGTCTTGAAAAATCTTCGCTATACCACCTGTTACCTGCGTACCAGCATACGCGCTCCCTGTAACGGTGGAAACCGGCAAAACCTACTGTGCATGATGCAGTTCGGCTTGCAGCTCAGGAGGGATATTCAGACTTCTGCACTACTTCCACCGGGCTTGCACCATCCCCGGCTCGCTGAGGGGTTCCGCAGATCTTACTGTCTCCATCATCGCCTTTGATTCGCTCTTTGATATTGTATTATACCCATGGGCAGAAAACTTGTCAACCGACAAACCATCCGTTTTTACCCCAGTAAGCAGGTATTTTTTTAGTCTTCCTCACCGCCAGCCTGGCCGGAGAAGATCCAGGGGGCGGGCTGGACCTCGATCTCATCCCGGCGGCCCACCTTGGAGACCTCCAGCTGCATGATCTCGGTGGGGTGGATGCCGTTGTCCCACAGCATGCCGGGGATGCGGCTCATGTAGTTGAACTCCAGGGTGTAGATGACCACACGGATCCTGGGATTCACGGCCACCAGGGTCTGGAGCTCCATGTCCAGCTTGGGGGATGCCACCAGGAAGGCCACGTCGGGGACGGGCCACTTGCTGGACCAGCCCTCCATGTCGGAGACGATGCTCACGTTCCGCAGGCCAAAGCGCAGGACGTTCTCCTCCATGGTCTGGAAGTCCCCATCCTTGTACTCCACGGCCACCACCTTACCGCAGCGGGCAGCAATGGCGGCCTCCACGGCAATGCTCTCGCCGGAGACCACACAGACGTTGTCCCCCTCGTCCAGGTCCAGCTTGTTCATGATGACCGCACGGATCTCGGGGGCCACATAACGGATGGAGCCGGGAGAGAAGAGGCTGTTGTCGATGCCGGTGCGATAGGTAGTCCGGGCATCGGGGTTCACGATGAGCATGGCGGCAGAGACGTTGACACCACGGTCGATCATCTCGGACAGAAGGTTGTGCTTCATCTTGCCCTCGGGCTCAGAGCCCTCGTTGTACCACACCTCGCAGTCGCCCAGGCCGTTGTCCCACATATTATAGAACACTTCGGGGTGGTTGCCGTCGGTGAAGACCAGAACGGACTTGTTGGTCTGGACGGTGGCCATCAGATTCTTGTTGTCCCCGGTGATGTCCAGGATGCGGGTGGCGGCCAGATCGATGTCGGTGTTATCGGAAAAGTACTTGAGCCAAGCCAAGATACTCTCGTTATTGAAAATACTCATAGATGTATAACTCCTTTCTTTCCCTGACAGTGTCAGGGAAAAACGGGCCGGAGAGGCCAGTCTGCATGGAATCCATTTTAAATCCCACCACCCCTCCTGTCAAGGAATTCCTACATTTGAAATTTTTCTGCCAAATACACAAATTTTACCCTTGACAAACGGGATTTATAGACGTATAATGCAGTGAATCATGCAGGAACTCTTTCGTTTCTGTAGGTTATTTTCAGAGTTTTCGGAGGTTTTTCCCATGAGCAACATCTACACTTCCGTTGAACAGCTGATCGGTCACACTCCCCTGCTGGAGCTGACCCACATCGAGACCTCCCAGCAGCTGGGTGCCAAGGTCCTGGCCAAGCTGGAGTTTCTCAATCCCGCCGGTTCCGCCAAGGATCGCGTGGCCCGTGCCATGATCGACGATGCGGAAGCCAGAGGCATCCTGAAGGAAGGCTCGGTCATCATTGAGCCCACCTCCGGCAACACCGGCATCGGTCTGGCCGTCATGGCCGCCGCCCGTGGCTACCGGGCCATCATCGTGATGCCCGACACCATGAGCATGGAGCGCCGTCTCCTCATGACCGCCTACGGGGCAGAGCTGGTCCTCACCCCCGGCGCCCAGGGCATGACCGGCGCCATCGCAAAAGCAGAAGAACTGGCCCGGGAGATCCCCAATTCCTTCATCCCCGACCAGTTTGCAAACCCCGCCAACGCAGAGGCCCATCGCCTGACCACCGGCCCTGAGATCTGGGCCGACACCGACGGCGAAGTGGATATCTTTGTGGCAGGCGTCGGCACCGGCGGCACCATCACCGGCACCGGCGAATATCTCAAAGCCCAGAACCCCAACGTGAAGGTGGTTGCTGTGGAGCCCGCTGCCTCCCCCCTGCTGAGCCAGGGCAAGGCCGGCCCCCACGGACTCCAGGGCATCGGTGCAAACTTTGTGCCCGCCGTCCTGAACACCTCCGTCTACGACGAGATCATCCCCGTCACCGAGCAGGACGCCTATGAAACCGGACGACTCATCGGCCGCACCGAAGGCGTTCTGGTGGGCATCTCCTCCGGCGCAGCCCTGTGGGCAGCCATCCAGGTGGCCAAGCGTCCGGAAAACCAGGGCAAGACCATTGTGGTCCTCCTGCCCGACACCGGCGACCGTTACCTCTCCACCCCTATGTTTAGTGAGTAACGCCGCCCCTTACCATCGAATTAGTTAGTTTTTCTTTTCTTTTCAAAAGGACCGCCTTTCGAGTGATCGAAAAGGCGGTCCTTTTGTTGTGCAGAACTTATTCCACGATGATGACGCTGACGGGACAGTCCTCGGCGGCCTGGCGGGCCTCCCCCTCCTTCCCCGCAGGGACCTGGGGTAAGACGGGCTGGGCAATGCCCTCGTCGTTCATGACAAAGAGGTCGGGAAACTCCTCGGTGCACAGGCCGCAGCTGATGCAGCCCTCAATGACTTTCACGTTCATGGGGTATCCTCCTGGTTGCAGATTCCCCCTTAGTGTGCCGGGATGGAGAAAAAATATCCCTCTGTTGCCCCTGCAACAGCCCATCCTCTCCCTTTTTATTATACTAATGGCAGAAACGACAAAGGAGGACCTGCCCATGAAGAAACCCCGTATCACCCTTACCCTGGTGGACCAGTTAGGGAGCCACGGCTGTCACCGGGGCCATACGATCGGCGACACCTTCGACTTTGACACCCAGCGGGGTGAGCTGTGCCCCATGGCCATGCACGTGGCCTTCCCCTATATCGATATCCTCCGGTACGGGGGCAAGCTCCCCCTTTCCGCCGCCGGAGACTTCCGGTTCTGCTGCCCGGATGCGGATGTCATCAACGTCTTCCGGATCGATGCGGAAGACCCAGCATAAAAGGCTGTGCCATTGGCACAGCCTTTTTACTCATTCAAGATTCTTCAGCAGGGCCTCACAGCCCTCCACGATATCGTCATAGGTGATGTCGAAGTTCCCGGTGTACCAGGGGTCGGCAATGTCCCGGGGACGGGCAGTATAATCCAGCAGGCGGCGAATCTTCCCTTCCGGGTCTCCCCCGGCGATGCGGGTCATGTTCCGGACGTTGGCGCTGTCGGCGGCCAGGAGAAGGTCATACTTGTCATAGTCGGCCTTGGTCATCTGGATGGCCCGGTGGCCGGTGAGAGGGACCCCCTCAGCCTTCAGCTTCCGGACGGCCGGGGGATAGATGGGATTGCCGATCTCCTCCCGGCTGGTGGCAGCGGAATCAATGTAGAAATCCCCTGCAATTCCTCGGTCTTTCACCATATTTTTCATAACACACTCCGCCATGGGGGACCGACAGATGTTCCCATGACAGACGAATAAGATCTTTTTCATGTCTGTTCTCCTCACTTTGTCTATTGCACAGACGGCTGTTCTCCTGTATGCTATCATCAGGTATTCATCTTGTCAAGGAGCATCCCCATGAACAATATTCTCTCCTACACAGAAGAACAGCTGAACACATTCCGGGCCCGGCCCTTTCACAGCGTGGACAGCCTCATCCTCTCCTGGGTGGCCAACTTCCGCTTTCCCCTCCACGCCCACAGCCTCCACAACTGGGTGGGGCTCCCTCTCCGGGATCTCTTCCGGGCCGAGGACTTCCCCGCCCTCTTCCAGGGTCTGTGGGACCCGGCAGGCTCCCGGGCCCTCCTGACCGCCCTGGCGGCCAGCCCCCGGTTCCGGGAGGTCCGGCTCATGGGCTACACCAACCGGATGGATGCAGGCCAGGAGATGCAGTTCACCGCCGTGACCTTCCAGCTCCGTCCTGACCTGTCCTATGTGGCCTTCGGGGGCACCGACACCTCTCTGGTGGGCTGGAAGGAGAACTTCAACATGACCTTCCTCTCCCCTGTCCCCGCCCAGACCGAGGCCGCCCGGTATCTGACCCAGGCCGCCGCCCACTGCTCCGGGGACCTGCTGGTGGGCGGGCACTCCAAGGGGGGCAACCTGGCAGTCTATGCCGCCGCATCGGTCTCCCCCGATATCCAGACCCGGATCCGCCGGGTGTACTCCCACGACGGCCCGGGCTTCCCCAAGACCTTTCTGACCTCCCCCGGCTACGGAGCCATCCGGGACCGGGTGGAAAAAACCGTACCCCAGGGCTCGGTGGTGGGCCTTCTCCTGGAGAGCGAGGCCTGCCAGGTGATCCAGAGCAGCCAGCGGAGCATCCTCCAGCACGATCCCTTCTCCTGGACGGTGGAGGGGTCCGGCTTCCTCCCTGCTCCGGACCTCACCGACGAGGCCCGATACTGGGACCGGACCCTGGACGATTGGGTGGACAGCGTAGAGCCTGCCCAGCGGGAGGGCTTCATCGACGCCCTGTATGACATCCTCACCACCACCCACGCAGCCTCCCTGGAGGACCTGCGGGACCACTGGCAGACCCACCTGCCTGCCATCCTGAAGGCGGCCGGCAGCCTGGAGCCGGACACCCGAACCCTCCTGCTCCAAACCCTCCGGGAGCTGGGAACTGCCGGCTGGCGGAATGCCCGAGCCTCCCACGAGACCATATAGAAAAGAAAAGAGCCATGACCTCTCTCCAGGTCATGGCTCTTTGTTGTTTCAATCAGGCTTTGTCCAGGTTGGCCTTCCACTTCTCCAGCAGGGGGAAGGACACACCGCCCACCAGGTTGCCCAGGGTGATGACAGCGATCCGCAGGAAGGACTCTCCGGGCTGCTCGTACAGAACCCCAGACACCGTCCAGTAATACATATCTGCCACGCTATGCTCCGTGCCGCAGAGGATAAACACGCTGACGCCCAGAAACAGAGCTACGTACTTGCCCACCTCGTGGGGGTTGGTGGCATAGCCGTTGGCAGCGATGAAGATGAAGATATTACACAGGATACCCAGAATGAACAGGCTCAGGTAGGATGCCTCCATCTTACCGGCCACCAGGGCGGCGGCGGTGACGTTGATGCCGGATTCTGCCCCGGTGATACCGGTGCAGTTCTCCATCCAGGAGATCAGGGCGCAGCCGCACAGGTTGCCCACCCAGATGACCACGATGTCCAGCACATAGGACGGGGGGTTATCAAAGAGATAACAGACCTTGCCGGTGTACAGGGCGTAGCCCCGGGTGCAGACCACAAACAGGCCGATGGTAAACAGCAGAGCACCCACCACGTTGCCGCCGGGGAAGGCGTCCTTCAGCCGCAGGAAGACCGTGCCGCCCAGGCCGATGCAGAAACCGGCCAAAATCGCATAAATAAAAATGCCCCAAATGCGTTTCATGACTCGTTCCTCTCTCTTTCTGCTCTCTTAGTTGCTCTCGGAGATGGCTTCACCGCCGGTGGTGGCCTCGATGTGCTCCAGGATCAGTGCCATGAGCTCATCCTTGCCGGTGCCCTTTTCGGCGGAGAAGGAAATGACCGGGACCTCCTCGGGCAGGTCCAGGACCTCCCGGATCCGGGCCACGTTGGGTTCCCACTCGCTCTTCTTGATCTTGTCGTGCTTGTTGGCCACCACCACGAAGGGCTTGCCGCTGGCCTTGAACCACTCCACCATATTGCAGTCATCTGCGGTGGGCTTGTGGCGGATATCCACCAGCTGGATGCCCAGGGTCAGCAGACTGGTGTCGGCAAACCAATCCTCGATGAGCTTGCCCCACCGTGCTCTCTCCTGCTTGGACACCTTGGCGTAGCCGTAGCCGGGCAGGTCGATGAAGTAGACCTTCTTGTCGATGCGGAAGTAGTTGATGTGGGTGGTCTTGCCGGGGGCGGAACCCACCCGGGCAAAGTTCTTCCGGTTCAGAAGCCGGTTGATGACCGAGGACTTGCCCACGTTGGACCGGCCTGCAAAGGCGATCTGGGGAAGGATATCCCGGGGGCAGTCCGACAGCTTGGCCGCAGAACGGATGAACTCTGCGTTTTGTGTATTCAGTTTCATTGGTACCTCTCAATGTATCCCCAGGGAGTCCCGGCCGAGGGACTCCTTGGGCGGTTGTTTACGCTTGGATGGGGGTACGGGTGTCGGAACCGGCCATGCCGCCGGCGAAGTCATCGTCTGCCTTGGCAGGAGCGGCCAGAGGGGGCTGCTCCAGGGCCTCGGCCAGGACCTGGTCCACGTGGGAGACGGGGATGAACTTCAGGGCATTGCGGACGGTCTGATCGATCTTCTCCAGGTCACTCTCATTGTCCTTGGGGATGATGACCGTGTGGATGCCGTTGCGCAGGGCGGCCATGGACTTCTCCCGGAGGCCGCCGATGGGCAGGACTCTGCCCCGAAGGGTAATCTCACCGGTCATGGCCACATCTGCCCGGACGGGGATGCCGGTGAGGGCAGAGACCATGGCGGTGCACATGGTGATGCCGGCGGAGGGGCCGTCCTTGGGGACTGCACCCTCGGGGAAGTGAACGTGGATGTCCTTCTCCTTGTAGAAGTCGGTTGCCACACCCAGCTGGACCGCACGGCTGCGGATATAGGTGAAGGCCGCCTTGGCAGACTCCTGCATGACCTTGCCCAGGTTGCCCGTGAGCTCGATCTTGCCGGTGCCGTCCACCACGTTGACCTCGGCCTCCAGCAGGGTGCCGCCCACGGTGGTCCAGGCCAGGCCGTTCACCAGGCCGATCTGGTTCTCCAGACCGTTCTTTTCGGGGTGATACTTCCGGGGCCCCAGCCAGGTCTCCAGGTTGTCTCCGTTGACGCTGACCGTCTTGTTCTTCTTCTCCACGATGGCCATAGCTGCCTTCCGGCAGAGGGAGCCCAGCTCCCGCTCCAGGATACGCACACCGGACTCCCGGGTGTAGGAGACGATGATCTCACGGATGGCATCGTCGGTGAGCTTCAGCTGGGTCTTTCTCAGACCATGGCGCTTGAGCTGCTTGGGGATCAGGTGGTTCCGGGCAATCTGCAGCTTCTCCTCGTCGGTGTAGCTGGCCAGCTCAATGACCTCCATACGGTCCAGCAGAGGCTTGGGAATGGTGGAGGTGGTGTTGGCGGTGGTGATGAACATCACGTCGGACAGGTCGAAGGGGAGCTCCACAAAGTGGTCCCGGAAGGTGCTGTTCTGCTCAGAGTCCAAGACCTCCAGCAGGGCGGAGGCGGGGTCGCCCCGCATATCGGTGCCCAGCTTGTCGATCTCGTCCAGCAGCAGGACGGGGTTGTTGGTGCCGGCCTGACGCAGGGCGTTCATAACACGGCCGGGCATGGCGCCCACGTAGGTCTTTCTGTGGCCGCGGATCTCGGCCTCGTCGTGGACGCCGCCCAGGGAGATGCGGGCCAGGTCCCGGTTCAGAGCCCGGGCCACGGACATGCCGATGGAGGTCTTGCCCACGCCGGGAGGGCCAACCAGGCAGATGATCTGGCCCTTCAGGTCGGGGGCCAGCTGCTTGACGGCCAAAAACTCCAGAATGCGCTCCTTGACCTCCTCCAGGCCGAAGTGGTCGGCATCCAGGATCTTCCGGGCAGCACCCACGTTCACCCGCTCCTTGGACTTCTTGTTCCAGGGCAGTTCCAGGCAGACGTCCAGGTAGTTGCGCAGGACGGAGCCCTCCTGGGAGCCGAAGGGCTGCTTTTCCAGGTGGGCCACTTCCTTGAGAAGCTTGGCCTCCACCTCTTCGGGGAGCTTGGCCTCGGCGATGCGCTTTTTGTAGGTGAGGATCTCGCTGTCCCCGTCGTCACCCAGTTCCTCCTGAATCACCCGGACCTGCTCCCGCAGATAGGCATCCTTCTGGTGCTGGGTCATGTTCTCCTGGACCCGGCGCTGGACGCTCTGCTCCATCTCCAGAATGTCCACCTCACGGCGGAGGAGACGGTTCATCTTCTGCAGACGCTGGACGGGACGAAGCTCATCCAGGATGGACTGCTTGTCCAGGACCCGCATGGAGATATTCTGGGCGATGAAGTCGGCGATATAGCCGGCATCCTCGCTGGACATGATGTTCATGAGCATCTCGTTGGTAGCAACCTTGGGCGAGAGCTCAGAGTAGCGGTCGAAAAGCTCGTAGGACTGGCGGATGGCCGCCTCGGCCCGGAGGGTGTTGTTCCGGGAGGGGACCTCCTCCAGGATCTCCACCTGCTCAATGTCGGCCACCAGATAGGGATCCACCTGGGTCAGGTTGTGCAGGCGGGCACGGAACTGGCCCTCCACCATGACCCGGACGTTCTTGCCGGGCAGGCGCAGGATCTGGCGGACCGCAGAGACGGTACCGATGGTAAAGAGCTGGTTCTTGTCGGGCATTTCCACCCGGATGTCCTTCTGGGCCACCAGGAAGATATACTGGTTCTTGCTCATGGCCTCTTCCAGGGCCTTGATGGACATTTCACGGCCCACGTCAAAGTGGACCATCATCTTGGGATAGACAGCCAGCCCCCGCAGAGCCAGGGTGGGCAGGCTGAACAGCTGGATATCTTTTTCGTCGTGCAAAGCAATTCACTTCCTTTCTAGGGGATATCGTGCAGTGTAAAAATGCAGGAAGGGGCGGAGAGTTTCCCCTCCGCCCTGCTTGCGTGCTTAGGTTACATCAGGTCCTGCTTGCCGCCGGCCTGGGCCTTGAGGGCTGCTGCCCCCAGGCGGGGACGGGGTGCCCGGTCAGGGTCACGGACCAGGATGGGCTCCTTGCCCTCCTTGACACTTTCGGGGGTCACATGGACCTCGGTGATGGTGCTGTCGGAGGGGATGTCGTACATGATCTGGGTCATGACCCCCTCCAGCACGGCTCTCAGGCCGCGGGCACCGATGCCCCGGTCCATGGACTGGTCAGCCACGGCCTCCAGGGCGCCCTCGTCAAAGATCAGGTCCACCATGTCGTACTCCAGCAGCTTGGTGTACTGCTTCACCAGAGCGTTCTTGGGCTCGGTGAGGATCTTCACCAGGTCCTCCCGGCTCAGGGGCTCCAGGGCGGTGATGACAGGCAGCCGGCCGATGAGCTCGGGGATGATGCCGAACTTCAGCAAGTCGTGGGGCTGGATCTGGCCCAGAACGTTGCGCTCCTTGCGCTCGTCCTTGCTCATGATCTCGGCCCCAAAGCCCACGCCCTTCTGGTTGACCCGCTTCTCGATGATCTTCTCCACGCCGTCGAACGCGCCGCCGCAGATGAAGAGGATGTTGCGGGTGTTCACCTGGATGAACTCCTGGTGGGGGTGCTTGCGGCCCCCCTGGGGAGGCACGTTGGCCACGGTGCCCTCCAGGATCTTCAGCAGGGCCTGCTGGACGCCTTCGCCGGAGACGTCACGGGTGATGGAGGTGTTTTCGCTCTTGCGGGCGATCTTATCCATCTCGTCGATATAGATGATGCCCCGCTCGGCCTGCTCCACATCGTAGTCGGCAGCCTGGACCAGACGCAGGAGGATGTTCTCCACGTCGTCGCCCACATAGCCGGCCTCGGTGAGGGTGGTGGCATCGGCAATGGCAAAAGGCACATTCAGGATCTTGGCCAGAGTCTGGGCCAGCAGGGTCTTGCCGCTGCCGGTGGGGCCCAGCAGGAGGATGTTGCTCTTCTGGAGCTCCACATCGTCCCCTCCGCCGAAGTAAATGCGCTTGTAATGGTTGTAGACGGCCACGGACAGGGCCACCTTGGCGGCGTCCTGGCCCACGATGTATTCGTCCAGATAGGTCTTGATCTCTTTGGGGCTGGGGATGATATCGGGCATATCCCCGGCCAGCTGCTCCTCAGGCATGGGCATGTCGTCCAGGATATCCATGCACAGATGGACGCACTCATTGCAGATGTATGCGCCGGGACCGGCGATGATCTTGGCAACCTGATCCTGGTGCTTGCCGCAGAAGGAGCAGCGGATGGCTCTCTTATCCTCGTTCTTGGTCATAATCCATTCACCTCGTATTCATACGCGTAATGCAGAAAAAGGGGGACAGGCTCGCCCCCCTTTCTCGTCATATCAGCGCTTATCGATCACTTTGTCAATGAGGCCGTATTCAGCAGCTTCTGCTGCGGACATGAAGTTGTCACGCTCACAGTCAGCGGTGACCACATCAAGGGGCTTGCCGGTGTTTTCCGCAAGGATGTGGTTCATGCGCTTCTTGATGGTCTCCAGACGCTTCAGATGAATGGCCATGTCAGTGATTTGACCCTGGGTACCGGCAGAAGGCTGGTGGATCATGATCTCTGCATTGGGAAGCGCCATGCGCTTGCCCTTGGCACCTGCTGCCAGCAGGAATGCGCCCATGCTGGCTGCCATGCCGACGCAGATGGTGGACACGTCACACTTGATATACTGCATGGTATCATAGATGGCCATGCCTGCCGTAACAGAACCGCCGGGACTGTTGATGTACAGCTGGATGTCCTGGTCGGGGTTCTGGGATTCCAGATGCAGAAGCTCTGCCACGATGACACTTGCCATGGCATCGTTCACTTCACCGGTCAGAAAAATGATCCGGTCATTCAGCAGTCGGGAGAAAATGTCGTAGGACCGTTCTCCGCGGCTGGTCTGTTCAACTACGTAGGGTACTAAACTCATGATACAGGATCTCCTTTTATAAGTCAGGGTAAGTATACCCCAACGAAGGGAGGATTATTCCTCGACCTTCTCTTCCTTGACCTCTTCGGTCTCGGTCTTCTTCTTGCGGGTGGTCTTCTTCTTGGGCTTCTCTTCAGCCTTCTCAGCCTCGACCTCTTCCTTGGTGATCTCCTTGATCTCGATCTCACCGTTGTCAGCCACCTCGACCAGGTTGGCCTTGGCGTTCTCAGCAACCACAGCCATAGCCTTGTCGCGAGCCAGGTCCTTCTTCAGGTTGTCGCGGTCCAGACCGTCAGCAACTCTCTCGTAGGGGACGCCCAGGTTCACAGCTGCCTTCTTGACCTCTGCTTCCACGTCCTCGTCGGTGATCACGATGCCCTCAGCGGCTGCAACAGCATCCAGAGCCAGCTGCTGCTTGGTCTGCAGGATAGCGGGCTCACGCAGATCCTCACGGATCTTAGCCATGTCGATGTTCATGTACTGCATGTACATGTCCATGGTGATGCCCTGCTGCTCCAGACGAGCGGCATAGTTGTCCACGAAGCGGTCAACCTGGGTCTCGATCATGCCTGCGGGCAGCTCGATGTCGATCTGGTCGCACAGCTGGCCCAGCAGTGCCTGACGGAACTGAGCCTCGGACTGCTGCATGTTGCGGTCGATGACCTTCTCCTTCAGGCTTGCACGGAACTCTGCCAGAGTGTCGAACTCGGAGACGTCCTTAGCAAACTCGTCGTCCAGAACGGGGGGCTGCTTGCCCTTGACTTCCTTGCACTTGACCTGGAAGACAACAGCTGCGCCTGCCAGCTCTTCTGCGTGGTACTCAGCGGGGAAGGTCAGCTCGATGTCCTTGATGTCGCCGGCCTTCATGCCGACAACGCCATCCTCGAAGCCGGGGATGAAGGTGCCGGAGCCCAGCTCCAGGCTGTAGTCCTGTGCGGTGCCGCCTGCGAAGGGAACATTGTCCTTCAGGCCGACATAGTCGATGACAGTGGTGTCGCCCAGCTCAGCTGCGCGGTCCACGGTGACCAGCTGGGTAGCACGGTCGACGAAGACCTGCAGCTCCTTGTCAACAGCAGCCTCGGTGACGGTGGGCAGGACCTTGTCTGCCTCCAGGCCCTTGTACTGCTTCAGGGTGACTTCAGGGCGAACGGTGACCAGAGCCTTGAAGGAGAAGCCTTCCTTGCCCAGGGTCAGGATCTCGACCTGGGGGGGAGCCACGTGGTCCAGGCCCTTCTCAGCGATGGCTGCGTTGCAGGCCTCGGGGTAGACCAGCTCCAGAGCCTCTTCGTAGAAGACGCCTGCGCCGTACATGCCCTCGATGACCTTACGGGGAGCCTTGCCCTTACGGAAGCCGGGGACGTTGATGCTGCCGCGGTTCTTCAGGTAAACCTTGTTCAGGCCAGCCTCAAACTCCTCAGCGGAAACTTCCACGATGAGTTCGACTTCGTACTTTTCCTTGTTTTCAACAACGCTCTTGACAATCATGTCGATTTTCCTCCTGTAAACACCCTCCCGATCATGCAAAAAGCACGGTGAGGGCATGGTATTGCAATATACTCACGATATGATACCAGATTTTCTCCGGAATTACCAGACTTTTTTTCATCATTCCATGATTTTTTCCGGACGAAATTTCAAAAAGTCGGCAGAAATGAGCCGATAGGCCACACCGCCCCGTTCTCCCTGGACGGCCAGCCGGTGGCTGCCCCCGTGGAGATGGCCGTAATAGCAGGTCTTCACCC
The DNA here is from genome assembly GCA_017435425.1 of Ruminiclostridium sp. GTDB lineage: Bacteria > Bacillota > Clostridia > Oscillospirales > Oscillospiraceae > Evtepia. The sequence goes on along the minus strand of JAFSFC010000009.1, from coordinate 73,068 downwards.
GGTATTTTTCCAGAATATCCAGGATGGGCTGGCAGATATAGCCGGTGTAGTAGGGGGGGTAGTGGAGGAAGCAGAGCTTCTCTGCCTCCCCGGCGGCCTTGAGGGAAGTCTCCAGACGCTGGAGCTCCCGGTTGAAGACCTTGGCGCTCTGGCCCTCCTTCTCCTCCTCGTAGAACCACCCCCGGGTGCCGCAGAGGGCAATGTCCCCATAGTAGTGGCAGTTGTTGTGGAGGATATGGAGGGTGTCGAAGCCCTTCTCCTGGAAGAAGCGGTTCATCTTGCTGGCTGTGTTCCACCAGTAGTCGTGGTTGCCCTTGAGGATGATCTTCTTCCCCGGCCAGCTGTTGAGCCAGGCGAAGTCCTTCTCGGACTCCTCCAGGCTCATGCCCCAGGACACATCCCCGGCGATGACCAGGGTATCCTCGTCAGTCAGGACGGAAAGGCCCTCGGTGAGCTTTTCCACATAGCCCTCCCAGGCGCCGCCAAACACGTCCATGGGCTTGCTGCTGCCCAGGGACAGGTGGGTGTCGCCGATCACATACAGTGCCATTCCATCACCTCGTTTCTTTGTGTTCTAAATGCCTCGCAGCGTTTCGCCAACCCAGCAGCGAAGCGGTTTCCAAAAGACTTACTTCAGAAAGTCAAGAACCACGTCCATCATCTTCTCCTTCTCCACGGAGCCCTCAAAGCGGACGGGCTTGTTTCGCAGGGAGGCCAGAGGCACGGGGGCGGGACGGCCGGAAACCTGGTTGAGCTGGTCCAGGGCGTCCAGGCCTTCCTTCACCTCGGCCACGCCCAGGCTCTTGAGGACGTTGTCGCAGAACTTGAAGGGGGATGCGGTGGAAACGAAGACGGTGGTGGTCTCGTCCCCGGTCTCGGTCCGGTAGTCCTCCATGACCTGGTAGGCCACAGCGGTGTGGGGGTCGATGAGGTAGTTGTGCTCCTTCCAGACCTTCTCAATGATCTGGCCGGTCTTTGTCTCGTCGCAGAAGCCGCCGTAGAAGTGGTCCTTCAGCTTGGCCTTCAGGTCCTCGGTGACCTCGTAGCGGCCGGTGGTGTTCAGCTCCTTCATGTAACCTGCCACCGCCTGGTCATCCTGCCCGGTCAGGGCAAAGAGCAGACGCTCCAGGTTGCTGGACACCAGGATGTCCATGGAGGGGGACATGGTGGTGTAGAAGGTGCGGTTCTTGTTGTACACGCCGGTGGACAGGAACTCGGTGAGGACGTTGTTGCTGTTGGAGGCGCAGATGAGCTTGCCCACGGGCAGACCCATCTGACCGGCGTACCAGCAGGCCAGGATGTTGCCGAAGTTGCCGGTGGGCACGCAGTAGTTCACCTTGTCACCCATCCGGATCTTGCCCTCGTTGAGCAGGTCGCAGTAGGCGGAGATGTAGTAGACCAGCTGGGGCAGGATGCGGCCCCAGTTGATGGAGTTGGCAGAGGACAGGAAGTAGCCCCGCTCGGCCAGGTCGGCACGGAGCTTCTCGTCGGAGAAGAGGATCTTCACGCCGGTCTGGGCATCGTCGAAGTTGCCGTAAACAGAGCAGACGCCCACATTATTGCCCTCCTGAGTCTTCATCTGGAGCTCCTGGACCTGGGAGACGCCGCCGGTGGGATAGAACACCAGGATCTTGGTGCGGTCCACGTCCTTGAAACCCTCCAGAGCGGCCTTGCCGGTGTCGCCGGAGGTGGCCACCAGGATGCAGACGGTCTTGTCCTCGTTGGTCTTTACCAGAGAGGCAGAGAGCAGGTGGGGCAGGATCTGCAGGGCCATGTCCTTGAAGGCGGAGGTGGGGCCGTGCCACAGCTCCAGGCAGTGGGTGTTGTCATCCAACTGGTGGAGAGGGGCCACCCGGCTGTCGTCAAACTTCTGCTGGGAGTAGCCGGCCTGGGTGAAGGCGGTAAGCTCCTCTTCGGAGAAGTCCTCCAGGAAGAGCTTCATGAGGGCCACGGCCCGCTGGCCGTAGGTCTTGCCTCTCCAGTCCTCCAGCATCTCGGGGGTGATCTTGGGGAAGACCTCGGGGGTCAGAAGTCCGCCGTCTCGGGCCAGACCCTGGGCAATGGCCTGGCTGGCCGTGAGGCTGACGGTCTTGTTTCTGGTGCTGACGTATCTCATGGGTAATACAGACCTTTCTGTAGAGTAATGTTCAAAACGCATCGGGCCAGTGACGGATCACCGGTCTGCGGGTTTCTTGTCCTTGGGGCGCATAGACCTCCACCACATCGAAGCGGGGCTGCTTCTGGGTGGGGTGTTCCATTAAATAATACATGGCGGCGGTGCGCACCTTCCGCTGCTTGGCCGGGGTGACGAACTCCCTGGCCTCGGCCATGGCGTTGTCCTTGCGGAGCTTGACCTCCACAAAGCAGAGAAAATTCCCCCGCTGGGCCACCAGGTCGATCTCGCCCTCCCGGCAGCGGTAGCGGGTCTCCAGAATGCGGTACCCCCGCCACTTTAACCAGCGGGCGGCTTGCTCCTCGCCCCAGAGTCCCAGGGCGGTCCAATCCCCGCCCCTCACAGCTTCTTTAAAAAAGTCAGCCGGTGGATGGGACTGGGGCCGTGCTCCCGGAGGCGCTCGTAGTGGAGCTTGGTGGGGTAGCCCTTGTGCTTTTCAAAGGCGTACTGGGGGTAGACTTCCGCCATCTCCAGCATGTGCCGGTCACGGGCCACCTTGGCCAGGATGGAGGCAGCGGCGATGGAGGCGCTCTTGGCATCCCCCTTTACCACGGTCTCATTGGGGCAGGTGATCCCCTTGGACCGGTTGCCGTCGATGAGGGCCAGGTCGGGCTTCACAGCCAGGCTGTTGATGGCCCGCTCCATGGCCAGCATCCGGGCGTTGAGGATGTTAATCGCATCGATCTCCCTCTCATCCGCCCAGGCGATGGACCAGGCCACAGCCTCGGCCGTGATCTTCTCATAGAGGACCTCCCGGCGCTTTTCCGTGACCTTTTTGGAGTCGTTTAAGTAGGGGGCCTCCCAGCCCACCGGCAGGATGACGGCGGCGGCGTAGACCCGGCCCGCCAGGGGACCGGCGCCGGCCTCGTCCACCCCGCAGATGGTGGTAATGCCCTGTGCAAAGCGGGCCTTTTCAATGGCCCAGAAATCCTCAGGTCGTTCCATCGGCCGCTCCCTTGTCCAGGTCCTCAGGCATTTCCAGGGTGATGCGGCCCATCTTGCCGCCCCGGAACTCGTCCAGGAGGATGCTGGCCATACGCTCCAGGTCGATCTCGCCGCCGGAGATCAGGAAGCCCCGCTTCCGGGCGCCGGTCTCCAGCATGTCCCAGCCGGTCATGTCCTCTTCGGGCTTGAACTTGAACCGGGCCTCCACGGCCTCGGGCTTCCGCTTGGCCAGGAGCTGGATCAGGTGGAAGGCCAGGGTCTCGGTGTCCATGATGGCGTCCCGGACGGCCCCGGTGAAGGCCAGGTGGAGGGCGATGGTCTCGTCCTCAAACTTGGGCCAGAGGATGCCGGGGGTGTCCAGGAGCTCCAGACCCTGGTCCACGGTGACCCACTGCTTGCCCCGGGTGACGCCGGGACGGTCGCCTGCCTTGGCGGACTTCTTCTTGGCCACCTTGTTGATAAAGGTGGACTTGCCCACGTTGGGGATGCCCACCACCATGGCACGGACAGGACGGCCCACCTGGCCCTTTTCCCGCCACTTGGCGATCTGCTCCTTCAGGGCCTCCCGCATGATGGGCGAGAACTGCTTGACCCCGGCGCCGGTGCGGGCGTCGCACTCCAGCACGGAAATGCCCTGGCTGCGGAAATAGGCCCCCCAGACCTTGCTGGCGGCAGGGTCTGCCTGGTCGGCCCGGTTCAGGACCACCACCCGGGGCTTGGTGCCCACCAGGTCGTCGATATCGGGATTTCGGCTGGCGATGGGGATGCGGGCGTCGATGACTTCCACCACCACGTCCACGTATTTGAGATTTTCCGCCATCATGCGGCGGGTCTTGGTCATATGACCGGGATACCACTGGATATTCATGTGTTTCCCATCTCCTTCCGTTGTGGTTGAAATAAATGTGCTTGACAAAATAGTATACACGATTTTATCGGGGATGAAAAGGGGTTCGTGTTAAAAAGCCTCGCAGAGTTTCTCCGCCATGGCGGTGAAAGAAAATCTAATCCGTTTTCCGGCGGGACATGGGCCTACGGGAAAAGTAAGAAAGGGAGTGCAGATGCACTCCCTTTCTATGGATACATGGTATGTTGGTGCCGGATTACAGCTTCTGCTTGACCTTAGCAGCCTTACCCACGCGGCCGCGCAGATAGTACAGCTTAGCACGGCGGACCTTACCCTTGCGGATGGTCTCGACCTTCTCGATCACAGGGCTGTACAGGGGGAAGACCTTCTCAACACCGACGCCATAGGACAGGCGGCGGACAGTGAAGGTCTCGTTGATGCCGCCGTGCTTCTTAGCAATGACGGTACCCTCGAACACCTGGATACGCTCACGGTTGCCTTCCTTGACCTTCAGGTGGACACGGACGGTGTCACCGACGGTAACAGAGGGGGCTTCCTTAGCGGGCATGTTCTTCTCGATAAAGCTCTTCATGAGATCCATAGTCTTTTTTCCTCCTAATTATACAGGTGTTCATAAAGGTTTTGTTTGACGGCCATCCTTGACCGCCCCTCAGAGGACCACCCTTATTCATAGACCATAGGGTATTTTAGCAGAGCACGCCCCAAAATGCAAGCACAATTTTCACTTTTTTCTCCCCCTCTCCCCTGCTGTTTTTGAAACATTTTTTATAATATGTAAAAAGCCTTGACTTTTCCCCAAATATCGTGTACGTTCTACGTTGCGAGTTTAATAGGAGGCCAGACGGTTTTCATTCTATTTATATAATGTGTTCACACACACCCGCCTGACCCGGAATTGGAGGTTAGAAACAAATGAATAAAGGCAATCCCATTGCCCTGCTGCCCATCGGCGTGTTCCTGGTGTTCTACCTGGGACTGGGCATCCTCTTTGAGTACGTCCTCAAGATCCCCATGGGTTTCTACAGCATCCCCATCGTGGTGGTCTTCCTGGTGGCCCTCATGGTGGCCTGCCTGCAGAACGGCCGGGTCAACATGGACAAGAAGCTGGAGCTCATGGGTAAAGGCGTGGGCGACAAGAACATCATGATCATGATCCTTATCTTCATGACCGCCGGCATCTTCGTGGGCGTCGTGGGCCGCAGCAGCGCTGAAAGCGTGGCTTACTGGCTCCTGTCCATCATCCCCGCCCAGTACGCTGTGGCCGTCCTCTTCGTGGTGGCCTGCTTCGTCTCCCTGGCCATGGGCACCTCCGTGGGCACCATCACCCTCATCACCCCCATCGCCCTGGCTGTGGCCGATGCTTCCGGCTTCTCCATCCCCCTGTGCGTGGCATCCGTCATGGGCGGCGCCATGTTCGGCGACAACCTGTCCTTCATCTCCGACACCACCATCGCCGCCTGCAACGGCCAGGGTGTTAAGATGCAGGAGAAGTTCCGGGTGAACTTCGGCATCGCACTGCCTGCCGCCATCGTCTCTCTGGTTCTGATCCTGATGGTTTCCATGGGTCAGGCCGGCACCCCCGTCATCCAGGAGTACAACCTGATCCAGATCATCCCCTACATCCTGGTCCTGGCCGGCGGCATCGCCGGTGTCAGCGTCTTCCGTGTTCTGCTGGTGGGCATCATTTCCGGTGCCATCATCATGCTGGCCACCGGCGCCACCGCTCCCACCGACCTGCTGGCCAGCATGGGCTCCGGCGCCGCCGGCATGTTTGAGACCACCATGGTGGCCATCCTGGTGGCTGCCATCTGTGCCCTGATCCGTGAGTACGGCGGCTTCGACGCTCTGCTGTACTTCATCAAGAAGATCTTTAAGGGCAAGAAGGGCGGTCAGCTGGGCATGGGTCTGCTGGTCGGCGCCATGGACATCGCCACTGCAAACAACACCGTGGCCATCGTTATGGCAAACCCCATCGCCAAGGAAATGTCCGAGACCTACGGCATCTCCCCCAGAAAGACCGCTTCCATCCTGGATACCTTCTCCTGCGTCTTCCAGGGCATCATCCCCTACGGTGCACAGATGCTGGTGGCCCTGTCTGCTGCGGCTGAGCTGGGCTATGAGATCAACGCCTTCGACGTGATCCCCAACCTGTACTACCCCTTCCTGCTGCTCATCAGCTCCCTGCTGTTTATCTTCGTGTTCCCCGAGCGCAAGGTGGACAAGTAAACTTCCAAAAACCCGAAGTCCCATGGGCTTCGGGTTTTTCTTGCGTCCGGGCCGAAATCTGGTACAATGGAACCAAGAAACAGATAAGAAAGAGGGACGACTATGGAACACGTACTGGTGGTAGACCGAAAGGAACTGGAGGCCCTCCTCCCCCCCGAGCCTTTCACCACAGAAAACATGGAGACCATCCGCCGGTTCATCCTGGAACACCACTTCTTCCTGGAGCGGGAAAAGGCAGAGTATGACGACACCGTCAAGCAGATTATCCCCTATGTGGTCATCCGGCAGGGAGGTAAATACTTTCTCCTGCGGCGGCTGAAGAAGCAGACCGAGGCCCGCCTTCACGACAAGCTCTCCCTGGGGGTGGGGGGGCACATCAACCCCACCGAGGAGACCGCCGAGGATCCCCTGGAGGCCGGTCTTCTGCGGGAGCTGGACGAGGAGGTGGCAGTGGAGACCGTGACTTCCCTGCGGGCTGTGGGCTTCCTCAATGAGAACAACGGTGGTGTCAGTGACTACCATGCCGCCCTGGTCTGCCTGCTGGAGGCGGAAGGCCAGGTGACCGTCCGGGAAACCGAGAAGATGTCCGGCAGCTGGGCCTCTGTGGAAGAGCTGCAGCGGGAGTTCCCCTACCTGGAGACCTGGTCTCAAATCGTGGTAGAGAAGGTCATCCTGGCCGGAGTGGTCTAAATCCACCAAATAGCACCCCATCTTTTTGTGCAGTATTTTCCAACAAAAGACTTGCAAAAACCAAATACCCGTGCTATTATAACTAAGCTGTCTGACAGCGAAGTGAATATCCGGGTGTGGCGAAGTTTGGTATCGCGCTTGAATGGGGTTCAAGAGGCCTTGAGTTCGAATCTCAACACTCGGACCAAAGAGTACTATCGAAAGATGGTACTCTTTTTGTTTTCGCACATCGTTGGACGAACTCAAGGCCTCTTTCAGGCGGCGTAGGCCGCCGTAAAATCAGGCCCAAAGGGAAACAGTGCGTCAGCACTCGTTTCCCTTGAGTTCGAATCTCAACACTCGGACCAGAGGAGTACTACTTAGGTGGTACTCCTCTTTTTCGTTGTTCAAATATCGTTGGCGAACTCAAGGTCTCTTGCAGGCGGCGCAGGCCGCCGTAAAATCAGGGCCCAAAGGGAAACAGTGCGCCAGCACTCGTTTCCCTTGCGTTCGACACCCACCGCAGTGGGCGTGTCGGAGCGCAACTGCCGAAGGCGGCTCTTAGCGCGGAGACATCTCAACACTCGGACCAAAGAGTACTATCGAAAGATAGTACTCTTTTTGTTTATGCACATTGTTGATCGAACTCAAGGCCTCTTGAGGCGGCGTAGGCCGCCGTAAAATCAGGGCCCAAAGGGAAACAGTGCGCCAGCACTCGTTTCCCTTGAGTGTAAAAAAGCCCTCCGTTGAGCCGGAGGGCTTTCGTTGTTTATCCACTGAACTTGTCCAGGAACTGGCGGGTTCTGGGGTGCTTGGGGTTGCCGAAGACTTCAGAGGGAGGGCCCTCCTCCACCACCACGCCCCCGTCCATGAACATGACCTTGTCGGCCACGTCCCGGGCGAACTCCATCTCGTGGGTGACGATGATCATGGTACGGTCCTGGTCGGCCAGGCTGCGGATGACCTTCAGCACCTCGCCGGTGAGCTCGGGGTCCAGGGCGGAGGTGGGCTCGTCAAAGCAGAGGATGGAGGGCTTCATGGCCAGGGCGCGGGCAATGGCCACACGCTGCTTCTGGCCGCCGGAGAGCTGGTGGGGGTAGTTGCTCATGCGGTCCTTCAGTCCCATCATGGTCAAAAGCTCGATGCCCTCAGCCCGGATGTCCTCCAGGCTCTCGCCGGTCTTTTCCGTCTTGGCCATGAGTTCCCGGGCCAGGGTGACATTCTGCAGGGCGGTGTACTGGGGGAAGAGGTTGAAGTCCTGGAAGACCAGGCCGAAGTGGAGGCGCTTGCGGCGGATCTCACTCTCCCGCTGGGTGGCGGGGTCGGCAGCGTCGAACAGGAGCTCATCCTTTACGGTGATGGTACCCTTGTCAGGGGTCTCCAGGAAGTTCAGGCAGCGCAGCAGGGTGGTCTTGCCGCTGCCGGAGGAGCCGATGATGGCCAGGACCTGGCCCTCTTCCAGGGAGAAGCTGATGTCCTCCAGGACCCGGACGGAACCAAAATGCTTTTCAATGTGTTTTGCTTCTAAGACGGTCATGGATGCCCCTCCTTATCTGAAGTAGTCGAGCTTGCGCTCTAAGTAGTTGAAGAAGATGGTCAGGATGCCCACGAAGAGCAGGTAGAACACGCCGGTGTAGAACAGGGGCCAGACCAGACCGGCGGACTTCATGAAGGAGAAGCCGGTGAAGGTCAGCTCGTAGACGGCGATGATACGGGCCAGGGAGGTGTCCTTGACCAGGGTGATGATCTCGTTGGACATGGGGGGCACGATGCGCTTGATCATCTGCATGAGGGTGATCTTGAAGAAGATCTGGCTCTTGGTCATGCCCAGGACCTCGCCGGCCTCCCGCTGACCAATAGGCACGCCCTGGATACCGCCCCGGTAGATGACCGAGAAGTAGCAGGCGTAGTTGAGGGAAAAGGCAACGACGGTGGCCATCATACGGCCGGGGTCACCGCCGGGCCAGATGTGCAGGCCCAGGATACCGGGGATGTAGAAGAAGCCGATGAGCTGCAGCATCAGGGGGGTGCCTCTCACCACCCAGACCAGGGCGTTGCACAGCCAGCGGATGGGGGTGAATTTGGTCATGGTGCCAAAGGCGATGATCAGACCCAGAGGCAGGGCAAACAGCAGGGTCAGAAAGAAGATCTCAACGGTGGTGGCAAGACCGCCGAGCAGGGTGGTTGTAACGTTCCAAAGCATGGTGGACACTCCTCGTGTGTTTCTTGCAATCTCTCTATACGCCAGTCAAAGGCAGAGAGGAGACCTCTCTGCCTTTGGCTTGTTCTGTTCAGGAAGGAAGACGTTTGTCGTGTATTTCTTATTCAGCTGCGGGCAGAACAACGACCTGTGCGTTGTTGCAGTAAGCGTTGGTGCAGTTCATAGCTGCGGTGACTTCTGCGGTCAGGGTCATGCCGTTCCAAACCACGTCGATGCTCTTGGAATCCAGCTCCATGATCTTGGTGTCCCAGTCGATCTCCACGAACTGGATCTCAACGCCCAGCTTTTCGGCAACCAGTCGAGCCATGTCAGCGTCGAAGCCGATCCACTCGCCAGCCTCGTCCTTGTAGTCCATGGGAGCGAAGTCGGTGATGCCAACCACCAGAACGCCCTTGTCCTGGATGTAAGCGATGTCGCCGTCAGCAGCGATCTCGGGTTCTTCCATAGCAGCCTGCTCCACCAGAGCAGCCTGGACGCCGTAGGTCTCAGCGATGGTCTGCATGGTGCCGTCTGCATAAGCCTCAGCCATGACCCAGTTGATGTAAGCGGTCAGGTCGGACTCCAGGCGGCAGCCTGCGCCGTACTCTTCGGTGGTCAGCTCTTCGCCGGTGATCAGGTCGGGATAGCTGGTGCCTTCGCCGATCATGGCGCCTGCCATCAGCAGGTCGATGATAGCGGCATCAGAGGTGCCGGAGGCAACTTCCATCAGAGCGTCAGCCTGGGAAGCCACGGAGTTGTAGTCAAAGCCGTTCTCAGCTGCCACTGCTTCGCCGGCGGAGCCAGCCTCAACAGCGTAGACCAGAGCGGTCTCTTCAGCGGTGTCTTCTGCGGGTGCGGGTTCCTCGCCGCCGCCGCAAGCGGTCAGCAGGGAGCAGCTCATTGCCAGAGCCAGAATCAGAGCAAGATACTTCTTCATAATTTTAACACTCCTAAAAGAAATCTGGTAGAGTTGGTTCAATACTCTATCGTACTAAAGCACTAACATAATAACATATCACGGAGAGATTGCAACCCCTTTTTGCAATTTTTTCGTCAAAAACAGATTTTCGTCAAAACAACAACAAACACCCGACTTCCGGCGGGTGTTTGTGTGCATATTGTTCGGACATAATTCAAACGTGAGAACTGCCCTTCGGGTTTACAATCCCTCCGTCTCGCCTGACGGCGAGCCACCTCCCTTTACACAAGGGAGGCAGAGGCAAGTACCAACCTCAAGGCCCACTTGTGCAAAGGGGGCTGGCATGGCGCAGCCATGACTGGGGGATTGTAGCGTCGCAGATCGGAACCACGTTGGTCAAGGCAGTTTCACCTTCAGTTCCTCCAGCATCACTGGCACGGATTGGACGGAATCGCCTTCTTCGTCAGTCAGGTCACCTTTGCCGCCGGTGCCCAACTGGCCGGACGTATCACTGCCCCAGGTCCACAGGGTCCCGTCGGTCTTCACCGCCAGGGTAGACCAGGTCCCGGCATCCACCAGAGCCGCATCCGTCATCACCTGGGCAGGTTCCTTCGTGTACCGCTGGACCTCCCCTGCCAGGGGCTGACCGGTGCCAAGCTGGTTGAATCGGTCCCAACCCCAGCCCCAGAGGGTGCCGTCGGTCTTAATCACAAAGGTGTGATAGGTTCCCAGACTCACCTGAGCCACGTCCTCCATGACCTGAACGGGCATACTGCGGGGTCTGGTGTCTCCGGTACCCAGCTGGGCATATTCGTTATCTCCCCAGGTCCATAAAGTCCCATCGGTCTTAATGGCGGCAGAGTAGACTCCCCCGGCGGCGATGGCCGCCACATCGGTCATCACCTGAACCGGTACCACCTGGTCGGCCACCTCTTTAATGCCCAGCTGACCACTCTCGTTGCTGCCGCAGGCCCACAGGGTGCCGTCGGTTTTCAGGATCAGAGTGTGCCAAGAGCCACAAGCCACGTCGGCCACGCCTTCCATAATAAAGGTGGGCTCCTTTCGGCAGGCTCCAACCTTGGCCCTATGGTCCTTCTCGTGGTTGTTGCCCAGCTCCCCGTGCCAGTTGGAACCCCAGGTCCACAGGGTGCCATCCGTTTTCACTGCGGCGGTGAAGTAGTCCCCGGCGGAAACCTTGGCCACGTCCTCCATGATCTGAACGGGAACAGACTGGTAAGGGGTCACCAGGCGACGAGGAAGGATCCTGGCCCTGTACCACATGACGTCCTTGTCGTTGACCTTCTTCTTCCCTACCTGGCCGTTGTCGTTGCAGCCCCAGGTCCATAATGTGCCGTCTTCCTTAATGGCTGCCCCGTGGAAGTCCCCCAGGGCCACAGCCTTCACGTCCTCCAGGACAGCCAGGGGAACGGTCTGCTCCGGGGTGCCGTACTCGTCCTCCGAGTTGGCCTGGTTGTCACTGCCCAGCTGGCCGTAGTTGTTCAGGCCCCAGGTGTACAAGGTTCCGTTTTCGTCCACGGCGGCGGACAGGCTTCCGCTGACAGCGATGGTCCCCGCTTCCCCCATCACAGCCCCGGCGGGGACGGCAAGACCAAGGGCCAGAACCAGGGACAGGCTCAAGGATATCAATCTCTTTTTCATGGCGGTCCTCCTTTTGTCACTCCATAACCGAAAAGGCACCGCCCATCCTCTGGGCCGGTGGTCCAAGGGTGCACGGTGCCTTCTGCTTTCTTATTCCGATTATATCACAGTTAAATAACTTTTGCAATCATTTTTGTAAATTTTTAATATCTCGTCTCCCGGGGGGCCAGGAAGGTGTCCCCATCCTGGGAGAGCTGCCGCAGGGCGCCGGACAGGTTGGCCCCGCTGGCCCGGCCGTCCAGGAGGATGCGGACGCTCTTGCGGTTTTCCCCGTATTTCACGATGCTGTCGTAGAGCTGGGTGGCCGTGCCGGAGGCCGCCACGTTGTGGCCCGCCGTCCAGCACAGATAACCGGCATCGGTGAGGGCCTGGTCACTGCCCAGAACGAACCAGACCTCCTGGCGGATGATCTTCTCCACCAGGCCGGCCCCCTTCTGAACGCTTTGCAGGCGGGCTTCGGCGCTGTCCCCCACAGGGATCAGGCCCACCCGGTGGCCCCGGCCGGCGGCCTGACGGATCTGGTCGGCGCAGTCAGCCACGGCATCCGCCGGGAAAAAGACCAGGGCGGTAGCCCGTACGTTGGCCAGGCCGTTGAAGAGGGCGGTGAGATCGGTCCCGGATGCCCCCCGGATCCCCAGGTACAGGGAGAACTTGGGGGCGGGCTTATCCGGCTGCGCAGGCTTTACCACTTCCTCCGGCGGCGGGGCAATGCTCTGCTGATAGGCATTGTAGCGGCTCTGCATGGTGGGCTCGCAGGAGTTGATGAACAGGGAGTCGTGGAGGACCGCCCGGCCGTCCTTGATCCGCAGGAAGGGGCCGTATGCGGTGGTCTCGAAGGAGTAGGTCAGGCCGAAGTACCGGCAGATGGCATAGGCCGGCACATAGTAGGCCCCCCCTCGGATGATGACCTTGGAGGGGACCGGCGGGGCGGAACCATCGGCGGCGGCTGTGCCGTCGGTCAGGTTGAAGGTCATCTTCTTGCCAGAGAGATTATAGAAAATGATGCTCTCATTGTTGTCGGTAAAACCGTAGTACACACCAAAATTGATCCCCGTGACCCGGTTGTTGAACACAGAGGCAGGGACATACACCCAGCCGCCCGACTGAATGGGAGTGAGCTGGCCGGACTGGGGCATGAGGGTGTCGTTGAGGCCCAGGAAGAACAGACCCGAGGCCGAGGCGGAGCCCGGCAGCAGGGTGAGCACCAGAGCCAGGGTGCAGACCAGAGCCAGGAATTTTTTCTTCACGGGGCTTCCCCCCTTTCTACAGATGGTTATATTTTACCACGAAGGGAAAAAGATTGCAATTCTCCCCGTCCTCCTTTATGATAGTTTCAAGGAAGAAACCAAGGAGGTATACACCATGCTGTTTGTCTGCTATCCCCGCTGCACCACCTGCAAGAAGGCCCAGAAGTGGCTGGACGAGAACCAGGTGGGCTACACCTTCCGTGACATCAAAGAGGACAACCCCACCCTGGCCGAGCTGAAGGACTGGCACGCCCGGAGCGGCCTGCCCCTGAAGAAGTTCTTCAACACCAGCGGCCAGCTGTACCGGTCCATGGAGCTGTCCAAGAAGCTCAAGGACATGTCTGAGGAGGAGCAGTTCGCCCTGCTGGCCTCCGACGGTATGCTGGTGAAGCGTCCCCTGGTGGTGGCCGAGGGCAAAGTCCTGGTGGGCTTCAAGGAAGCCGACTGGGAAGCCGCCCTGAAGTAAGGCCATGCGTCTGTTGGTGAGCGCCTGCCTCATGGGGGTGGGCTGCCGGTACGACGGCAAGAGCAACCAGCTGCCCCAGCTGAAGGAGCTTCTGGCCCGCCATGAGTGCATCCCCGCCTGCGCCGAGGTCTTCGGGGGTCTCTCCACCCCCAGAGTCCCGGCAGAGATCGTGGGAGACCGGGTGGTGAACAGGGAGGGCCGGGAGGTCACCCAGGAATTCACCCGGGGTGCCCGGGAAGTGGCCCGCCTGGCCCAGGTCACCGGCTGCACCGCCGCCCTGCTGAAGGAGCGCAGCCCCTCCTGCGGCTGTGGTCAGGTCTACGACGGCACCTTCACCAAAACATTGGTGGCCGGGGACGGTCTCACCGCCCGGGCCCTAAAGGAGCTGGGCCTGACGGTGTATGGGGAGTCTCAGATAGAAGCACTGCTGTGAGCCTTCGGCTCACAGCAATGATGTCCATTTGCATGGCAAATGGATGATGTACGCCTGACGGCGTATGATGCAGGCTTTGCCTATGATGTATTTTCTTCGAAAATATGACGGAAAAGGACGATATCCGCCTTTGGCGGACATCGTCCTTTCTCATTTTAATCATCACGCAGTGATACCACAATGTGCCCCAGGCACACATCATATCGCGCCAGCGATACATCATCCTTCCGAAGGAAGGACATCATATTCCCAGCAGGGAATATATCATTGGCAGAGCTTTACACCTGGGTGGAAAGCTCCTGCCCATTCAGCACAGCTTCCACCAGGGTCTCCCCTTCATAGGCCAGTTTCAGGGAGAAGAAGGGGACCTCCTGGGTCAGCAGATCCAGGAAGATCTTGTCCCCCACCCAGATGGGCAAGGCCTTCACCTTATCCTTGTCCACCCACTCCAGGTTTCCCTCGTCGCAGGGACCGATCTCCCCCTCGAAGGCATCGGCGGTGAACAGGTGCATATATTCGGTCTCCCACTGGTCGGAGACAAAGGTCACCAGGCCCCGGTAGGCGTAGCTTGTGAGGGTCAGGCCGGTCTCCTCCTGCACTTCCCGCAGGAGGCAGTCTTCGGGGCTCTCCTTGTCCTCAAACTTGCCGCCGATGCCCACCCACTTGTCCTGGTTCACATCATTCTTCTTTTTCACCCGGTGGAGCATGAGATACTGCCCCTCCCGCTGGATATAGCACAGGGTGGTGTTCTTCATCCGGCCACCTCAGTACAGACGGGTGAAGCGATCCAGGACGTTCCGGACCTCGCCGTCGATGAAGGGACCGGCCTCCTCCCGGATGTCCTTGGGGATGCCGTAGAAGGCAGCCGCCACAGCGCCGGCCATACAGGCGATGGTGTCGCTGTCGCCGCCGATGGACACAGCGTTGCGGATGGCATCCTCGAAGCCGGTGGCCTCCAGGAAGGCCACGATGGCCTGGGGCACACTGCCGGCGCAGGACACATCAAACTGGTACTCCTCCCGGATGCCGTCCAGGGTGAAGTCCAGGGAGTAATAGTTCTCCACAAAGTCACGGATGACCTCTTTCCGCTCCCCCATCTTGGCCAGGAAGACTGCACCTGCCAGAGCCTGGGCACCGGCAATGCCATCGGGGTGGTCGTGGGTCACTTCCGCAGAGGCCTTGGCCAGGGCCAGGCACTCCTCCATGGTCTCGGCCACCCAGGCCACGGGAGAGACCCGCATGGCGCTGCCGTTGGCCAGACTGCCGTAGGGCTTGGTGCTCCCCTGGACCAGCCACTTCTCGAACCGGGGGCCGTAGCCCAGGCCGGGATAGGCCTTGCCGAAGCGGTGCATCTCGGCCACCAGGTTCTCCTTGAACATCTCCAAATCGGTCAGGTCACTGCTCAGCAGGGCGGAGGCCACCGCCGCCGTCATGACGCTGTCGTCGGTCATGCGGCACTGGGGGTGAAAGAGCTTGAACCGCTTGTCTTTCCAGTTGTTCCACTCGTAGACGGAACCCACGATGTCGCCAATCATAGCACCTAACATACACAGCACTCCCTTTTTTATCTGAGTGATTGATTATACCACAGTTTTGTTGGGTTTTCCAGCCCTTCCGGCCACATACCCGGCGGCCATGATCACCAGGCAGACCGCCATACCCACAAAGAGGGGGTCAAAGGACAGGGCCAGGAACTTGCCCGCCAGGACGGCAATGGGGCCGGCAATGATGGAGGCCAGGGCGTACCGGCCGGGGATCTTCCCCTTGAGCCACAGGCCGCCGCACATGGGCAGGAAGACCACGGCGCCCCGCAGGCCCATGGAAAGGAAGCCAAAGTCGTTGATCATGGCACCGGGTACCAGGACGGCCACACCGGCGGCAACCACCAGGATGACCATGATGGTGGACCGGGAGACCAGAAGGGTCTTGCCGGAGGCCTTGATGCCAGGCCACCGGGGCTGGAAGATATCGGTGACCAGGATGGAGGCCATGCCCAGAGCCAGGCCGGAACCCCCTCCCACCACCGTGATAAAGAGGGTGCCCAGGACGATACCGCCCACCAGGTCGGGCATATAGTGGACCACGAACATGGGGAAGACCTGGGAGGTGGACTCCAGGCGGATGAGACCCTCCGGGATGGCCTGACCCGCCGCCGTGAGGGCTGCGATCTCATCAGCCGTGATGCACTGGCCTCTCATGTACAGGCCAATGAGGATGCAGGCGATGCCGATGGGCGGGATCAGGAAGGCACTGAGCAGGGCCCCCTTCTTGGCCGCCCTGTGGGTCTTGCCAGACCAGATGGCCTGGGCGTAGGTCTGGGTGGACAAAACGCCCAGCAGCAGGGAGACGCAGGAGCCAATGTCCTTGCCCACGCCCCGGGCCACCAGGGAGGTGTACCGCTCCCCGATGCCCACCTCGTCGGTCAGGCCGTTGAAGGCCCCCAGAGCGGTCCCCTCCAGGAGGGTGCGGATGCTGTCCATGAGTCCCCCCAGGCCGCCGGAGAGGCCGAAGACCAGGACGCCGCCCAGGATGGAGGCTCCATAAAGCAGAACGAGCTTAGCCACGCCACCCAGGCCAGCCCCCCACATACCGCCGAAGATGACGTACACCGCCATCAGGGCAATGGAGAAGATGGCAGCGGTGAGGTGCCCCATGGGGGTGATGGTGATGAGCAGGGCGGTGGCAGACAGGACCTGGGCCACCACGCTGATGAAGATGCCGACGGAACAGAAGATGCTGCCCAGACGCTCGGCCCGCCCTCCGTATTCCTTGGAGACGATCTGCAGGAGGGTGGAGCAGCCGCTCTCCCGGTAGGAAGTGGCAAAGCCCAGGGCCAGGATCAGACAGCCGATGCCCGAGCCCAGGGTGAACCACCAGGCAGACAGGCCATAGGAGAAAGCCAGCTGGGCAGTGCCGATGGTGGCCTGACCGCTGACCAGGGTGCCCATGATGGCCCCGCAGACGATCCAGGGCCCGGCCTTGCTGCCGCCGCTGGCAAAATCGGCCGCCGACTTGACCTTTCGGCCGGAGTAGACGCCGATGGAGATGATGAGAAGAATGGTGGCCAAAAGGCCGATGATATGAAACAGACTCAGGTGCATGACCGGTCCCTTCCTTTCCCAAAAGGTTTGTTTCCAAAGGAAATACTAGACCTCGGAATTCTTTTTGTCAAGAGACGGGAAACTAAAACCGATCTGGGACTCTTTTTGTCAATTTATCCCATTCCTTTCCTGTGATTTTCGTCCTTTTTACCCTTGCATTCCCTATAGGAATATGATGTAATAGCAAGGCATTTAACCCCACCTATTGGTATGAATAAGGAGAACCACCATGTATTTCTGGAAAATGAACGGAAGCCCCAGTGACTTCATTATCCTGAATAACTGCCGGGAAAATCTGCCCGACACCGCCTTTCCCCTGCTGGCCCGGACCCTGTGCGACCCCCTCCGCTCCCTGGGGGCCGACGGCCTGCTGGTGGCCGACAAGTACCAGGGCCGGTTCCACGCCGCCCTCTACGGCAGCGACGGCGCTCTCCGGCCCATGGATGAAAGCGCCGCCCGGTGCATCTGCCGGTTCGGCCGGGAGCTGGGCCTGTGCAGTCAGCCCCAGCGGGTAGAGACCCCGGAGGGGACCATCCGGGGCCTGCAGGTCGACCGCCGCCGGTATCAGGTGAGCCTGGGCCCGGACGGTCCCTGGACCCAGGGCCCCACCAACCTGGTGGCCCGGGGGGAGATCCTGGACGAGGATCTACCGGAGCTCTACTGGCTGCTGAACGGTGATCTCTGCCAATAAACAACACGCCCCCGGCATGGTACACACCATGCCGGGGGCGCTTTTTGTCGTTTTGGGGGCTTCTGCCCTTAGCCGTAGCAGAAGTAGCTGGTGCTGGCGAACCAGCCGCTGTTGAAGTACACGGACTGCCACAGACCGTTGCCCTGGGTGAAGTTTGCCTGGTACAGCACGTTCTTGGGCATATCGGTGTTGCCGCGCATGGCCTCCATAACGGACCACTTGCAGTGGTTCCAGTGCTTGGTGCCGTTGGCGGCGTCCTTGGCCTTGATGGCGTTGGCAGCATCCACGGTGGCGTACTTGGTGTTGTACTGGCCGGGCTGGGTGATGACGCCGTAGACGCTGCTGGGGAAGCGCTTATCCTCCACACGGTTCAGGGCCACACGGGCCACATACTGGCGGAGCTGTTCGGTGGTCTGACCGGCCTCGTAATAGACGGTGGTGGTCAGGATGCGGATGTCGTCCCAGGTGTACTTGGACAGGTTCTGGTAGTCCACGATCTTGGCCTGGGCCTGGTTCCAGGTGGCCTTGGCTGCCTGGATGTTGGCGCTGCTTTCAGAGTAGCCCTGCTTGCGGAGCGCATTGGCCTTGGCGTTGGCCTCCGCCTGGATTGCCTTCTGCTGGGCAATGCCTGCCATGCACTCTTCGTAGTTGGATGCCGCAAATGCAGAGGGCACCATGCCTACCAGCATCGCCATGCAAAGCAGGGCTGCGATCAGATATTTTCTCATAGCTTGTTACTCCTGTTCTCACGGAGCGGGTCCTCCCTGCCGCAGCTTCCAAGCGCAGTAAAGGGGCTGGGGGATGTCTCCCGGTCCTGGGTTTGGGGCGGGTCTGCGTCTGTCTCTTCGCAGAAAGTACGTCTTGCGCTTGCTTTGGGGATTATAACACAAAGGCCAAATGGATTTCAAATCCCCGAAAACCGGGGGAAAACGGAACTTTTTCAAAAAAGTTTGTGACAAGGCAACAAATTTTCGTTTCTATTTGTAACTAATTTTTGTTTGTGTTGTTATCAAATCGTTCAATTTTGTTACCATTTCGTAAAGATTTCAAATCGTCGCCGTGATTTTGCACAAAAAATCAGGCTGAACTTCTCCAGTCCAGCCTGATGATTTCTGATAAAACCGTTGGACAACAAGGGTTTTATCCCTTAGTCAGTGTGCCCATAGTCATTTTAACGAATTTGTAACTTTTCCCTTAGAAGTCCTTGAAATTGGGCTTCCGGCGCTCCAGGAAGGCCGTCATACCCTCCTTCTTGTCGTGGGTGGCAAAGAGCAGCCCCAGCAGATCCTGCTCCCGGGCACAGCCGCTGGGCAGGTCCACGTTCTCGCTGGTGTTGATGGCCGCCTTGGCCACAGACACGGCGTAGCTGGCCTTGGAAGCGATCTTCTTGGCCATGGCCATGCAATAGTCCATGAGTTCCTCCAGGGGGACCACATGGTTGGCCAGACCCAGGCGATAGGCCTCCTGGGCATCCACCTGGTCGCAGGTGAAGATAAGCTCCTTGGCACGGCCCACGCCGATGATGCGGCTCAGGCGCTGGGTGCCGCCGCCGCCGGGGATGATGCCCAGACCCACTTCAGGCAGGGCGAACCGGGCGTTCTCCGCAGCCACACGGATATCGCAGGCCAGGGTGAGCTCACAGCCGCCGCCCAGGGCAAAGCCGTTCACAGCGGCGATGGTGACCTGGCGCATGTTCTCCAGCAGGTAGGCGCTGCGGTGGCACAGACCACCCAGGTAGCGGCCCTCCATGGCGTCCTGGTTGACCATCTGGGCGATGTCCGCACCGGCGGCAAAGGCCTTCTGTCCGGCGCCGGTGAGAATGACCACCTTCACGTCGTCCATCTTCTCCACAGCCTCCAGGTTGGCGATGATCTCCTCGTAGACCTGGTTGTTCAGGGCGTTCATGCTCTTGGGCCGGTCGATGGTGACGATGGCCACATCCTCTTCGATGCGCAGTTTCACAAACTCCATATGATAACCTCCATTCTCACTCCCGTCAGGGTCTCCCCTGACCGGTCAATAGATCTTTTCCTTTTCTGATGGCCTGCGCTGGATGAAGCCCCGGTGGACCTTATCGAAGGCCTCCTTCAGCAGGTCGTGATAGGTGGCCAGCAGATCCTCCGACCGGCGGCGTCCCCCATGGAGGGCGATGCCCCGGCAGGGCTCCCGGATGAGCAGGTCCATGAGCTCCTCAAAAAACTCGCCGTCACACCGGTGGACGGCACCACCGGCGATGTTCTCCAGCCAGAAGAGGTCGGTGACGTCCATACCATGCTGGTCCTCAAATCGGCTGAGCAGATAGACACCCCGGTCCAGCCCCCGGATGGGGGAACGGTGCAGGACGGTGAAGTACAGGTCCCCCTGCCACCGGTGGAAGACCTCCCAGGCTGTCCTGGGGGCCCGGCGGCAGTAGAGCTCCCGCAGGAGCTTCTGGCGGCCCTGGCCCTCGATGCGCAGCCAGCGGATGCGGCCCAGCTCGGTAAGATTCTTCAGGGAGCGGCCCACATTCATCCCCAGGTGGGGGGCCCGGATGGGCTCATAGCAGAAGCTGTCAGCCAGCTCCTGGAAGATATTGATGAGTTCGGGGAGGCGGCGGGTGTCAATGGAGGCCGAGATGAAGTTCAGGATGGCCAGAAAATCCCCGGTGTGCATGTGGTGGACGGCGTATTCCCGGCCGTCGGTCTCCACCACCCGGTAGACGATCTCCTCCACCGTCTGGACGGACCGGAAGAAGGCGGCCACCGTGGCGCAGTGGGCAGCCTTCTGGCTGTCAGTCTCCCGGTGGAAGAACCAGTCAAAGGCCTCCAGCTCCTGATCGGGATTCTCGTCCAGCAGGCGCAGGATGCGGCTGATCTGGCTGAACTCGAATTCGTTCTCCCCAAAATAGTCGATGGCGTTCTCGCTGACCTTGCTCAGGAAGGACTGGCAAACCACCTGGCCCTGGCGGCCCAGCTCCTGAAGAAAGGCGGGCTCCAGCTTCCGGACCCGGGCCTCCCGATCCCCCCGTCTGCCGGTCTCAATATAGTACAGGTCCCCCCGTTCCGGCGGACCGTAGAAATCGGCATACCATTTAAATAAAAGGTAGAAGCTGCCCTCCTGCCGTCCGGCGGCCACCCAGGCCATGGAGGTCCAGTCCTCCAGACGGGCATCACCGGCACCGGCATACTGGTCAAACATCCGGGCGATCTTGGTGTCAGACAGTATGTCGTGGTGCATCCAGCATATTCTGTTTTGTTCCGTATCCGACACCAGGTCGTCAAAGGCGCTCTGGTCCAGATAGATGGGGTCGTCAAAACACATACACAGTCCTCACTTGGGGTCTCAGCTTCTTTGGTACCCTTCATTATACCAGTATTGGGACAGTACTTCAATGAGAAAAAGAGGATTTACACAAAAAAGTGGGGGAGATCCGGGGAAAATTGGGAAATTGGGAGAGAGGGAGATACCCCAACAAGAGAGATATCGCAGGTTTCGGGATGTAGGGGCGAACTTCGTTCGCCCCTACGACAGAGAGAACGCGAAATAACCTCCCTCGGGGAGGGAGGTTATTTCGCCCGAAGAGCGAAGACGGAGGGAGTTTGCACAGGGATCCTGCCAACAGCAAAAAAGCAGAGCTGTTTCCAGCTCTGCCTTTTTTGTTCTGCATCAGTAGTTGAGTACCCGACCTCCGTCAATGCCAATGGCCTGGCCATTGATGTAGCCGGCCTGGTCACTGCACAGGAACGCGATCATAGGGGCGCAGTCTTCAAACGGTGTGCCGAAATACCGCATGGGATTCTCCTCGGCCATCTTCCGGGCATATTCCCGTCCCCGGTCGGACTTGTCAAAATTCTCCGTTTTGATGGTGGGCAGGAAGTTGTTTGTGGTGATCCCATAGGGGCCCCACTCCTGGGAGGCCGCTCTGGTCAGGGCGTCAATGGCCCCCTTGCTCATCACATAGGCAGTCTGCCCGGGGGTACCCTCGATCACAGAGGGGGTAGAGCAGTTGATAATGCGTCCATACCCCTGCTCCTTCATGTAGGGGAAGCATTTCTGCATCATCAGCATACTTGCCACAGGTCCCTGAAGATAGAGTTCCATGGCCTCTTCCACGGTGGTCTCCGGGATCTTTTTCAGCTTGTGCAGACCACCCTGGGCAATGTTGGCCAGGATATGAACGGTACCAAAGTTGTCGATGGCCGTCTTGACAGCCCGATCCATGTCCGACTCCTGCCCAATGTCACATTTACAGGGAAGGATAACGCCCTCATAGCCCCGGTCCTCGGCCACAGTCCGAAGGGCTTCCAGATTCTCCAGGCGACGGGCGCAGGCAACCACCTTGGCCCCTTCCATGGCGAAGCGCAAAGCAATGCCGTAGCCCACACCGCTGCTGGCTCCTGTTACAATGGCGACTTTTCCGCTGAGGATTCCCATATGCATGCTCCTTTCCAACTAAGTGTTACACTTGAAACATCTTTCTTTTTTATTATAATATGAACCAAAGCATACTTCAATCAAACTGTAACAAGTGCAACATATTGGAGGTTTTGTCACATGTACCACCCCAGCTCCAATCCCCAGGCCATCCGGTCCAAGGACAGGATGATCCGGGGGCTCCTGACACTCATGGAAGTTGAGCTTTATCCGGAGATCACCGTCACTCAGATCTGCCAGGAAGCGGAGGTCTCCCGCCAGACCTTCTACCGCAACTTCGACAGCAAAGAGGACATTCTCATCTACCATCTTCACTGTCTGCTGGATACCTATCTGCGAAATCTCCACACCCGGGACAGCCGATCCCTGTATGCCCAATCCCTGTTCGAGCATCTCCCCTTCTCCCACCGCCTTCTGACCCTTTTGTGGCGGAATCATCTGTTTTTTCTCCTGCGGGAGGTTTTACTGGATTATATGGAAGTCGTGCGGCAATACATTCCCTTTGCCCAGGCTCTGGAGGGACCTTCCCGGGACTATTTCTCTGATTTCGTCATAGACACCTGCCTTTCCGTTCTCTCCCGCTGGGTAGAAAACGATTTTCGGGAGAGCCCGAAAACCCTGGGGCGGATCATTACCCTTCTTTTTTCCGGTCTGACAGGTACATATGCAGAAACGCCTGAACCAGGGAACGCCTGAGTCCCTGTCCAACGTGGATCCAGCCCTCCAGGGAGCGGGCGGATATGGAATCCGCCCCTATGACAGAGAGAACGCTCTCCCTTCGGGAGAGCCGGCAGCGAAGCTGACTGAGAGGGCGGATATCTGCCGATGCGGGATAACGACACGTTCAAGCCCTCTCCGTCACCGCCTGCGGCGGCGCCACCTCTCCCGGAGGGAGAGGTTATTGCCTGGACCTTTGGGTCTCTCTTCTGTCCAACGTGAGCAAGGCCCTACAGGCGAGCAACTTTGCCTGTAGGGCGGGGGCTTACCTAAATTAAAAAAGCAGAGCTGAGATCAGCTCTGCTTTTTGTGTTATTCATCCAGATAGGCTTGAGGGACAGCGTCGTCGAAGTCGAAAAGCTCCTCCTCCACAGGTGGGTTCTCTCCCCCGCCCTGAAGGGCGGACCACTGCTCCTTGGTAATCAGGAGCTGCCGGGGCTTGGACCCCTCAAAGGGTCCTACGATGCCCTCCTGCTCCATCTGGTCCACCAGACGGGCAGCCCGGGCATAGCCCAGCTTCAGCCGCCGCTGGAGCATGGAGACCGAGGCCTGGCCCAGGTCCAGGGTGACCTCCACGGCCTCGTTGAAGAGCTCGTCCCGGCCCTCGGGGCCGTCTCCGCCGGGGAAGCCGCCGGAACCGGAGCCCTTGCCCTTCTTCTCGGACTCGGACACGTGCTGCTCGATCTGCTCGAGAATGTCGTCGTCGTACTGGGCGGTGGCATTCTCCTTGACCTTCTCCACCACAGAGGCCACTTCCTCGTCGGAAATGAAGCAGCCCTGGACACGGCGGGGCTTGCCGGAACCCAGAGGGTACCAGAGCATGTCGCCCTTGCCCACCAGCTTCTCGGCGCCGGTCTGGTCCAGGATGATCCGGGACTCCAGGGAGGAGGCCACGGCGAAGGCGATGCGGGAGGGGATGTTGGCCTTCATGAGGCCGGTGATCACATCGGCAGAGGGACGCTGGGTGGCGATGACCAGGTGCATGCCGGAGGCACGGCCCATCTGGGCCACCCGGCAGATGGATTCCTCCACCTCCTTGGCGGCCACCAGCATCAGATCGGCCAGCTCGTCGATGACGATGACCACCTTGGCCAGAGTCTCCCGATCGTTCTTTTTGGCCCACTGGTTGTAGCCGGCCAGGTCCCGGACCCCCGCCTCGGCAAAGAGCCGGTAGCGCTTCATCATCTCGGTGACCGCCCACTGGAGGGCGCCCGCCGCCTTCTTGGGGTCGGTGACCACGGGGATGAGCAGATGGGGGATGCCGTTGTATCCCCCCAGCTCCACCATCTTGGGGTCCACCATGATGAGCTTGAGCTCCTCGGGGGTGGACTTGTAGAGCATACTCACGATGAGGGAGTTGATGCACACCGACTTACCGGAACCGGTGGTACCGGCAATGAGCAGGTGGGGCAGGGTAGCGCAGTCGCCGATGATGTAGCTGCCGCTGATGTCCTTGCCCACCGAGAAGGCGGCAGAGGACTTGTGGCGGCGGAAGTCGGGGGTGTCCAGCACCTCCCGGATGGGGACGGGGATGACGGTCCGGTTGGGGACCTCGATGCCCACCACGGAGATCTGGTCGGGGACGGGGGCAATGCGGACACTGGACACACCCAGGGCCAGGGCCACGTCGTCGGCCAGGTTGGTGAGTTTGTTCAGACGAACGCCCTGCTCCAGGGCCACGTCATACCGGGTAACGGAAGGACCCTGGACGGCGCCGGTCACGTGGCCGTCCACCCCGAAGGAGGCCAGAACGCTGGCCAGGCGGGACAGAGTCCCCTCCAGCTCCTCGTGGGCGGCCTTGGCCTTTTCCTTTCCTGGGGCCTTCAGCAGGTCCAGGGGCGGGTAAATATAGGACTTCTGCTCAGTCTCCTTGTTCTTCTCGATGGTCTCGGCCACCTTCTGGGCCTCCTGACGGATGGCCTCCTTCTGCTGGGCCTTGGTGGGCTCCTTCACAGGGGGGAGTTCCTCCACAGGGTCATCAAAGGAGATGGTGTCGGCAGGCTCGGGCTGGGGCTCTGCCCCCTTGGACTTCTTGCCGAAGAGACCGCCCAGGCCGCCGGACTTTTCCGACTTCTTGGGCTTCTCGGGTTCGGGCTTTTTATCCAGAGGCATGTCCGGCACGGGCTTGATCTCCCCAGGCGGGGGGCTGTTCCGGTAGAAGATGGGCTCCTCTTCCCGGACAGGGGGCAGGTCGGCCAGGGGATCGTCGTCGTAGTACTCGTCGTCATAGTCGTAGCCGTCGTAGTACTCGTCGTCCCGTTCACGCCGTCTGCGGTTCCAGGCCAGGATAGCCGCCGGGGTCAGGTGGAAGGACCCCGCCAGCAGCAGCAGGAGGGCCAGGACGAAAATGATCCCGGCGCCGATGGCGCTGAACCAGGTGCAGAAGGAGATACTCAAAAAGCCCCCCAGGACACCGCCGGAGAACAGATGGGTGCCGTCGGTCCACAGCTTGGAGAAGGTGGAAAACTCCATGGTGTAGGGGTAGGGCGAGAGGAACATATGGCCCAGAGCCCCCACGAAGAGGGGGAGCAGGCCCAGACACCAGAGCCGCAGGACCACCGGTTTCTGCCGGCGGAAGAGGAGGACCCAGGCGGCCATGACCAGGGAGAAGATGACGGCATAGATGCCGTAGCCCACCAGGCCCTTCACCCCGTCTGCCAAAAAGTCCACCACCACGGCGGACACATGGCAGGCGCTCAGGACCAGCAGGACGGTCAGGAAGACGCAGACGGCTGCGCCCACACCCCGGGCCACCATGTTGGGGGCGTAGACGGCAGGCTTTTCCTTCTTGGTCTTGCCCTTGGTCTTTGCCTTGGTGTCGGTTTTCTTGTCAGTGGTTTTCTTGGTGCTTGCAGATTTCTTTTGTGTGGAAGCCATGTATCTTGCTCCTTGTTTCAGTTGCGATGGGAATCAGCCGAAGATCAGGCTGGCCACCACGGCGGCCGCGCCGATGCCCCAGCAGTAGTAGGCAAAGCTGCCGAACTTGTTCTTGTCGGCCACCACGTTCACCAGGCGGATGGCGAAATAGCCCGCCACGGCTGCCACGATGGTGCCCACGATGTAACCGGGCAGGAGCCCGGGCTCCACGCCGCCGGCGGCCACTACATCACCGATGCTGATGATGTTGGCACCCAGGACAGCGGGGATGGACATGAGGAAGGAGAAACGCACGGCAAACTTCCGGCTGAAGCCCCGCATCATGCCGCAGGAGATGGTGGTGCCGGACCGGGACAGACCGGGGACCACGGCAAAGGCCTGGCCCACGCCCACCAGGAGGGCATCCAGCATGGTGGCGTTCTTGGCGGTCTTCTTGCCCCGAGCCATCCGGTCAGAGAAGAACAGGACACAGCCGGTGACGATGAGGGCAAAGCCCACGAAGATGGTGTTGTCGTACAGGGTCTCCACCCTGTCCTTGATGGGGAGGATGACAAACAGGGGCAGGGTGCCCACGATGATCATGAGGATCATCCGGCCCCTGGGGCTCAGGCGGCCCATGGCGGCCCGCTTCTCCTTGTTCACCAGGCAGGTGACGATCCGGATGAACTCCTTGATGAGGCCCAGGATATCCTTCCAGTAGTAGACGAAGATGGCGATGAGGGTGCCCAGGTGGAGGAGGACGTCGAAGAAGATGCCCTCCTGGGCCATGCCGAAGAAGTGCTGGAAGAGAGACAGGTGGCCGGAGCTGGAAATGGGCAGGAACTCAGTGACGCCCTGGACCAGACCCAGGAAGATGGAAGAGAGGAAATTCAAGGCAATGCGCCTCCTTGTTTCATTTCATGGGGAGTGCGTACCCTTCGGGTTTACAATCCCTCCGTCACGGCTTCGCCGTGCCACCTCCCTTTACACAAGGGAGGCTTTTAGGCTGTGCTCCCCTCAAGGCCCCCTTGTGTAAAGGGGGCTGTCAGCGAAGCTGACTGGGGGATTGTAATCTGTCGATACGGTATATCGGCGACTCAGGAATTGTACAGCGCCTTCATGGCCTTATAGGTCATGTAGCAGTCCAGCTTGGAGGTGGTCTCGAAGGGTGCGTGCATGGACAGGACGGGAACACCGGCATCGATGGTGTCGATGTTCCGGTTGGCCATGTAGCAGGCCACGGTGCCGCCGCCGCCCTGGTCGGTCTTGCCCAGCTCGGCCAGCTGCCACACCACGCCGTTCTCTGCAAACAGGCGGCGGACCTTGCCCACCAGCTCGGCAGAGGCGTCGGAGGCGCCGGACTTGCCCCGGGCGCCGGTGTACTTGCTGATGCACACACCGTAGTTCAGGAAGGCGGAGTTGCGGACCTCATAGGCCTCGGGGAAGTTGGGGTCGTAGGCGGCGGAGACGTCGGCAGACAGGCAGAATGCCTTCTCGTAGCAGGCCCGCAGGGGGACCTTCTGGCTGTCGCACAGGTCCTCCATGAAGGTGTCAAAGAAGGCGGACTGCATGCCGGAGACGCCCTCGGAGCCGATCTCCTCCTTGTCTGCCAGGACGCAGACGGCGGTGGTCTCGGGGACATCCAGCTCCAGCAGGGCCTTCAGGCAGGCATAGGAGCAGACCCGGTCATCCTGACCGTAGGCGCCGATGACCGAACGGTCCAGGCCAATGTCCACCGCCTTGGCGGCGGGAACTGCCATGAGCTCGGCAGAGAGGAAGTCCTCCTCCACCATGCCGTACTTTTCGTGGAGGATGGAGAGGATGCCCAGCTTCACCCGGTCGGAGCCCTCTTCCTTATCGAAGGGTTGGCTGCCCACGAAGATATTCAGCTGCTCGGCGGTGATGATGTCGCCCATGGTCCGCTTGGCCTGGTCGGCGGCCAGGTGGGGCAGCAGATCCCCCACGGTGAACTGGGGATCGCCGGGGTCCTCACCGATACGGACGGCGACAGAGGTGCCGTCCTGGAGGATGACCACGCCGTGGAGAGCCAGGGGGATGGTGGCCCACTGGTACTTCTTGATGCCGCCGTAGTAGTGGGTCTTCAGGTAGGCCATCTCCTTGTCCTCGTAGAGGGGGTTCTGCTTCAGGTCCAGGCGGGGGGAGTCGATGTGGGCGGCGCCGATGACCGCCCCCTCTGCCAGGGACTTCTTGCCGATGACGGCCAGGTTCAGGGCCTTGCCCCGGTTGTTGGCATAGACCTTGTCGCCGGGCTTGAGCTCCATGCCCCGGACCAGGGGACGGAAACCTGCGGCCTCGGCCAGAGCGATGGCGTAGTCCACGCACTCCCGCTCGGTCTTGCCCTGGTCCAGGAAGGTCTTGTAACCCTCGCAGTATTCGGTGATGAGGGCCAGTTCCCCGTCAGCCAGCTTGTCGTAGCCGTTGGTCTTCTGGATGAACAGGTCCTTTTTCTTCTGCTGCGCCAGGGTCAGTTCTTTGTTTTCCATAGGCTTTATTCCTCCATGATCGTGCGGAACAGGGTGCGGGCCCTTTCAGCGAAGGTCTCCACCGTGTCCGCCTCGGTGCTTTCTAAGGTATGGTCGCAGCGCTCCTGGAACCAGGCGCTCTTGTGCTGGGCGTTCACCCGCATCCAGGCGTACTCCTCGGAGATGCCCTCCCGGGCCATGATGCGCTTGACACGGAGTTCCTCCGGAGCGGTGACCGCCAGGGTGCAGTGGCACAGGTCGGAAAGGCCGCTCTCCAGGAGCTTGATGGCGTCGATGGCAGCGGCGGGCTTGCCCTCAGCCTCTGCCTGGGCCAGCTTCTCCCGGGTGGCCTGGGTGACGTACTTCTGGATGATCACATCCAGGTCGGCCAGGGCGGTTTCGTCCTGGAAAACGATGGCTCCCAGCTTCTTCCGGTGGAGGGTGGTTCCCTCATAGACCCCGGGGAAACGGGCGGAGATCTCCTCCCGCATGGGGGCGCTGGTGACGGTGAGCTCGTGGTAAACAGCGTCTGCGTCGATGATACAGCCCCCCAGACTGGTGAGGGCGTTTAATGCGGTGGTCTTGCCGGCGCCGGTGGGGCCGGTGATGCCGATGATCTTCATGTGTGTGCCTCCTTGATAAAGGTCAGCAGTTCCTCTCCCGGGATGCCTCCCTCCCGGAGGATCCTGGGCTCTTCGCCGGTCAGGTCCACGATGGTGGACTCCACCCCCACGGTGCAGGGGCCGCCATCCAGGATACCGTGGATCTTCCCGTCAAAGTAGGCAAAGACCTCCTGGGCGGACTTGGGAGAGGGGGCCCCTTCCGGGTTGGCCGAGGGGGCCGCCAGAGGGGCACCCAGGGCACGGATCAGGGCCAGGGTCATGGGGTGGTCCGGGCAGCGGACCCCCAGGGTGGTCCCCCCGGCGGTGACCGTGGGGGCGGCACAGCCCTTGTCCTCCAGCACCATGGTCAGGGGACCGGGCCAGTATTTCTCCGCCAGTCGATAGGCTGCGGCGGGGATGTTCTTCGTATACCCCTCCACCATATCCATGCCGGAGACCAGGATGGACAGGGGCTTTCCGGGGTTACGGGTCTTGACGGTGTAGATATCCTGGACGGACCGGTCCAGACCGGCGTGGGCGGCCAGGCCGTAGACCGTCTCGGTGGGGACGGCCACCAGTTCCCCCGCCTCCATGGCACGGGCGGCCTGGGGGACGGTGTCCATGGTGTACCGGATGGTGTTCATTTCCTTCATGGTTCTTGGTTCCTCTGCTGCTCCATCCGGGCGTGGAGGACCAGGCCGTCGATGATCTCCTCCAGGTCGCCGTTCATGACGGCGTCGATCTTGTAGAGGGTCAGACCAATCCGGTGGTCGGTGACCCGCCCCTGGGGGAAGTTGTAGGTGCGGATGCGCTCGTTGCGCATGCCGGAACCCACCTGACTGCGGCGCTGGCCTGCAATGGCCGCCTCCTGCTCCTGGACGGCCTGCTCATACAGGCGGGAGCGGAGGATGGACATGGCCCGGTCCTTGTTCTTATGCTGGCTGCGCTGATCCTGACACTCCACCACCGTGCCCGTGGGCAGGTGGGTGATGCGGATGGCAGACTCAGTCTTGTTGATGTGCTGGCCGCCGGCGCCGGAAGCACGGAAGGTGTCGATACGCAGGTCGGCAGGGTTCAGGGCGAACTCCACCTCGTCCACCTGGGGCAGCACCGCCACCGTGCAGGTGGAGGTGTGGATGCGCCCCCCGGACTCGGTCTCCGGGACACGCTGGACCCGGTGGACCCCGCTCTCATGCTTGAGCCGGGCAAAGGCCCCCTCCCCTTCCACCAGGAAGGAGATCTCCTTAATACCCCCCAGCTCGGTCTCGCTGAGACCGGCCAGCTCCAGCCGCCAGCCCTGATGTTCCCCGAACATGGCGTACATCCGGTAGAGGCTGTGGGCGAAGAGGGCGGCCTCCTCCCCGCCCACCCCGGCACGGATCTCCATGATGACCGACTTGTCGTCCATGGGGTCCTTGGGGATGAGCAGGAGTTTTAATTCCTCCTCCAGGCGGCAGGTCTCGGCCTTCAGGGGGCCGTACTCCGCCTGGGCCAGGTCCCGGCACTCCGGGTCGGAGAGCAGCTCCTCCAGGCCCGCCAGGTCAGACAGGGCGGTCTGCCACCGACGGTAGGTGTCCACCACCGGGGTCAGGTCCTTCTGCTCCTTGGTGAGCTTGGAGAGCCTGGCCGGGTCGGCGTAGGTCTCCGGCTGGGCCAGCTGGGTCTCCAGCTCCTCCAGCCGGAGGACCAGGTTTCGAAGCCGGGACAGCATTACTCGCCCTTGGCTTCCTCGGCTGCCTTCTTGGCGGCTGCTGCAGCAGCCTGCTCCTCGGCCTCACGGCGGTTCCAGTCCTCCAGCATGGCCTCGAACTGGTTCATCATCATGGAGTACTCATAGCCGGCCACCTCAGAGGCGGACATGGGGCTCATGGCCTCTTCCATTTCCTTCTTGAACTCCTCGTCGAACTTCCCGTCGTTCTCCACTTCGTTCAGTTCACCGGCAGCTGCCTTGGCGTCCATCAGGTCGAAGAGTTCCTTCATCTTTTCCTCGGTGGTCATGACGTTGTTGTTCTTGTTCTCAGACATGGTAGTTTCTCCTTTTCTATCATAAGTTTATTTGTTAACCACGGTTTGCCCTTCCGGGCGGGACTCCCTTTTCTCTGGAGAAAAGGGAGGAAAAGAGCACCAGGGCTTTGCCCTGGACCCGTATATAAGGCACATTCTCCCTGCCGGATTGGCTGATTCATTTTCCCTTGCCTGCGGCCTGCAGAACAGCGTGGGTATCGGCGTGCCCACCAGCTGGGCACGCGACAGCGCAGGTTCTGGCTACACGCACCCGCGCGCCAGCCGGTGGCGCGCACTGGCCAAGCCTGCCGATGCATAAAACAGGGTTCCACCCACCAGAGAGAGGGTTTCCAAAGGGAGAGAACCTCTCTCCCTTTGGCCTTCTTTCCTCCCTTTCTTGGAAGAAAGGGAGCCCCTGCCGGGCAGGCAGTCCATAGACGTGGCAGGATTCCTTTATCCTTCCTCCGCCTCGATGGCGGTGGAGAGCTCCTCCCACTTTTCCATGAGGGAATCGTACTCCTCGGTGTAGGCGGTCTCCTGGTCCATAAGTTCCTGGAGCTTCTGGTAATCGGAAGCCGCTTCCTCCTTCCGGGCGTTCAGCTCTTCCATGAGCTGATCCAGCTTTTCCATGCGCTTCTCGGCTGCTGCCAGCTCCTTTTTCAGCTGCTTGGTGCCGCCGGTGCGCTTGGGCTTTTCCTTTTTGACCTTCTCCTCCTTCTTGGGGGGAGGGGCCAGGGTCTTCATCCGCTCCCGCATGGCCTGGTAGGCGGTGTAGTCCCCCTTGAAGTCGGAGACCTTCCCCCCTTCCAGGGTCCAGATCCGGGTGGCGAAGCGGTCAATGAAGTATCGGTCGTGGGAGACGAAGAGGAGGGTCCCCTCATAGTCTTCCACGGCATTTTCGATCCACTCTCTGGACTCCAGATCCAGGTGGTTGGTGGGCTCGTCCAGGATGAGGAAGTTCACCTTCTCATCCATGAGAATGCACAGCCGCAGGCGGCTCTGCTCGCCGCCGGACAGGACGGAGACCGTCTTGAAGACGTCCTCCCCCTGGAACTGGAAGGTACCCAGGCGATCCCGGGCCTGCTGAGCGGTGCAGTTGGCCTCGGCCAGCATGGTGTCAAAGAGGGTCAGGCTGGGGTCCTGGAACTTCACCTGCTGGGGCAGGTAGCCGGTCTTCACGGTGCCGCCCTGCTTGACGGTGCCCCCGTCCTGGAGTTCCTCCCCCAGGATGATTTTTAAGAGGGTGGATTTGCCGGTGCCGTTGTCGCCTAAGAGGGCGATTCGATCCCCGTCCTCCACCCGAAGGGTCACATCGTCAAAGAGCTTCTGGGGACCGAAGGCCTTTTCCAGGTTTTTGATCTCCAAAAGGTCGTCGGCGTGGAACTCGGCGGTGCCGAACTTGGCGTTCATCTTCTTGACCTTGGTGGGCCGGGCGGTGCCGGCCATCTTGGCCATGCGCTTTTCAATGGAGAAGGCCCGCTTGTGGAGGAGCTCGGTGTTGTGCTCGTGCATGGAGCGGACGGTGTCCGACAGACGCTTGAGCTCGGCCTGCTCCTTCTGGTACTGACGGAGCTGCTCTAAGTACCGCTTCTCCTTTTCCACGGCGTAGAAGGAGTAATTGCCGGAATAGAACTCGGCCTTGCCGTCCCGCACCTCGATGACCCGGTCGATGGTCCGGTCCAGGAAGTACCGGTCGTGGGAGATGATGAGGACGGTGCCCTTGTAGGTCTTGATGTACTCCTCCAGCCAGACGGTGGCGTTTAAGTCCAGGTGGTTGGTGGGCTCGTCCAGGAGAAGGATCTCGGTGTCCACCAGAATGAGGCGGGCCAGGTTGATCCGGGTCTTCTCGCCGCCGGACAGGTCGGCAAAGAACTTCTCCCGAAAGGCCTTCTCAATGCCCAGACCGGAGCAGACCTTCTCCAGCCGGGTCTCGGTCTCGTAGCCGCCCCCGGTCTCGAAGGCCACCTGGAGCCGGTCGTACCGGGCCAGCAGGTCCTTGTCTCCCCCGGAGAGCTGCTCGGACAGGGCGGCCATCTCCTCCTCCATGGCCTTTAAGTGGTCGAAGGACGTACGAAGGACGTCCTCCACCGTGAAGCCCACGGGGTAGACGGGGATCTGGGAGATGAGGCCTAAGCGCTTACCGGGGGCGATGATCACATCGCCGCTGTCGGCATGCTCCTGGCCGGTGAGGATCCGGAAGAGGGTGGTCTTGCCCGAGCCGTTGCGGCCCAGGATACCCACCCGCTCGCCGGTGTCCACCTGGAAGGTGAGGCCGTTGAGAACGGGTTCACCCACCTCGTATTCTTTTATGATATCTCTTACTGCAATATCGATCATGCATTGACTTCCTCTGTCAGGGTCAACATTTTTCCCAATCAGGAGTGGCGTTGGCCCTGAAATTATGATATGATAGCTCCACTAGGACAGCTATCGCTGATTTTAACTCTATAAACACAGGAGGTAACCCCCTATGATCGCACTTCAGTGGCAGGGTCAGGTCCTGTCTCTCCTGGACCAGACCAAGTATCCCCAGGAGGAATCCTGGATCGACTGCGACAACGTGAAGGCCGTGGCCAACACCCTCTCCTCCGGCGTCATCCTGGACGAGAAGATCGCCGCCATCGCCGGTGCCTACGGCTTCGCCCTGGCCGCCGTAGAACACCAGGACAAGCAGCTCACCGAGGCCTATGACGAGGCACTGAACGCCGCCGCCGACCTGCTTATGGAAAGCCGCAAGGGCCACCGTGACATGGCACATGCCATGAACTTTATGAAGAATCCCCCCGAGGCCTATCTGAAGAACGCAGACCGCCTCACTGCCATCCTGGCCACCGCCGTGACCTACGAGCGCCAGCAGGTGGTGGCATCCCGCAACATCTGCCGCAACGGCACCGATATGATGAGCGAGGGCACCCGTGTGCTGGTCCGTGCAGACGGCGGCGTGTTCCACTCTGCCTCTCCCTGGGGCGCACTGGGCATTGCCCGCCGGGGCGTCAAGCGGGGTCAGATCGAGCAGCTGGGCATTCTGGAAGGCCGTCCCTCTCTGGCAGCCGCTACCGTCACTGCCCAGGAGCTGACCAAGGAGAAGGTCCCCTTCACCCTGATCCCCGACCACGCCGCCGCTACTTACCTGGCACGCCAGGGGGCACATGTGGTCCTGGCCGATGGCATCCTGGCCGCCAAGTCCGGCGACCTGAAGGCCCCCGTGGGCACCTATGAGCTGGCCATCGCCTGCTACTTCCACTCCATCCCCTTCTATGCCGTCATGAACTCTGACGACATCGACCTGGAGATCCCCGACGGCACCGCCTTCGGCACCGCAGAGGGGGATCCCGCTTCCGTCACCGACGGCCTGGACTGCGGCGATGCCAAGGGCTGGACCCCCGCCTACGACGTGGTCCCCGCCTTCCTGGTGACCGGTTACATCACCGACCGTGCCATCGCCTGCGCTCCCTATGAGGAGACCCTGGAGGAGCTCATCAAGCACACCCCCAAGAAGATGATCGTGGACTTCAGCAATCTGGGATAATTCTTTCGCTGAAAAGCGCCCGCCCTTGGCGGGCGCTTTTTTGTACGTTGGTTGGAATCGGCAGGCTACAATCCCTCAGTCACGGCTTCGCCGTGCCAGCTCCCTTTACACAAGGGAGCCTGAGGTTTCGCACTCGCCTCTGCCTCCCCTGTGTAAGGGGAGGTGGCTCGCCGTCAGGCGAGTCGGAGGGGTTGTAACCTCGCAGTACAGCACTATTTATTCGTTAGGTGCTAACCGCTTGACCTCAAGGACCAGCTCCTCAAAGTGCATGCCTCGGGAGGCCTTGGCCAGGATGACCGTGCCGGGCTTGACCAGGTCGGGCAGGTACTTCTTGGCCTCCTCCTTGTCCTCGGCGTAGATCACGTCGGGAATGCTGGACTGGCAGGCGGCATCGTACAGGTTCCAGGCCAGGTCGCCCACGGCCAGAAGGGCATCGATGTTGCCCACGGTACCGGCGAACTCGCCCACCCCACGGTGGAGCTCAGGGCCCAGCACGCCCAGCTCGAACATGTCGCCCAGGATGGCCACCCGCCGGTCGCCGCCGCTCTGGGACAGGACCTCCAGCGCAGCCCGCATGGACTGGGGATTGGCGTTGTAGGCGTCGTCCAGGATGGTGACCTCCCCCTTGCGGACCACGTTCATCCGCATCTTGGTGGGGACAAAAGCCCGGATGCCCTCGGCCAGTTCTTCCCCGGTGAGGCCGAACCACTCGCCGATGGCGCAGGCCATGAGGACGGGATAGATCATGTGGTTGCCCAGGGCGGGCACGGTGACGGTGAACTCCGTCTTGGGGGTCTTCACGGTGCACTCCATGCCCCTGGCCCCCAGCTGGCTGATGTTGCTGGCCTGGTAGGGGGGCTGGCCCACGGCGCCGCAGAGGACGGTCTTGGGGGTGACCTGGCCGTCCAGGCCCCGGAGCATGGCATCGTCCCCGCTGAGGACAGCCAGGCCGGCAGAGGACATATAGTTGAAGATCTCACACTTGGCCTTGAGGATGTTCTCCCGGCTGCCCAGGTTCTCGATGTGGGCATCGCCGATGTTGGTGATGACCGCCACATCGGGGACCACGATCCTGGTGAGGTAGTCGATCTCCCCCAGGGCGCTCATGCCCATTTCCAGCACGCAGATCTCGTCCTTGGGGGTCAGGCGGAAGAGGGTCAGAGGCAGGCCCAGCTCGTTGTTGAAGTTGCCCTCGGTCTTCAGGACCCGGAACTTCCGGCCCAGAACAGCGGCGATCATGTCCTTGGTGGTGGTCTTGCCCACGCTGCCGGTGACGCCGATCACAGGGATCTTGAACTTCTCCTTGTAGGCCTTGGCCACATGGCCCACGGCCTCCAGGGTGCTGGGGACCTGGATGTAGAACTTGCCGGGGAGGAATTCCTCGGGGACATCCTCCACCAGGCAGCCGGCTGCGCCGTTGGCCATGGCAGAGGAGATGTACCGGTGGCCGTCGGTCTGCTCACCCCGGAGGGCCACAAAGAGGGCCCCATCATGGGCGGCACGGCTGTCGGTCTCCACGGCGGTGATGACCGCCTCCAGGTCCTGATTGTCAGGGTTTCCCAAGAGGGTCCCGCCGGTGGCGGCGAGAAGCTCCCGTACTCGCATAGGTTCCATAACGTTTCTCCGTTTGTTAGTTTTTATTTCTGGCCTGCAGAGACAGGTCGATGATCTTCTGACAGAGTTCCCCGTAGCCGATGCCCACGGCGGCGGCCTCCTGGGGAACCAGACTGGTGGGGGTCATGCCGGGGAGGGTGTTGATCTCCAGGAACCAGGGGGTCCCGGCCTCGTCCACGATGAAGTCAGCCCGGGAATAGACCTCCAGACCCAGGGCATGGTAGACCGTGAGGGCATCCTGCTCCAGTCTCTTCTCCCAGGCTTCGGGGATGGGAGAGGGGCAAATTTCTTCAGCGGCGCCGGGCTGGTACTTGTTGGCGTAGTCGTAAAAGCCCTCTTTGGGGATGATCTCGATGGAGGGCAGGGCAGTGTCACCCAGGATGCCCACCTGGATCTCCCGGCCGGAGACGTACTGCTCCAGGACGCACCGTCCGCCGAACTTCAGGCCCTCCAGCAGGGCAGCGTGGAGCTCCTTCTTGGTGTGGGCGATGGCCACGCCGATGGAGGAGCCGCTGTCCACAGGCTTGATTACACAGGGGACGGGGGTGGTGCTGGTGAGCCGGTCCACATCCTTTTCGGTGTAGTCGGTGCGGACCCACTTGGGGGTCTCCACACCCAGACCGGCAATGAGGCGCTTGGTCAGGTCCTTGTCCATGGCGATACCCGAGGCCAGGGACCCGGCCCCGGTGTAGGGGATGCCCAGCACGTCGAAAGCGGCCTGGACCCGGCCGTCCTCACCGCAGGCCCCGTGGAGCCCCAGAAAGACGATATCCGCCATCTGGCAGAGTTCAATGACATTCTTGCCGAAGAGGCTGGGGGACTGCCACTTCCGGGCCTTCCGGATGGCTTCCAGGTCGGGCTCGGCCCGGTCCACCTTCTTTCCGGCCTCGGACACGGGCTGGTCGAAAAAGTCCTCCAGAGGACCGGTGTAGTCCTCCAGACCAAAATACATATCTACGAGAGCTGCCCGGTGGCCCAGGGAGCGCAGGGCTTCCGTGATCATGGTGCCCGAGGAGAGGGAGACGTTCCGCTCCGGGCTGAGGCCGCCGGCCAGGACAACGATTTTCATATCGAAAGGACCTCCTTTCAAGGGGTGAGTCGATTTGGGGGCTGGCCCCCAAAAGAGCATACAAACGCATTTTAAGGATTATACCACATCTAATATAAAAACTCAACCAAAAGAGACTTTTTTGCTTGGAAGGTTGGAGAAACCCTGCCACGTTGGAAAACGCCTCCGGCGGGGCCCGGCTTTCTCTGGAGAAAGCCGGGAGAAAGAGCACCAGGGCTCTGCCCTGGACCCGGTTGAGGTTGGTACATACTTGTTAGTCCCAACGTTGGAACACCCTGGCCTGCGGCCTTTTGTCCCAGGTTGGTGACAGCGTGCCCACCAGCTGGGCACGCATCGGCGCAGGGTCTTGACGGACGTACCCGCGCGCCAGCCGGAGGCGCCCTGTCAGCGTGGCGAAGGTCACACACCCCCAGAAAACAAAAAAAGAGTGTGCTGGATATCACAGCACACTCTTTCTTGTTTCCCTGTTAGGGTCGCTGAACTAAATAATTAGTCGACGAAGCCCAGAGCCTTGGGATCGGTCTCGCAAGCGTCTTCGCAGCCGCCGCAGTCGATGCACTCGGAAGTGACGATGCAGACTTCCTTGCCGTCGACGGTGCCTTCGACGATAGCGCCGGTGGGGCACTCGTCGATGCACTTCTTGCAGAAGGTGCACAGTTCAGCGTTAATTGCATATGCCATGGGTAGGTACCTCCAATAATAAATTTTTCTTGGCACATATGATTGTACCACATCTTTTCAAAAATGCAATTCCTAAATCACAATTTTTTTCGGATATCTTCACAGTTTTTGGGAATACTTTCACAGAATCTTGTAGCAATGATCCAATCGGACGGGTTCACCGGCGAAAGCCGCCAGTTAGCGAACGACAACCAAATAGCAGACAAGACAAGTCAAAATTCCCCAGATATTGTGGTCATTTACCCCAGAAAGGTGGTCAGCAGCCATGGAAAACTCCAACCAGCCCCGGCCTGTCCCGGGCAGCGTTACCCCCGGCCTGGAGGGCGCGCCCTCCACAATTACCCACGAAAACCGCATGAAATCCGTCATCCCCCTTTCCCAGCCCCGGCAGGCACCCAGAGAGGAGGGATCCCCATCCAGACCGTGACCTTCACCCCCCAGGCCAGGGCCGTCCTGGCCTCTGCCGGGGCCTTCTCTCAGAGCCTGGGCCACACCGCCGTGGGGAGCGAACATCTTCTTCTGGGGCTCCTGCATCACCCCCGCTGTCATGCCTGTCCTCTGCTCAAGGCCCAGGGGCTCACCCTCCGGGCCCTGCGGGAGGCCCTCACCCGGCAGACAGGCCAGGGGGCTCCCCTGCCCCTGGCCCGGTCCCTCACCCCCCAGCTGGACCGGGTACTAAAGGATGCCGTGGCCCAGAGCCGGGCCTTGGGCCACCGCCAGG
Source organism: Ruminiclostridium sp. (assembly GCA_017435425.1). Taxonomy (GTDB): domain Bacteria; phylum Bacillota; class Clostridia; order Oscillospirales; family Oscillospiraceae; genus Evtepia. The sequence continues at coordinate 34,782 of JAFSFC010000009.1, read as the reverse complement.
TAGGGTCCCGGCACCTGCTGCTGGCCCTCCTGAACCAAGAGGGCGGGGCCGCCCGGCTGCTCACCCAGGCAGGCCGCGAGCCCCGGGACCTCCGCCGGGAGGTCCTGGCCTCCTTCGGCGGGGAGCGCAGCGGATTCTCCCGCAAAAACGAGACCTACACGCCGCCCCCCTCTACCCCGGCCACCCGGCTGCTGGACCAGCACACCCGGGACATGGTGGGCCTGGCCAACCGGGGGGAGTATGACCCGGTCACCGGCCGGGAGGAAGAGATCCGCCGGGTCATCCAGATCCTCATCCGCCGGTCCAAGAACAACCCCCTTCTCCTGGGAGAGCCGGGGGTGGGCAAGACCGCCGTGGTCGAGGGGCTGGCCCAGAAAATGGCCGCCGGACAGGTCCCCGACCAGCTCCGGTCCAAGCGGCTCCTGGCCCTGGACCTGCCCTCGGTGGTGGCCGGAACCAAGTACCGGGGGGAGTTTGAGGAGCGGATGAAAAACATACTCAATGAGGTCCACCGGGCGGGGAACGTCATTCTCTTTCTGGACGAGCTCCATACGGTCATCGGGGCAGGGAGCGCCGAGGGGGCCATCGATGCCGCCAACCTGCTCAAGCCCGCCCTGGCCCGGGGGCAGCTCCATCTCATCGGGGCCACCACCCAGGAGGAGTACCGCCGGGTCATCCGCAAGGACGCCGCCCTGGAGCGGCGGTTCCAGCCCGTCCAGGTGGCCGAACCCTCGGCAGAACAGGCCCTGACCATTCTGGAAAGTCTGGCGCCCCGATACAGCCACCACCACGGGGTAGCCTTCACCCACCGGGCCATGGAGGCGGCGGTGGCTCTGTCGGTGCGGTATCTGGCCGACCGGCGTCTGCCGGACAAGGCCATCGACCTGCTGGATGAGGCGGCCTCTCAGGCCAGGATGACCTGGGAGACCGGGGACAGGACCTGGCAGGAAGCCCCTCCGGCAGTGGACCGGCAGGAGGTAGCCGCCGTGGTCAGCCAGTGGACGGGCATTCCCCTTGCCGACCTGACCCGGGCGGAGAGCCGGCGGCTCCTGACCCTGGAAGAGGCCCTTTCCCGGGAGGTAGCCGGGCAGACCCAGGCGGTGAAGGCAGTGGCCCAGGCCATCCGCCGAAGCCGGGCCGGCTTGAAGGAACCGGGGCGGCCGGTGGGGTCCTTCCTCTTCCTGGGCCCCACCGGGGTGGGCAAGACCGAGCTGGCCAAGGCTCTGGCCCGGTTCCTCTTCGGAACAGAGGAGGCCCTCCTCCGGTTCGATATGACCGAGTTCAACGAAAAGCATACCGCCTCCCGGCTTACCGGGTCCCCGCCCGGCTATGTGGGCCACGAGGAGGGCGGGCAGCTCACCGAAGCCGTCCGCCAGCGGCCTTACGCAGTCCTCCTGTTTGATGAACTGGAGAAGGCCCACCCCGAGGTGTGGGGGCTCCTCCTCCAGATCATGGAGGACGGCATTCTGACAGATTCCCAAGGAAAACGGACAGATTTTCGAAACACCGTCCTCATTATGACCTCCAACGTAGGGGGCGAAAGGCTCTCTGCCGGGACCCCTCTGGGCTTCACCGGCGGAGAAGGACAGCAGGCCACCGAGGCCGCCTTGCAGCGGGAGCTCCGCCAGGTATTCCGCCCGGAATTCCTGAATCGGCTGGACGAGACCATCCTCTTCCACCCCCTGGGGGAGGAGGAGATGACCGTCATCGCCAAAAAGCTCCTGGACCGGCTGGGGGAACGGCTGACAGAGAAGGGGGTGGACCTGCAGGTCTCCCAGGGCGCCCTTACCTGGCTGGCCCGGGAGGGACGGGACCCCCGGTACGGGGCACGGCCCCTGCGGCGGCTCATCCGGAACCAGGTGGAAAACCCTGCCGCCGAACTCCTCCTGCAGGGAGATCTCTCCCCCGGGCGTGTGCTGACCGTAGCAGAAGGCAAGGGAAGGCTGGCAGTGGCAGCCAGAGACCCCAGCTGTGCAAAACTGTGAGGTCCACAGATACGGTTTTTAGACAAATCTCTGGATATTGTACACTATTCTTCCAGGGACTCCCAAAGTTTACTATTGTTTTTCCCAAAAATCTCAGTTATAATATGATGATAAGTTTTATTTATATTTTAATAGGAACCCTACCCTATCGAGGTGATAGATATGCTTAGAATCGGTATCGACATCGGCTCCACCACCGTCAAGGTGGTGGTGCTGGATGAAACCAATAAACTACTCTTCCGCTCCTATGAACGCCATTACTCCAAGGCCAGAGAGCGGACCTGCGAGACCCTCCGCCAGCTGACCGACATGCTCTCCGGCCAGGAGGTCCAGCTCCTCATCACCGGCTCTGCCGGTCTGGGCGTGGCCAAGGCCTCCGGCCTGGACTTCGTCCAGGAGGTCTACGCCACCGCTGCCGCCGTCCGGGCCTTTGTCCCCGGCACCGATGCGGTCATCGAGCTGGGGGGCGAGGACGCCAAGATCATCTTCTTCGGCGGCTCCATCGAGGAGCGCATGAACGGCTCCTGCGCCGGCGGCACCGGTGCCTTCATCGACCAGATGGCCACCCTGCTGAACGTGACCGTGAACGAGCTGGACGCCCTCTCCCTGCAGCACGAGAAGATCTACCCCATTGCCTCCCGCTGCGGCGTCTTCGCCAAGAGCGACATCCAGCCCATCCTGAACCAGGGCGGCCGGAAGGAGGACGTGGCGGCCTCCATCTTCCAGGCGGTCGTCGACCAGACCGTGGCAGGCCTCACCCAGGGCCGTGAGCTCAAGGGGAAGATCGTCTTCCTGGGCGGTCCCCTCACCTTCCTCATGGGCCTGCGGGAGCGCTTCGTGGAGACCCTGAAGCTGGACAGCGACCACGCCATCTTCCCCCAGGACGGCGACTGCTTCGCCGCCATCGGTGCAGCCCTGTGCACCGAGGACAACGCCGCCCAGCCCTTCGAGGCTCTGCTGGAGAAGCTGGAGCACGCCGCTGAGAGCGGCACCCCTGTGGACACCATGCCCCCCCTCTTCACCGACCCGGCTGATTACGAGGCCTTCTCCGCCCGTCACGCCTCCATGACCGTCCCCACGGTGGATCTGTCCACCTATTCCGGGGATGCTTACTTAGGCATCGACGCAGGCTCCACCACCACCAAGATGGTGCTCATCGACCCGGACTGCAACATCCTTTACTCCTTCTACCACTCCAACCTGGGCAACCCCGTGGGCATCGTCCTGCCCCAGCTCCAGGAGATCTACAAGCAGTGCGGCGACCGGGTGACCATCAAGGGGGCCGCCGTCACCGGCTACGGCGAGGACCTCATCAAGAACGCCTTTTCCTGCGATCTGGGCCTGGTGGAGACTGTAGCCCACCTGAACGCCGCCCGCCACTTCTCCCCCGACGTGGACTTCATCATCGACATCGGCGGCCAGGACATGAAGTGCTTCAAGATCCGAAACGGCGCCGTGGACTCCATCCTCCTGAACGAAGCCTGCTCCTCCGGCTGCGGCTCTTTCATCGAGACCTTCGCCAAGGCCCTGGGCCAGAACATCGCAGATTTCTCCAAGATGGGCCTTTTTGCCCAGCACCCCGTGAACCTGGGCTCCCGCTGCACGGTCTTTATGAACTCCTCCGTGAAGCAGGCCCAGAAGGACGGCGCCTCTGTGGAGGACATCTCCGCCGGTCTGTCCATCTCCGTGGTGAAGAACGCCATCTACAAGGTCATCCGTGCCGCCAGCGCCGACGACCTGGGCAAGCACATCGTGGTCCAGGGCGGCACCTTCCTCAACGACGCCGTCCTCCGCTCCTTCGAGCAGGAGATCGGCCGGGAGGTCACCCGCCCCACCATCTCCGGCATGATGGGCGCCTACGGCGCAGCCCTGGCCGCCAAGGAGGCCGGTCTGGACAAGTCCAGCCTGCTGCCTGCCGAGGCCCTGGCCAGCTTCACCCACGAGGCCCGTCCCTCCACCTGCAAGGGCTGCACCAACCGCTGCTCCCTGACCATCAACAAGTTCGACGGGGGCCGCCGGTTCATCTCCGGCAACCGCTGCTCCGTCCCTCTGGGCCAGCCCAAGGCGGACATCCCCGACCTGCTGAAGTTCAAGTACGACCATCTGCGGTCCCTGAACGGCAAGGGCAAGGGCACCGGCGCCCGGGGCCGCATCGGCATCCCCTTCGGCCTGAATATGTACGAAAACCTCCCCTTCTGGTTCGAGCTCTTCACCAGCCTGAACTTCGAGGTGGTCCTCTCCCCCGAGTCCAACCGGGCTCTGTACATCAAGGGTCAGCAGACCATCCCCTCGGACACCGTCTGCTACCCCGCCAAGCTCCTCCACGGCCACGTGATGGCCCTGCTGGAGGAAGGGGTGGACGCCATCTTCTACCCCTGCATGTCCTACAACTTCGACGAAGGTCTGGCAGACAACCACTACAACTGCCCCGTGGTGGCCTACTATCCCGACCTGCTCAACGTCAACATCCCTGCCCTGTCCGGGGTGAAGTACATCCACGACAACATCGGTGTCCACCGCCCTAAGGACTTTGAAAAGAAGGGGGCAGAGCTCCTGGCCCGTGAGTTCGGCATCCCCAAGCGGGAGGCCGTCTCCGCCATCCGCAAGGCCTACGCCGCCTACGACGGCTTCCGCCAGCTGGTGAAGGATAAGGGGGCCGAGTACATCCAGTGGGCCCGGGACAACGGGAAAAAGATCCTGGTGGTGGCCGGCCGGCCCTACCACATGGACCCCGAGATCAACCACGGCATCAACGACCTCATCACCTCCTACGGCTTCGTGCTGGTGACCGAGGACGCCGTCTTCCACCACATGGACAAACAGCCCCGCCGGGTGCTGAACCAGTGGACCTATCACGCCCGCATGTACAACGCCGCCCGGTACGTCTGCACCCAGGAGGACATGGCCTTCATCCAGCTGGTCTCCTTCGGCTGCGGCGTAGACGCCATCACCACCGACGAGCTCCGCTCCATTCTGGAAGAGGGGGGCGACCTGTACACCCAGCTGAAGATCGACGACATTTCCAACCTGGGCGCGGTGAAGATCCGCATCCGCAGCCTGATGGCCGCCCTGGAAGCCCGGGACAGACAGAGAGAGGAGGCACGCTGACATGGCAAAACTGGAATATGACAGCACTGGACGCCTCCTCTTCACCGAGGAGATGCGGAAGGAATACACCCTTCTCATGCCCCAGATGCTCCCCATCCACTTCGGCCTCTTCGCCAAGCTCCTGCGGGAGTCTGGCTACCAGGTGGATATGCTCACCAACGAGAGCCGGAACGTCATCGACAACGGCCTGAAATACGTCCACAACGACGCCTGCTACCCCGCCCTGCTGGTCATCGGCCAGCTCATCGACGCGGTGCAGAACTCCGGCTATGACCCCCACAAGGTGGCCCTGCTCATCACCCAGACCGGCGGCGGCTGCCGTGCCTCCAACTACATCCACATGCTCCGCAAGGCCCTGGAAAAGGCCGGGATGGAATACATCCCCGTCATCTCCGTGTCCTTCGGCCTGGAAAAGAACCCCGGCTTCCAACTGACCATCCCCCTGCTGCGGAAGATGATCTACGGCATGATGTACGGCGACCTCATCATGAACGTGGCCAACCAGACCCGTCCCTATGAGGTCAACCCCGGGGACACCTCCGCCAAGGTGGAGTACTGGCTGAACGAGCTGCTGGCCCGGTTCGACCGGGGCGACGGCATGTCCCGGAAGAAGATGAAGGGTATCCTGAAGGAGATCGCCGCCGACTTCAAGACCATCCCCGTGGCGGGCGAGCCCAAGGTCCGTGTGGGCGTGGTAGGCGAAATTTACATCAAGTTCTCCTCCCTGGGCAACAACCAGCTGGAACAGTTCCTGCTGGATGAGGGGGTGGAGCCTGTGGTCCCCGGCCTCACCGACTTCATGATCTTCAAGATCTACAACCGGGTCTCCGACGTGGATATGTTCGGCGGCAGCTGGTTCAAGCAGGCGGTGTGCAAGTTCTTTATGGGCTACATCGAAAAGTGCCAGCTGGACATGATCGAGGCCCTGGAACAGAACGGTTTCCGGGCCCCCGGCACCTTCCAGGAGCTCCACAAGCTGGTGGGCGGTTACCTGAACGACGGCTGCAAGATGGGCGAGGGCTGGCTCCTCACCGCCGAGATGCTGGAGCTCATCCACTCCGGCACCCCCAACATCGTCTGCGCCCAGCCCTTCGGATGCCTGCCCAACCACATCGTGGGCAAGGGCATGATCCGGGTGCTGAAGGACGACTTCCCGGAGTCCAACATCGTCTCCGTGGACTACGACCCCGGCGCCACCAAGATCAACCAGGAAAACCGCATCAAGCTCATGCTGGCCAACGCAAAGAGAATGGCCGCAGAGGAGAAGAAGAAAGCGGCAAGTGTACATTGAAACAGCAAAGGAGGCTTCCTCAGATGAGGAAGCCTCCTTTTTCGTGGGGTGTGGGCGGATACGGAATCCGCCCTTACAACGGGGGTGCGTGGTATCAATGCCGTAGGGGCGATGCCCATATCGGCCGCCCACTTGGGTTATCCCGACCCGTTACCCCCTTAACCCTCCGCCTGTTTTTCTTCCACCCCGCCATTTCCCCTTAATTTTCAAAATGTTATATTATTATTTACAATTTATTTCATATAACAGTTGATTCTTTGGCAGAATTGTATATAATAAAAGCATGTCATTGAAAAGGAGGTTTTTCCATGCCGAGAAAACCCAAGGGTACCAAACCCATCGCCAAGACGTCCGCCCGGATGTCCCGGAAAGCGGCTCTCACCAGCGCCCAGCTGGAGAAGATCGACGCTTACTGGCGCGCGTCCAACTACCTGACCGCCTGCCAGCTGTACCTTCTGGACAACCCCCTTCTTAAGGAACCCCTGAAGCCCGAACACATCAAGAAAAAGATCGTCGGCCACTGGGGCACCTGCCCGGGCCAGAACTTCATCTATACCCACCTGAACAGAGCCATCGTCAAGTATGATCTGAACATGATCTACCTGTCCGGTCCCGGTCACGGCGGCAACGCCATGGTGGCCCACACCTACATGGAGGGCACCTACTCCGAGGTCTACCCCAACGTCAGCGAGGACCTGGAGGGTCTGCAGCGGCTCTTCAAGCAGTTCTCCTTCCCCGGTGGCATCCCCAGCCATGTGGCTCCCGAGACCCCCGGCTCCATCCATGAGGGCGGCGAGTTGGGCTACTCCCTGGCCCACGCCTTCGGTGCGGTCTTCGACAACCCCTCCCTCATCGCTGCCTGCGTGGTGGGCGACGGCGAGGCCGAGACCGGCCCCCTGGCCACCGCCTGGCACTCCAACAAGTTCCTTAACCCCATCGGGGACGGTGCCGTCCTGCCCATCGTCCACCTGAACGGCTATAAGATCCACAACCCCACCATCCTGGCCCGCATGAGCCGCACCGAGCTGGAGAACCTCTTCCGGGGCTACGGCTGGGAGCCCCGCTTCGTGGAGGGCTCTGACCCCATGGAGATGCACCAGAAGATGGCTGCCGCCCTGGACTGGGCCGTCCGTGAGATCCAGCGCATCCAGGGCCACGCCCGGACCACCGGCGACGACAGCCGCCCCGAGTGGCCCATGATCATCCTCCGGGCCCCCAAGGGCTGGACCGGCCCCAAGGTAGTGGACGGCAACCAGATCGAGGACTGTTTCCGGGCCCACCAGGTCCCCATCGAAATGTCCAAGCCCGAGCACGTGGGTCTGCTGGAGGAGTGGCTCAAGAGCTACAAGCCCGAGGAGCTCTTCACCGACGACGGCAAGCTCATCCCCGAGCTGAAAGCCCTGGCCCCCACCGGCGACCGCCGCATGGGCGCCAACCCCCACGCCAACGGCGGCAAGCTCCTGCGTGACCTGAAGATGCCCGACTTCCGGGACTACGGCATTGACATTCCCGCCCCCGGCGCTGTGGAGGCACAGGACATGCTGGTCCTGGGTTCCTTCGTCCGGGACGTCATCAAGGAGAACGAGCCCGCCAAGAACTTCCGTGTTTTCGGCCCCGACGAGTCCAAGTCCAACCGCCTGACCCCCATGTTCGAGCAGACCGACCGTGTCTGGAACATGCCCGAAGGGGAATACGACGAGTTCCTGGGCCGCTCCGGCCGGGTCATGGACTCCATGCTCTCCGAGCATATGTGCCAGGGCTGGCTGGAGGGCTACCTCCTCACCGGCCGCCACGGCTTCTTCAACAGCTACGAGGCCTTCATCCGCATCGTGGACTCCATGTTCGCCCAGCACGCCAAGTGGCTCAAGACCTGCAACGAGCTGCCTTGGCGGCAGGATATCGCCTCCCTGAACTATATCCTCTCCTCCAACGTCTGGCAGCAGGACCACAACGGCTTCACCCATCAGGACCCCGGCTTCCTGGACCACGTGGCCAACAAGAAGGCCGACGTGGTGCGGATGTATCTGCCCCCGGATGCCAACTGCACCCTGTCCGTCTTTGACCACTGTATCAAGAGCCGGAACTACGTGAACGTGATGGTCACCTCCAAGCACCCCAGACCCCAGTGGCTCACCATGGAGCAGGCCGTCAAGCACTGCACCCAGGGCATCGGCATCTGGCAGTGGGCCTCCAACGACCAGTGGGAGGAGCCCGACATCGTGCTGGCCTGCTGCGGCGACACCCCCACCCTGGAGACCCTGGCCACCGTCACCATCGTCCGCCACAACTTCCCCGACGTGAAGATGCGTGTGGTGAACGTGGTGGACCTGATGCGCCTCCAGTCCGACTCCCAGCACCCCCACGGCCTGTCCGACGAGAAGTACGATATGCTCTTTACCAAGGATAAGCCCATCCTCTTCACCTTCCACGGCTATCCCTCCCTCATCCACGAGCTGACCTACAAGCGGAAGAACAAGAATCTGCACGTGCGCGGCTACATCGAAGAGGGCACCATCACCACCCCCTTCGACATGCGCGTGCTGAACAACCTGGACCGCTGGCACCTGACCATGGACGTCATCAACCTCCTTCCCGAAAAGCTGGGCAACCGGGGTGCCTTCCTGATCCAGCAGCTCCAGGACAAACTGGTGGAGCACAAGCAGTATATCGCCGAATACGGCCAGGACCTGCCCGAGATCCGGGAGTGGCAGTGGAACCACGGCCTGGGCAATTACTAAGACATTCTCCCTCCTTTCTTTCTATCTTACCCCAGCAAAGTCTCAGGCCCGCCGGCTCACCACCGGCGGGCCTGAGGCTTTCTGCTGAGGTCCCGGCAGAATTCTCCCTTTTGCACGAAAATTCTCCTAAAATCCTACCTGCTTTTTGTATTGAAACTTTGTTGCATTCCCTTCCAAAAAGTGTTATCCTTCTTTTCGCAGTGCTGTACAACCAAATATGGCCCGATGAACCCTTAAGGATCCCCAAACGGGAGACTGAAGGCGGAGGGACCTCTGGAGAATCTCATTGAGTTGAGTGCCGAAGGTGTAAGGTCAGTCTTGACCGAATCTCTCAGGCAAAAGGACAGAGCAGACCATCGTTCCAAACGGTGTCTGTATGTTATTCTTCGGAGTTGCTGATCTTTCGGCAGCTCATTTTTTATTCCATTTTTCGGGAGGATATCATCATGGATACGCTGTTAACCATCGTACAGAAAATCAACTTCTATCTTTCGGACTACATTCTGGTGGTCCTGCTGGTGGGCACCGGCCTCTTCTTTACCTTTAAGACCCGGTTCGTCCAAGTCCGCTGCTTCGGCGAGGGTATGCGCAAAGTCTTCGGGGGCTTCTCCCTCCGGGGCGGCAAGCAGAAGGGCGGCCTGAGCTCCTTCCAGGCCCTCACCACCGCCATTGCCGCCCAGGTAGGCACCGGCAACATCATCGGTGCCTGCGGCGCCATCCTGGTGGGCGGCCCCGGCGCCATCTTCTGGATGTGGATCATCGCCTTCTTCGGCATGGCCACCGTCTACGCCGAAGCCGTTCTGGCCCAGGAGACCCGTGTGGTAAAGGCAGACGGCTCTGTGGCCGGCGGCCCCGTATACTACATCAAGCGGGCCTTCACCGGCAAGTTCGGCACCTTCCTGGCAGGCTTCTTTGCCGTGGCCATCACCCTGGCCCTGGGCTTCATCGGCTCCATGGTTCAGTCCAACTCCATCGGCTCCACCTGTGCCACCGCCTTCGGTATCCCCTCCTGGATCGTTGGTATCCTGGTGGCCGCCGCCTCTGCATTCGTCTTCCTGGGCGGCATCCAGCGTGTGGCCTCCGTCACTGAGAAGTTAGTTCCCCTGATGGCCGTTCTGTATCTGGCCGGCGGCCTGGTACTCCTGGTCATGCGGCTGCCCCACCTGCCCGAAGCCATCGGCATGATCTTCCGGTACGCCTTTATGCCCCACGCCATCATCGGCGGCGGTGTGGGCGCCGCCCTGAAGACCGCCATCAGCCAGGGCGTCAAGCGGGGCCTCTTCTCCAACGAAGCCGGCATGGGCTCCACCCCCCACGCCCACGCCATGGCCAACGTGAAGAACCCCCACGAACAGGGTGTGGTAGCCATGGTAGGCGTGTTCATCGACACCTTCCTGGTACTGACCATGACCGCCCTGGTGGTCATCTCCACCCTCTATGCCGGCGGCGGCCCCCTGGCCGCAGGTGCAGCCGAGGGCATCGACAAGACCAACATGTGCCAGCTGGCCTTCTCCATGGTCTTCGGCGAGGGCATCGGCTCCGCCTTCGTGGCCATTTGCCTGCTCTTCTTCGCCTTCTCCACCATCCTCAGTTGGAACTTCTTCGGCAAGCTGAATGTGGCCTGGCTCTTTGGCGAGAAGGCCACCAAGGTCTATTCCATCCTGGCGGTGGTCTTCATCTTCCTGGGCTCCTGCCTGTCCAACGACCTGGTGTGGGAGCTGTCCGACCTGTTCAACCAGCTCATGGTCATCCCCAACGCCCTGGCCCTGCTGGCCCTGTCCGGCCTGGTGGTGAAAAACGCCAAGGCCCCCGGCAAAAACTGATCTACTCTCTGCCCCGTCTGCCTCCCCTTCCGGCAGGCGGGGCTTTCCCCCGTTCTCCGGGCGCAAAAAGCCGCCACCCGGTCCAGAGCAAAGACCGGGTGGCGGCATCTTTCCTGTCCCCAATGGCAACAGAAAAAAGAACGGAGATATAGAATTGGTCGCTGACCAAACGAATTCACAATGGACCGAAAGGATCCAAACTCACTCCTGCGCCAGGCTGATCAAAGTATCCCTCTTGGCATCTCAGGTATAAAAACAGTCATTGTAATATGGATATAAAACTAACTTATGGATAATCCACTTTTTTCACTATTTCGGTTGCAATTCCCCCCGCAATGTGGTATGCTTCCCTCAGTTAAATCAATTGCATATGGCCCGATGATGTTTTTAGGATCAGACCGAAACTGGAAACGGAGGGATCTCTGGAGAATCTCATTGAATTGAGTGCCGAAGGTGCAAGGCCCACGGGCCGAATCTCTCAGGCAAACAGACGGAGGATACACGACTTCTCGTCGTGGGTCGTGTCTCCAGAGCCGCTGTTTCAGCTGCTCTTTTCTTTTTCCCTTTTTTCCAAAAAACAACTGCCCTCGACCGGGGGCGGTCAAGAGCAGCCATTTTCTGTTCACGGCCCGGGAAAGACTACACTGACGAAGAGAGGGCAGGTCAGCCGGAACAGCACAAAAAGGAGAATATGGAAATGGCGTCTGTCTCGGTTTACTCCGTGCCACACCCCTGGCAGGAGACAGACTGGTTCGTCGTCAGAACGAGGAGCGAATCGCCCTGACAGCCGGCTTGGTGTGAGCCAATGAAGCACCCGCTTCCTCCTTCCGATGAAGGAAACAGGCATACCCACCTTCCAATTGGGTTGGGCCTATTTTAGCATCCAACGCCTCTCCCGTAAAGACAGATTATATGATACTTCTATTAGATTTCCTAATATCAACAGGCAGGTGACCCCCATGGACGACAGAAAGATCCACGCCTTGCTGACCACCCTCCGGACAGGAAGCTTCAGCAAGGCAGCCGTAGAACTCAACTGTACCCAATCCGCCGTGACCCAGATGATGAACTCTCTGGAAAATGAGCTGGAGTGTAAGATTTTGAACCGCAGCCACACCGGTGTCCGGCTGACCCCCGCCGGGGAGGAACTCTATCCCCTGCTGGTGGAGGCCGAGGCCGCCCTGAGCCGCCTGGCCAGCGAGGCCAGGAATCTCTCGGACGGCGGTCATGCCATCATCCGCATCGGCTCCTTCGCCAGCATCTCCAGCACCTGGCTGCCCCAGGCCATCCGGGCCTATCAGGCCCAAAATCCCAAGGCCTCCTTCGACCTGCGCATCGGCACCGACAACCTCCCCGAGTGGCTGGCAGAGAACCGCATCGACCTGGCCCTGGGTGACGCCTACCGCTGCCAGGGTCTTCGGTGGTATCCCCTCATGGATGACCCCTACTACGCCGTGGTCCCTGCCGACCTGCTCCCCCCGGAGCAGAAGGTCATCAGCCAGGAGGATTTTGCCCGGTATCCCCTCATCATGGCCCCCATGAACGCCCTGGCCCACCACCTGGACGTCCTCTCCCGCCAGCAGCTTACGGTGTCCAGCGATGACGACTCTTCCATCCTGGCCATGGTGGCCCAGGGCCTTGGCGTTACCGCCATGCCCTGGCTGAGCCTGCGAAACCTGCCGGAAAACCTGCGGGTGCTGGAGCTGGCTCCCATCCCCCACCGGGTGCTGGGTGTGGCCCTGCCCCGGACCCCCACCAAGGCGGCCTCCAACTTCGCGGCCTTTTTACGCAAGCAGTATCCCTATCAGAAGAAATAACAAAAGCTCCCTCGAAAGAGGGAGCTTTTGTCGTATCGTCAAAGCGTGGGCAATGCCCTTTGGAAAGTGGGACGATGTGGGCATCGTCCCCTACAATAGGAGATGGGTGAAACCATCCTCGTAGGGGCCGATGCCTTCATCGGCCCAACCACGTGTGTCACCGGCACAGCGCCCCGGCGATTTGGGCCGCCAGGGCGGCGTTGTGTTTCACCAAGGCGATGTTGGCCTCCAGGCTGTCTCCCCCGGTGAGTTCCTTGACCTTGGCCAGAAGGAAGGGGGTCACTTCCTTGCCGGTGATGCCCAGTTCTTCCGCCTCAGCCACCGCCCGGTCGATGGCTCCGTTGATGACCGCCGGGTCCATGGACCACGCCTCCGGGATGGGGTTGGTCACCAGGATGCCCCCGGACAGACCCAGGTCCCTCCGGACCTGCAGGATGGCCGCCAGCTCCTGGGGGCTGTCCACCCGATAGTCCACCTTCAGGCCGGAGGTCCGGGTGTAGAAGGCGGGGAGCTCGTCGGTCCCGTAGCCCAGGACGGGGACCCCGTGGGTCTCCAGATATTCCAGGGTGAGTTTCAGGTCCAGGATGGCCTTGGCCCCGGCACACACCACGGCCACGTCGGTCCGGGCCAGCTCCTGGAGGTCGGCAGAGATGTCCATGGTGGTCTGGGCCCCCCGGTGGACCCCGCCGATGCCCCCCGTGGCAAAGACCCGGATCCCCGCCATGTGGGCGATCATCATGGTGGTGGCCACGGTAGTGGCTCCATCGGCCCCCTTGGCCACCAGGACGGCCAGGTCCCGGCGGGAGGTCTTGGTGACTTTCTGGCCCTGCCGGCCCAGGGATTCGATCTCCTCCCGGGTGAGACCGGCCTTGAGCCTGCCCCCCAGGATGGCGATGGTGGCGGGGACGGCCCCGTTCTCACGGACGGTCTCCTCCACTGCCAGGGCGGTTTGGACGTTCTGGGGGTAGGGCATGCCGTGGGAGATGATGGTGGACTCCAGGGCCACCACAGGTCGACCCTGGGCCAACGCTGCGGCCACTTCAGGGTGTATGTCCAGGTAGGGGTTCATGGAAAAACCTTCTTTCGCAACGTGATTGGTATCCTTCAAAGAGCGGGACGATGTGGGCATCGTCCCCTACAGGCGTAATACCATATTCGTAGGGGCCGATTCTATATCGGCCCGCCTGCAAGAAAGCCCCTGACGGTGTCAGGGGCTTTTTCATTACTCTTGGTTCTTCTTCCGTCTTCTGTCCTGGTGGTTCTTCTGGTACAGGTAGTACAGGCCGTCCAGGATCAGGTTCTCGTCATAGATGATGTCCCGCTGGCAGTGGGGCAGGATGGCATCCCCGTTGCCGCCGGTCATCACCAGGGTGGCAGCGGGACCGGCCTCGGCCTCCATCCGCTGGATCATGCTGTCGATCATCCCCGCATGGCCGTAGACCACGCCGGAGCGCATGGCATCCACCGTGGAGCGGCCCAGGACGGAAGAGGGGGCCTCGATGGAGATGTGGGGGAGCTCTGCCGCCCGGCCGGACAGGGCCTCCAGGGCCAGCCGAACGCCGGGCATGATGATGCAGCCCTGGTAGGTGCTCACCCCCAGGTAGGACAGGCTGGTGGCGGTGCCCATATCGATGACGATGATGGGGGCCTCATACTTCTGGAGGGCGGCCACGGAGGTGGCCACAATGTCGGCCCCCAGCTGGTTGTGGACCTCTGCCTTGATGTTCATGCCGGTCTTCACGCCGGGACCCACGATCATGGGCTTCACCCCGCACAGGAGCTGGATGGCGTTCCCCATGGCGGCGGTCATGGGAGGGACCACACTGGACACCGCCGCACCAGTCACAGACTGGATGTCTGCCTGCTTCAGGCGGAACATATCCAGCACGTCGATGGCGATCTGGTCCGGGGTCTTGTTCCGGTCGGTCTTGATCTCACCCCGGAAGGTCAGCTCCCCCTCGGGAGAGAACAGCCCCATGGTGATGGTGGTGTTGCCGATGTCTACGGTGAATATCATCCCTGCCGCCTCCTGCTTCTTGGTTATTACGTTTTATTATAGGAGAAAGCCGATAAAAAAGCAATGCTTTTTTAGGGTTAAAGGATAATACAGATGAGTCCCCCGGAGCCCTCGTTGAGGATCCGCTCCAGGGTCTGCTGCAGCTTCCCCCGGGCGTCCTCGGGCATGTGCTTGAGTTTGGAGGCCAGGTCCTCGTTGATGAGTTCATGGAAGGACCGGCCGAAGATGTTGCTCTGCCAGATCTTCTCCGGGGCATCCTCGAACTCCTTCAAAAGGAAGGAGAGCATATCCTCCGACTGCTTTTCGCTGCCCACGATGGGAGAGACCTCCGCCTGGATATCCGCCCGGATCATGTGGATGGAGGGGGCCTTGGCCCGGAGGCGGACCCCGTACCGTCCCCCCTGGCGGATGATCTCCGGCTCGGCCAGCTCCAGCTCGCCGGAATCGGGGACCACGATGCCGTAGCCCGTAGCCCGGACCTCCTCCAGGGCGGCGGCCACCCGCTGGTACTCCGACCGCTGGCGGCCCAGATCGGCCAGCAGGGTCATGAGCTCCCCGTCCCCCCGGATGGGGATGCCGGTCTGCTCCGTGAGGGTCTCGTAGAAGAGGGCTCGGGGCAGGTCCAGCCGGGCCTCACAGGTGCCGGTGCCCAGGTCCATGGCCGTCACCCGGGACTCCACTACCCGGGGGCAGTCCCCCAGAGCGGACACCACGGGGGACACATCCCGGATCCGGTGGAGGTCCTCCATCCGGTCCCGGACGGCCTGGAAGAGGTCAGCCTTGATGGGGTGGCCGGCCGGGAGGGCATCCACCCAGGGAGGCAGGAAGAGCCGCAGCTCCCCCAGGGGGAACTCGTAGAGGACCGACCGGATGACGCCGGTCACCTGGCTCTGATCCAGCTCCAGGCAGCTCACCGCCAGGCAGGTCACGTCGTACTTCTCCGCCAGCTCCTGCCGCAGAGCCTGGGCGGCCTCGGTCTGGGGCCGGGCACAGTTTAAGAGGATGAGGAAGGGTTTTCCCAAGGCCTTCAACTCGGAGATCACCCGCTCCTCGGCCTCCTCATAGTCCCGCCGGGGGATGTCGGTGATGGAGCCGTCGGTGGTCACCACGATGCCGATGGTGGAGTGCTCGGCGATGACCTTCCGGGTGCCGATCTCCGCCGCCTCTGCCATGGGGATCTCCTCCGGAAACCAGGGGGTCCGGACCATCCGGGGCAGGTCGTCCTCCAGCTGGCCCACCGCCCCGGGGACCAGGTAGCCCACGCAGTCGATGAGCCGGACCGAGAAGGCCCCTCCCCCCTCCATGTCCACCGCCACGGCCTCCTCCGGGACGAACTTGGGCTCGGCGGTCATGACCGTCCGGCCGGAGCCGCTCTGGGGCAACTCGTCTCGGGCCCGCTCCCGGCGGTAGGCGTCGGGGATGTTGGGCAGGACCATGGTCTCCATGAAGCGCTTGATAAAGGTGGACTTCCCCGTCCGGGCGGGGCCCACCACCCCGATGTAGATGTCCCCCGCCGTGCGGGTGGCAATGTCCTGGTAGATGTGATCCATACATATTCTCCTTCTGGTGGTCTGATAGAACAGATATACGCAGGAAAAGAGGGCGGTAGAACCCAGCGTGGGTTTGCGCCTCCGGTGGAGCCGGCGTTGGAGAATCCTGCCGGTGGTACGTCCGCAACGCGCCGGGATCACGGTTTACCAGAATTTTGCAACTCAACATTTAATTTTACATTCATTTTACAAAATCATGGACTTTTGTCGAAGATGGTGTATACTATAAGGTAGTGTAATATCGAAACCCCTTCCAAATCTACCAAAGGAGCGTGGTTACCACGGGTATTTCCAACGTCATCGAACTCCTCAGCGGCGTGGCCCTCTTCCTCTTCGGCATGACCCTCATGGGGGACGGCCTGAAGAAGGTGGCCGGCAGCAAGATGGAGATGGTCCTCTACAAACTCTCCGGCAACGCCATCAAGGGCATCCTCCTGGGTACCGGCGTCACCTCCATCATTCAGTCCTCCTCGGCCACCTCGGTCATGTGCGTGGGCTTTGTCAACTCCGGCATGATGAAGGTCCGCCAGGCCATCGGTGTCATCATGGGCGCCATCATCGGCACCTCGGTCACCGGCTGGATCATCTGCCTGTCCGCCCTGGAAGGCGGCTCCGGCTGGGTCTCCCTCTTCTCCACCTCCACCCTTACCGGTGTGGTGGCGGTCATCGGCGTCATCCTGCGGATGTTCTCCAAGAAGCAGCTCCACAACCATGTGGGCGACATCCTTATGGGCTTTGCCATCCTGATGTTCGGCATGTCCGCCATGAGCGGCGCCGTCTCCCCCCTGCGGGACAGCCCCTTCTTCCTGGACCTGCTGACCAAGTTCTCCAATCCCATTCTGGGCATCCTGGTGGGCACCCTGTTCACCTGTGTCCTCCAGAGCGCCTCCGCCGCCATCGGTATCCTCCAGGCCCTGGCCTCCACCGGCGCCATCACCTTCGCCGTGGCCTTCCCCCTGGTCATGGGTATCGCCATCGGCGCCTCCATGCCCGTGCTGCTGTCCTCTCTGGGGGCCAACGTCAACGGCAAGCGGGCCGCCTTTGTCTACCTCTTTACCGACGGTCTGGGCGCTGTCATCTGGAGCATCCTCTTCTACGCCGTGAACATGGTGATGGACTTCTCCTTTATGTCCATGCCCATGACCATGGTGACCATCGCCGCCCTGAACACCATCTTCCGCTTTGCCACCGTGGTGGTTCTGACCCCCTGCATCGGCGTCATCGAGTGGATCGTCTGCACCCTGTTCAAGGACGACAAGGAAGCCGGCCCCGAGGAGCAGGACTTCGCCCGTCTGGAAGCCCGCTTCATCGAGCACCCCGCTGTGGCCATCGAGCACAGCCGGGAGGCCATCCACAACATGGCCTCCGAGGCCAAGGCCAACCTGGAAGACGCCTTCTACCTCATCGGCAATTACAGCGACAAGGCCTACCACCTCATCGAACAGCGTGAGGACGTCATCGACAAGTACGAGGACAAGCTGGGCAGCTACCTGGTGAAGATTACCGCCAACGAGCTCACCGAGGCCCAGACCAAGGAGGTCACCAAGTACCTGCACACCATCGGCGACGTGGAGCGCATCTCCGACCACGCCATGAACATTGCCGAGGCCGCCCAGGAGATCCACGAAAAGGGCATCCAGTTCTCCGAGGCCGCCCAGAAGGAGCTGCGGGTCATGTTTGATGCCGTCAACGAGATCACCCACAACGCCTTCACCGCCTTCATCAACAACGACCTGGATCTGGCCTACCGGATCGAGCCCCTGGAAGACGTCATCGACACCCTGTGCGACCAGCTGAAGCTCAACCACGTGTCCCGTCTCCGCCAGGGCATCTGCACCCTGGACCAGGGCTTCGTGTTCAACGACCTCATCACCAACTACGAGCGGATCTCCGATCACTGCTCCAATATCGGCCTGGGCCTCATCGAGACCCAGTCGGAGGAATTCGACCCCCACGCCTACATCACCAGCCTCAAGGAGGTCCGCCACCACAGCTTCGACCTCTACCACGAGGCCTACACCCATCGGTATGCTCTGCCGGTGGAGCAGGACTGCAAGTGCGATTAAGTGTTATGAAAAGGAACGGTGCCGAAGCACCGTTCCTTTTTTACGTGGGCATACCCTGCTGCGTTGTTGGAATGCCTCCGGCAGGGCCCGGCTTTCTCTGGAGAAAGTCGGGGGAAAGAGCACCAGGGCTCTGCCCTGGACCCGGTTGAGGTTGGTGCAGACCTTGTCAGGCATACCCTTTGCATTACCTGGCCTGCGGCCCTTTGTCCCAGGTGGGTGACGGCGTGCCCACCAGCTGGGCACGCGGCAGCGCAGGTTTCATCCCACGGCCCCGCGCGCCAGCCGGTGGCGCGCCTCGGAAAAGGCTTGCTTTTGGGGTTCCTATCACACCTTTCTCCATCTGTTCAAAGTTCCTGCCCTGGCCTTGACAGAGGCCTTTCCGCCTGCTATATTACTAATATCGTTAGCTTTTAAGAATTGGAGGGCTCCCATGGAAACCCTTTACGATGAACTGGCCGCGGAGTTGCTGGTCCTGAACACCCACCTTCTTCAGATCCCGGCCAAGCAGCACCTTTCCCGCCTCACACAAGGGGAACGATCCGTTCTTTTTTATCTTCTCACGCACCACTCCACTGCCCATCCCCGGGAGCTGAGCAAAACCATGCTGGTGAGTACCGCCCGCATCGCCGCCCTTCTTGGCCGCATGGAGGAAAAGCAGCTCATTGCCCGGTCTCCTGATCCCCGGGACAATAGGCAGGTCATCGTCACCCTCCTGCCCGAGGGCCAACAGGTCATCCAACAGATTCATCTCCGTGCCATTGAATCGGTATCCCGGATGCTGGAGGCCCTGGGGCCTGAAGATGCCAGAGAATATCTTCGCCTCCAACGAAAGATCCTGGCCAACGCCTCCCGGGAGAATTAAAAGACCGCTGCCCTTCGGCGGCCTTTTTTCTCCCTGGAAAGCTAACGATATTAGCAATCCACATCTTACGAGGTGACTTCCTTTGACCCACGAAATGACCCCTTATGATCCCCAAAGGCTGGCCCCCTTTCTGCGGCGGGATCTTTTGGAGATCCTGTTTCAGAACATCTCCCCCGTGGACTATGCTGCCCTGAGTCTTTTGGTCAAATACAGTCGGGAGACCGAACAGGAAAAACTCTACCTGAAGGATCTGGCTTCCCACTTCCGCATCCCAATGCCCCAGGTATCCCAGCTGGCCCGAAACCTCCAATCCAAAGGATACGTTCGGTGGACCCATGATGACAGGGGCCAGGATGGCACCTATCTGGTCCTGAACAAGGACGCCCTCGCCCCGGCTCTGGAACAGAAAGCCTACCTCTCCGACTTTTTCCAGACGGTGGTCCGGGAATTTGGCCAGGACCGCTTCCTCCAGCTGGCCGGTGAGGCCGCCGCTCTGGAACAGGTCATGTGGGCGCAGGCCTGGAAGGAGGACGGACAAAATGGACGCACGCCTTGAGGAATACGCCCAGGCCCAGGTCCCCCTGTGTCTGGAAAACGATGTGATCCCCGATGCCCTCTATGCAGAGTACGGGGTAAACCGGGGTCTTCGGGATGCCAACGGGGTGGGTGTCCTCACGGGCCTGACCCGGATCTCCAGTATTGTGGCCTTTCAGGACCAGGGCGGAAAACGGGTCCCCTGTCACGGTCAGCTCTGCTACCGAGGCCATAACATCCGGGAACTGATCAACGGCTTGGGGCCCAAGGAACTGGGCTTTGAGCCAATGGCCTACCTCCTCCTCTTTGGTCAGATGCCTGCCCAGGAGGAAGAGGCTGAATTCCGGTCCATCCTGGGCTCCTGCCGGACCCTTCCCACCAACTTCACCCGGGACGTGATCATGAAGGCCCCCTCCAGGGATATCATGAATTCCATGACCCGTTCCGTCCTCACCCTGGCCAACTACGACCCCCAGGCCCAGGCCCCCGGTCTGGCCAACAGCCTGCGCCAGTGCATCCGCCTCATTGCCGAGTTTCCCATGCTGGCAGTCTATGGGTACCACGCCTATAACCACTACGAAAAGGGCGAGAGCATGTATATCCACCGGCCCGACCCCGACCTGTCCACGGCAGAAAACTTCCTGCGGATGCTCCGGCCGGACCAGTCCTATACCCCCCTGGAGGCCAAGGCCCTGGATCTGGCCCTCATTCTCCACATGGAGCACGGCGGGGGCAACAACTCTACCTTCACCACCCGGCTGGTGACCTCCGCCGGGTCGGACACCTACGCCGCCATGGCCGCTGCCCTGTCCTCCCTGAAGGGCCACCGACATGGCGGGGCCAACCTGAAGGTCATGGAGATGATCCAGGACCTGAAGGACAATGTCTCCGACTGGACCGACCGGTCGGCCACCGAGAACTATCTGCGAAAACTCCTGGCAGGCCAGGCCTTTGACAGGTCCGGTCTCATCTACGGCATGGGCCATGCGGTTTACTCCCTGTCGGACCCCAGGGCCCAGCTCCTGGGGGCCGTTACCGGCAAGCTGGCCCGGGCCAAGGGCCGGGAGGAGGACCTGATCCTCTTCCGGAACATCGCCGATCTGGCACCGGCTCTTCTGGCCGAGAGCCGCCCCGGCCGCAAGGAGGTCAGCCCCAACGTGGACTTCTACAGCGGCTTCCTCTACGAGCTTTTGGGGATCCCCCTTGAGCTATATACCCCTCTCTTTGCCACCGCCCGCATCGTGGGCTGGAGCGCCCACCGGCTGGAAGAGCTGGTGGGCGCAGGCAAAATCATTCGCCCTGCTTACATGAGCGTTCAGAAATGACGCTCTGTCCTTATCTCCATCCTTCACTTCTTCATGGCAAAAGACCTCCCCATCCCGGGAGGTCTTTTGCTTAGCCTGTCGGAAAAGGCTTGCCGGCCCCGCCTTTACAACCCCCTTTTCTTATGGTAAAATCAACCTACCAAATTCAACAAGGAGGTCCAGATATGAACCTGGAACTGCTGCAGAAAAACCTGGAAGCCAAGGGCTTCACCTATCGCTATTTCAACACCGCCCAACAGGCCGCCGACTATCTGGCGGGCTCCATTCAGGGCAAGACCGTGGGCATCGGCGGGTCCATGACCATCAAGTCCATGGGCCTCTATGAACGGCTGAAGGAGAACAATCAGGTAGCCTGGCACTGGGAGGTCCCCGGCCCGGACACCCTGGCCCAGGCGGCCGCCGCCCAGGTCTATCTCTCCAGCGTCAACGGTATCGCTGAGACCGGCGAGCTCATCAACATAGACGGCACCGGCAACCGCATCGCCGCCACCCTTTACGACCGGGAGCGGGTGATCCTCATTGCCGGGGTCAACAAGATCGCCCCCGACTACGACCAGGCTCTGTGGCGGGCCCGGAACATCGCCGCCCCTCTGAACGCCCGCCGCCTGAACCGTCAGACCCCATGCGCCCTGAAGGAAGACATGAAGTGCTACGACTGCAAGAGCCCCGAGCGCATCTGCAACGGCCTCACCGTCCTGTGGCACAAGATGGGGGGCGTGAAGGAGTGCGAAGTGGTCATCATCGGCGAGGAACTGGGATATTAAGACCTGAGAGGTGCGCCTATGTCCTACAAAAACTGCCTGGATTATTTGAACACCTACGGGCGGCTCCCCCTCTCTCTGGTCCCCTTCAATGAGATCGACAGCCTCATCCTGTCCATGTGTGTCTACGGGGACTTTGACGGCATCCTGCCGGGGATGGATAGCGAAGAGACTCTCCCCCTGCACCAGGGGATCCAGCGGCTCACCCAGAAGGAAGACTGGGCCGCCACCGGCCCGGTGATGGCCGCCCGGATCCCGGAGCTCCTGCTGAAGGCCGCCCGGGCTCCCCGGTACGGCCGGGTACGGTTGGGATGCTATGTGAGCATCCTGGACGAGGCCCGGGACTGCCAGTTCGCCGCCCTCACTTACCTGCTCCCCGACGGCACCAATTACCTGGCCTTCCGGGGGACCGATGACACCCTGGTGGGCTGGAAGGAGTCCTTCTCCATGGCCTACCACTTCCCTGTCCGCGGCCAGGAGCTGGCGGCAGAGTATATCATCCAGGTGGCCGGAAAGCTCCCCGGCAAGCTCCGCCTGGGGGGCCACTCCAAGGGGGGTAACCTGGCCGTGTGGGCCGCCATCCAGGCCCCTCCCCTGGTCCGGGCCCGGATCCACCTGGTGGACAGCTTCGACGGCCCCGGCTTTGCCCGGGACCTCACCAGCAGCAAGGCCTACCGGAACCAGCTCCACAAGATCGACGTGTACGTGCCCCAGTCCTCCATCGTGGGGACCCTCCTGCACCCCACCGGCCAGTTTCTGGTGATCCACAGCCACGGCTCCGGGATCCAGGGCCAGCACGACCCCTTCACCTGGGAGGTCCGGGGGACGGCCTTCCGCTACCGGGCCCACCGTTCTGTGCTGGGCCGAAAGTCCGCCGCCACCCTCCACCGATGGCTGGAGTCTCTGGCCCCCTGGGAGCTGGAGGCCTTCGTGGAGCTGATCTTCTACCTGCTCTCGGCCAACGATGCCCACACCCTCACGGACATTGCCGAACACGTGCCGGAGAATGCCAAGGCCATCGCCCATGCCTATCGGAACCTGGACAAGCCCACCCGGCGGCTGATCCGGTCCTGCCTGGGAAGGCTTATGGTGAGCCTCGGCCCCGGAAAAGAACATGACGTTTAAGAAAAAGAGCTGACTTCCTTGGGAAGTCAGCTCTTTTTACGCAAGCAGATCAGACCCTTTGGGCCTACAATCCCTCAGTCAGCTTCGCTGACAGCCTTCGGCCCGGGTCGCAATCATAGATTGCTTCCCGCTTTGGCTAAAAACATGCCCCCGGCATGTTTTCTTCACGCGTCGCGCCCTTTACACAAGGGAGCCTTGAGGTTTGCACTCGCCTCAGCCTCCCTTGTGTAAAGGGAGGTGGCTCGCCGTAAGGCGAGACGGAGGGATTGTAAACTTCTCGTCTTCCCCAAATCCTCGATTTATGGTATAATGATTTATTACCTTACCCTGAGGTGATTGTTATGAAACGACTTGTCATCGGGATCCTGGCCCACGTAGACGCGGGCAAGACCACCCTCTCCGAGGCCCTTCTCTATGCCGCCGGCACCATCCAGAAGCTGGGCCGGGTGGACCACCGGGATTCCTACTTAGATACCCACGCCCTGGAACGAGCCCGGGGCATTACCATCTTCTCCAAGCAGGCCATCTTCCAGACCCCCGACCTGTCGGTGACCCTTCTGGACACCCCCGGCCATGTGGACTTCTCCGCCGAGATGGAGCGGACCCTCCAGGTGCTGGACTACGCCATCCTGGTCATCAGCGGCACCGATGGGGTCCAGGCCCACACCGAGACCCTGTGGCGGCTCCTGCGGCGGAACCAGATCCCCACCTTTGTCTTCGTCACCAAGATGGACCTGCCCACCAACGGGACCACCCGGCTCATGGCCGACCTGCGCAAGCACCTGGACGAGGGCTGCGTGGACTTCACCCACCGGGGGGCTGACTGGGAAGAGACCATCGCCCTCCGGGACGAGGCCCTCCTGGACAAGTACCTGGAGGAGGGGAGTCTCCCCACCCGGGACATCTCCGGCCTCATCCGCCTGGGCAAGCTCTTCCCGGTCTTCTTCGGGGCGGCCCTGAAGATGGACGGCGTGGAGGATTTCCTACAGGGCCTCACCGAGTTTACAGAAAATCCCGTTTATCCCGAGGATTTCGGTGCCCGGGTCTTTAAGATCGCCCGGGACCCCCAGGGGGGACGTCTGACCTACGTGAAGGTCACCGGCGGCTCCCTGAAGGTCCGTTCTCCTCTGGAATACTATCCCCTCCGGGGGGAGGACACGGTAGAAGAGAAGGTCACCCAGGTGCGGCTCTACTCGGGCGCCAAGTTCGACGCCATCGAGGTGGCCAAGGCCGGCCAGGTCTGCGCCCTCACCGGCCTCACCCAGACCTACCCCGGCCAGGGACTGGGGTACGAGTCCCCGGCGGCCCCTCCCCTCTTAGAGCCCGTCCTCACCTACCGGCTGGTCCTCCCCGAGGGCTGCGACCCCCAGGTGATGCTCCCCAAGCTCCGGCTCCTGGAGGAGGAGGACCCCATGCTCTCCATCCTCTGGGACCAGCGGACCCGGGAGATCCACGCCCGGCTCATGGGCCAGGTCCAGATCGAAGTCCTCAAGAGCCTCATTGCCGAACGGTTCGACGTGGAGGTGGAGGTGGACGAGGGCCGCATCCTGTACAAGGAGACCATCGCTGACACCGTGGAGGGTGTGGGCCACTTTGAGCCCCTCCGCCACTACGCCGAGGTCCACCTGCTCCTGGAACCCCTGGAACAGGGCCAGGGCCTGGTCTTCGACGCCAACTGCTCGGAGGACCTGCTGGACCGGAACTGGCAGCGGCTCATCCTCACCCACCTGGAGGAGCGGTCCCACCTGGGTGTCCTCACCGGCTCCCCCATCACCGACATGAAGATCACCCTGGCGGCAGGCCGGGCCCACTTAAAGCACACCGAGGGGGGCGACTTCCGTCAGGCCACCTACCGTGCCGTCCGTCAGGGCCTCATGCAGGCCCAGAGCGTTTTGCTGGAGCCCTGGTACGAGTTCCGGCTGGAGCTCCCTGCCGAGCAGCTGGGCCGGGCCATCAGCGACCTCCAGGCCATGTCCGGCACCTTCGCCTCTCCCGAGAGCGACGGGGAGCGGGCCATCCTCACGGGCACAGCCCCCGTCTCCGCCATGAAGGACTACCCCCTGGAGGTGGCGGCCTACACCCATGGCCGGGGCCGGTTCTCCTGCTCCCTCCACGGCTACGCCCCCTGCCACAACCAGAAGCAGGTGGTGGAGGCCATGGGCTACCAGCCGGAGGCCGACCTGGACCACACCCCTGATTCCGTCTTCTGCGCCCACGGGGCGGGCTTCACCGTCAAGTGGGACAAGGTCCCGGAGTACATGCACCTGGAAAGCTGCCTCCGCCCCGACCGCAAACCGGAAGACGAGCCGGTGGTCCCCCGGGTCTTCACCAAAAACCTGGACATTGACGAGAAGGAGCTGGAAGCCATCTTCGAGCGGACCTTCGGCCCCATCAAGGACCGAACCCGCCAGTTCCTGAACCAGAAGACCACCTCGGTCCCCAAGCGGACCATTGCACCCCCCAAGCAGCAGTACCTGATCGTGGACGGCTACAACATCATTTTCGCCTGGGATGAGCTCAAGGACATCGCCCGGGACAACCTGGACGCCGCCCGCCAGCGGCTTCTGGACATTTTGAGCAACTACTGCGGCTACAAGAAGTGCCGCCTGGTGGTGGTCTTTGACGGCTACAAGGTCAAGGGGGGCCAGGGCAGCCGGTCGGACTACCACAACATCCACGTGGTCTACACCAAGCAGGACGAGACCGGCGATATGTTCATTGAAAAGCTGGTGACGGACATTGGCAAGAACTACTCTGTCCGGGTGGCCTCCTCCGACGGCCTCATCCAGCTGACGGCATTGAGAGCCGGTGTCCTGCGCATCTCCGCCCAGGAGCTGTGGCGGGAGGTAGAGTTCGTGGGCAAGCAGATCGACCAGATGGTCCACGCCCTGAACCGAAAGGGGAACTTGGTGGATGGACCCAAGGAGTGACGGAAAGGCTCCCCTGTGAGGGGAACTGGCAGCCGTAAGGCTGACTGAGAGGGCAAATCACTGCCGATATTTGGATCCCCAACAGATTCGCCCTCTCCGTCTTCTCCCTGCGGTCGAATCCACCTCTCCCGGCGGGAGAGTCAAGACGAGAAAAGAAAAAAGATATTTTCCTCTCCCCTCCTAAGGAAGAGCAGGCGAGGTTCTAAGTTATTCTTCTCAGGTTATTCCCTCAGGTTATTAGGCGTACATTTTTATGCGCAAGTCTGCACAAATTTGTTCGGTACCCCGCATAAAATCATGCGTTACGCTGATTCTGCCCCTAATATATCCACAAGGTTATCCACAGAACCCGTGGGGACCCACAGGAAGACTTCATTGGGATGCTTATACCCCTTGTTGACCCGTTTGATGAGGCCGTGGTCCTCCAGATCTTTCATCACCCGCCTGGCGCTGCCCTCGCTCTGGCCAATATACTGGGCCATGTTCTCTGTGGCAAAATGGACATACACCCTCCCCTTCTCATCCGTCCAGCCATTGGCCTGGGAGAGATTGGCCCGGTCCAGGAGGAGGGCATACACCATCATGGCTGTGGTGGAGAGGTCCAGCTTCAACAGCTCCTTGGGCAGGGCCAGGTATCGGGTCAGCTTGGTTTCCCGCCGGAAGGGGACCAGCTTGACCCCCTGGTTTTCGATCATAGACAAAACCTCCTTCTATATATAGGCGAAAAACCGGGGTTTCGTGTACGCAAACGTACACGTTTCAAAAAATAAAATAAGAAAAAATGAACCCCATCCGTCCTTTGGGACAGATGGGGCATTTTTATCCGTGTATGGGGGGATTCAGCCTTGTTTTTCCCACAGACGCTCTGCGGTGGGAGCCCAGGCGGCGGCGTAGGGCCGGCAGCGGTCGCACAGATCCTCCGGGTCTTCGGGGGTCTCGTACTCGGTGCTGATGGCCCCGGTCTCCCGGACCATGTCCCGGAGCTTTTCCGGGTTTTCCAGCATGGGGCAGGGCCGGAGCATGTTCTCGTGGAAGGGTTGATTCTTACGGTAGGCCTGGAAGAGGGGGCTCTGCAGGGCCTCCAGCAGGGAGACTTCATGGATGTTGGCGGTGGAGTAATGGATGAAGGCGCAGGGCTCCACGTCCCCCTTGGCGTTGATGTGGAGGTACTTCCGTCCTCCGGCGATGCAGCCGCCCACATACTGGCCGTCGTGCTGGAAGTCCACGGTGAAGAGGGCCTTGGTCTTCCGGAAGGCCTGGATGCGGCTGCGGAAGGCTTCCCTCTGGTCCGGCGTGGGCAGCAGGGCAGGCTGGGCCTGACCCCCCACGGGCATATAGTGGAAGAGCCACAGGAAGAGGGCCCCCTCCCCGATAAGCATGTCGAAGAATGCTTCGCTGCTGATGGTCTCCCAGTTCTGACTGGTGTAGCAGGCCGAGATACCAAAGGGGAGCTTGTGAGCCTTCAGCAGACCCATGGCCCGGCGGATCTTGTCGTAGGTACCCTGACCCCGGCGCTGGTCGTTGGCCTCCTGAAAGCCCTCCAGGCTGATGGCGGGCACAAAGTTCTTCACCTCCAGCATCCCCTGGCAGAAGGCCTCGTCAATGAGGGTGCCGTTGGTAAAGGCCAGGAACTGGCAGTCCGGGTGCATCCGGCAGAGTTCCAGGATATCCCCTTTCCGGACCAGGGGTTCCCCGCCGGTGTAGAGGTACATATAGGTGCCCAGCTCCTTGCCCTGACGGACGATGGAATCCAGGTCGTCCAGTGTCAGTTCCAGGCGGCTGCCGTACTCGGCAGCCCAGCAGCCCACACACTGGAGGTTGCAGGCCGAGGTAGGGTCCATGAGGATGGCCCAGGGCACGTTGCACTGGTGTTCCTCTGCAGCGGCCTCCTGGATGGCACTGCCCTTGAGGCTGGCGTTGATCACCAGGTTCTGGAGGGCGGTCTTTCGGACGGCCGGGTCCAGGTCGTAGAGCCGCAGGATCAGCTGATACCAGTTGTTTTTCTCCTGAATGGCGGTGCGGACGGCCGACCGCTGGCTCTCATACCAACCCTGGGGCAGAAGCTTGTCCATGAGGGCCATGAGCTTGGGGATGTTCTCTTCGGGGTTTCCTTCCAGATAGTCCAGAGCCTGGGTGAGGACCAGGCCCTGCATTTTTTCCTTGATGGTAGACATGGGGGGTTCTTCCTTTCTTTTTTTCCCATTCTACCCTCTCAAACAGAAAAGTCATGGGACACTTGCCCCCGTCTGTCCCCTTTCCGGACACCCCCGCTCTGTTGTCCCTCAGGCCATGGTTCGGCAGACCCATCCGGCGAACTGAAGGATGGTGGTCTTCATCAGCTCCACATACTCCTTGGGCGGGATCTCCCCCTCCTGGAGCCAGCGCTTGATGGCCCCGGCCACCAGTTCCTCGGCTACCCCGGAGTAGAAGCTTCCATCGGCCGATTCCCCCATGATCTCCCGGCAGCGGCTCTGCACCAGGGGACGAAGATAGCCCTGCAGGTACTCGTAGAAGGAGTTCTGCCCCTGGACCCGAAGGACCCGCCGGTAGAAAGACCGGTTCTCATAGAGGTAGCAGCACAGGTCCTCCAGGATCTCCCAGTCAGAACCATAGCTCCGGCTCCGGCTGGGCAGAGCAAACTCGGTCTCGAAGATCCAGTTGATGAGATCGTATTTGTCCATGAAGTGATAATAAAAGCTTTTGCGGGTCAGGCCGCAGCTGGCGCAGATCTCTGCAACGCTGATCCGGTCCACCGGCTGGATCTCCATCAGGGTCCGGAGACTGTCTGCCAGTGCCTTCTTGGTCCGTGTTCCGTTTGCCATAGATGACGGTCACTTCCTTTCTATAAAAAAAAGAGACTTATCTGCAAGCTGCAGATAAGTCTCGTCATTTCAGATGAAACCAGGGCCAATACCCACGATGTTGGTGTTCATCCCACGAATCGTGGTGACTACTCCCTTATTTCTTCCCATTATACCGAAAACGGGAGGTTTTTCAACCACATGGGAAAAACTTTTTCGGGACAGATCAGACCGATTGTCCAAAAACGGGGGAAGGGTTAGTCCAGCAGACCTCTGCGCATGAGTTCGCCGGCCATCTCCTGGCTGCCCATGACCCACAGCAGGTCACCCTGGCGGAGGGTCATGTCCTTGTCCGGGTTGGGGATGGGCAGCAGGTCACGCTCCAGACCGATGAGGAAGGCCTTCCAGTCCTCCTTGATGCCGGAGTCCCGCAGGGGCCGGTCCGCCTGGGGCATCTCCTTTTCCAGGGGCACGCCATAACACAAAAGCTGGTGGGCCTGGGGGCCGGACTCCTGGCTCTCAATGTAGTCCTTCAGGGTGCGCAGACGGGCCCCCTCCACAGGCCGGACTCCCTCGGCGGACCGCTTGATGCAGAAGGTTTCCAGGTCCTTCTGGGAACCCATAGCCACGATCCGGTCCCCCGCCAGAAGTTTCAGGTCTCCGTCGGGGATGTTGATGTGCTCCCGGCCCCGGAGGATCTTGATGATGCTGATATGATCGTCCTTGCCCCAGCCCTGCTCCCGCAGGGTGAGGCCGCCCCCCACATACAGGGGCGGGATGTCCAGGGGCAGGACGCACAGCTGCTCGGTGAGCCAGTGATGGACCTCCTGACCGTCTCCGCCGAACCGCTCCGCCAGACGGCGCTCGTTCAGATTGGCCAGGAACCGGGCCTCCACCTCCAGATACCGTCTGGCCAGCTGCTTGGACCGAACGGCCAGCAAGGTCACCGGGAGGATCCCCAGGGCCAGCCACAGGGAGTTCACATGGAAGAGCAGGACGGCAGGCAGGGCAGCCAGCAGGATCACCACGGCGATGCGGAAGATCATGAGGAGGATCAGCAGCAGGCGGTTGTAGACGCTCTTGAGCCACAGGGCGGTGAAGGCACGCTTTTTGATCCGCAGCATGGCCGGCAGCAGGAAGGCCAGCACCAAGTAGATGACCACGCAGGCCGCCGCCTCCGGGGTGAGAGGGCTTCCCGCCAGAGGCGCCCGGAGGAAGGGCAGCAGTACCTTGACCCCCAGCAGGATGGTGCCGAAGGCCAGGATGCCGTAAACGGCCATGGTGGTGAAGAAGTTCTTCATGTAGGCCACCTGCTCCCTGTCCTCCCCGGGCTTCACGGCCTGCCGGGCCTCACAGTAGTTGTCCAGCTTCACCAGCCATCCGGCGGGGATGACCTTCTCAATGAACCGGGTGAGAGGTTCGGCGGCTTTCAGCAGGAAAGGGGTGGTGAAGGTGGTGACCACCGACACGGCAACGATGATGGGATACAGGAAGGCACCGGTGACGTTCAGGGACTGGCCCAGACCGGCGATGATGAAGGAGAACTCACCCACCTGGGTCTGGGAAGCGGCGGCGTGGAGGGATACGTCCAGATCCTGGCCGGCGGCCAGGCCGCCCAGGGTCAGCAGAACCAGCTTGCCCACAATGGACACTGCTGAGATGATGAGGATGGGGACGATGTACTCGGCGATCATGGCGGGCTGGACCATGAAGCCCACGGACACAAAGAAAACCGCGCCGAAGAGGTTCTTACAGGGGGTGACCAGGTGCTCGATTTTCTCCACGTGGACGGTACCCGCCAGAAGGGAGCCTGCCAGGAAGGCGCCCAGCTCGGTGGACAGGCCAATGACGTGGGCCAGAACGGCCATGAGGAAGCACAGGCCCAGAGAGAAGACCAGCAGGACCTCCTCGTTCATCAGGACCACCAGCTTCTTCATGAGGGTGGGCAGCAGATAGATGCCCAGAATGAGCCACAGGGCCAGGTAGAAGATCAGCAGGCCCATCTGGGTGGCCAGAGCGATGCCGCTGATGGACTGGGACACGGCGATGGTGGACAGAATGACCATGGCGAAGATGGCGATGATGTCCTCGATGACCAGGGTGCCCATGGCCAGGTCGGAGAACTTCCGGTCCTTCATGCCCATGTCCTGGATGCTCTTCATGGTGATCATAGTGGAAGACATGGCCAGCATGACACCCAGGAAGATGCTGTTCATGGACCCCCAGTCCATGAGGATGCCCAGGAAGAAACCCACCAGACCCATGCCCAGGGCCTGGACGCCGGCGGACAGGAAGCCGGGGACACCCACCTCCCCCATCTTATGGATGGAGAACTCCAGGCCCAGGCCGAACATCAGAAAGATGACGCCGATGTCCGACCAGACTTCGATGGTCTCCATGTTCTGGATGGTGGGTAGGAAGGAGACCACAGGCCCCGCCAGGAAGCCTGCCAGGATGTAGCCCAACACCGAGGGGAGGTTGATCTTTTTGCAGAGGATGGTGGTGAAGGCCGCCAGGACCAGAATGACGGTCAGGTCGGTGATGAGATGGGGAAGTGCGTGCATGGAGGGCTCCTTTCGAGAAAAGTGCGCAGCGGCAGGCTACAATCCCTCAGTCAGCGCTTTGCGCTGCCAGCCTTCGGCCCGGGTCGCAATCATAGATTGCTTCCGGCTTTGGCTAAAAACATGCCCCTGGCATGTTTTCTTGACGCATCGCCCCCTTTACATAAGGGAGCCTGATGTGGTTCCACCCGTCCAAGCCTCCCCTGTGCAAGGGGAGGTGGCTCGCCGTCAGGCGAAACGGAGGGGTTGTAGACCCAAAGGTTACCATTTACTTATATAATAAATCACAATCTCAACTTTTGCAACCACCCTGGAAGACAATCCCATTTCATTGACATTATCCCCCTATTATGTTACCTTATAACTAGGAAAAACAAACCAGAAGGAGGTTTTCGTATATGGTACACACCGACCTTTCCGCCCTCTGCCGCCAGCTCCGGCAGGACGTGCTGGAAATGATCCATGCGGCCGATTCCGGCCATCCCGGCGGCTCCCTGTCCGCTGTGGAGATCCTCACCGCCCTCTACTTCGACGTGATGAAGGTGGACCCCAAGAACCCCTCTGACCCCCAGCGGGACCGGTTCATCCTGTCCAAGGGTCACGCCGCCCCTATCCTCTACGCCGTGCTGGCCCGGAAGGGATACTTTGACCCCGCCATCCTTCCCACCCTGCGCTCCCTGGGGTCCCCCCTTCAGGGTCACCCCCACATGCATATGCTCCCCGGCCTGGACTGCTCCTCCGGCTCCCTGGGTCAGGGTCTGTCCATCGCCAACGGCCTGGCCTTCGCCGCCAAGAAGCAGAACAAGGCCAGCCGGACTTATTGCCTCATGGGCGACGGCGAGGTCCAGGAAGGCCAGGTGTGGGAGGCCGCCATGACCGCCGCCCACTTCGGCCTGGACAACGTCTGCGCCATCGTGGACAACAACGGCGTCCAGCTGGACGGCACCACCGCCGAGATCATGGGCGTGGAGCCCCTGGGCGAAAAGTTCCGTGCCTTCGGCTGGCACGTCATCGACTGCGACGGCCACGACCTGGAGGCCCTGCTGGCTGCCTTTAAGGAGGCCGAAGCCACCAAGGGCAAGCCCACCGTCATCGTGGCCAAGACCGTCAAGGGCAAGGGGGTCTCCTTCATGGAGAACCAGTGCGGCTGGCACGGCAAGGCCCCCAACAAGGATGAACTGGCCGCCGCCCTGGCCGAGATCGTGTAAAGGAGGAACCGCCATGAAAGACGTGAAATACATCCCCCAGCGGGACGGCTACGGCCTGGGTCTGCTGGAACTGTGCAAGACCCGTGAGGACATCCTGGTGCTGGACGCCGACGTGGCCGCCTCCACCCGAACCAACTGGATCCGAGACCAGTACCCCGACCACTTCTACAACCTGGGCATCAGCGAGCAGGACATGGTGGGCACCGCCGCCGGCCTGGCCCTGGGGGGTATGATCCCCTATGTGTCCACCTACGGCGTCTTCCTGTCCGGCCGTGCCTTTGACCAGATGCGCACCACCGTGTGCTACAACAACTTAAAGGTCCGCTTCGGCGGTGCCCATGCGGGCATCTCTGTGGGACCCGACGGGGCCACCCACCAGGCCCTGGAGGACATCGCCCTGGCCCGGGTCCTGCCCAAGATGATGGTCATCGCCCCCTGCGACAGTGAGGAGACCCGGAAGGCGGTCATCGCCGCCGCCGACATCGACGGCCCTGTGTACTTCCGCTTCGGCCGGGAGGCCGTCCCCGTGGTCACCGACGAGAATACCCCCTTTACCATCGGCAAGGCCCGCCTGGTCCAGGAAGGCTCCCACTGCGCCGTCTTTGCCTGCGGCGCCATGGTCTACGAGGCCATGTGTGCGGCCGAGGAGCTGGCCAAGGAGGGGGTCTCCCTGCGGGTCTTCGACCTGCACACCATCAAGCCCATCGACGAGGAGGCCATCCTGACTGCCGCCAAGGAGTGCGGCTGCATCGTCACCGCCGAGGAGCACCAGACCGCCGGCGGCCTGTACAGCGCCGTGGCTGAGGTCATCGTGAAGGGCCAGCCCGTTCCCATGGAGTCTGTCTCCGTCCGGGACACCTTTGGCCAGTCCGGCCCCCCCGAGGCCCTCATGAACGCCTACGACCTGAACGCTGCCGGGATCATCGCCGCCGTCCGGAAGGTCCTGGAGCGGAAAGCATGAAGAAACTGCTGCACACCCTGCTGCTGATGCTGCTTCTCACAGCCTGCGACGGGGTGGAACCCCCTCCGGAGGACTATGTCTCCCCCGACGACAGCTTCCGGTATACCAAGTCCCAGCTGACCCCTCAGGAGCAGTACCTCTATGACCAGCTCCTGACGGGTCTTCAGGACCAGGCCGGCCGCATCGAGGGCCTCTACCCGGATTCGGCCATGATCGAGACCGCCATCCGGGCGGTGGACCGGGACTACCCGGAGCTCTTCTGGTTCTCGGGCACCGGTCAGATCGAGACCACCTACATAGGGGACAAGGCCATGGAGGCCGCCTACGTGCCGGACTACGCCGTGATGCCCGATGAGCGGGGGGCCGTCCGGGCCCAGCTGGACGCCTGGCTCATGGACTTCCAGGCAGGCCTTCCCGACGGGGCCGACCAGTGGACCACCGCCCTGTATGTGTATGAGTACCTCATCGACCACGCCGACTACCAGACCGTGGAGGACAACTCCATCGTGAACATCATGGTGGAGGGCAAGGGGCTGTGCGGGTGCTACGCCAAGACCGCCCAGTATCTGCTCAGCGGCCTGGGGATCGACTGTGCCTACATCACCGGCCAGGCCGGGGGCGAGACCCACGCCTGGAACCTGGTGTGGATCGACGGCGTCCCCACCTGGATGGACGTGACCTGGGGAGACCCGGTCTACGAGGGGACCGACCCGGCCGGCGGCCCCAGCTATGACTACTTCGGCCTGACCACCCAGGAGCTTCTGCTCACCCACACCCCCGATGACACCGTGACCCTGCCGGACTGCACCGACGAGGGCCTGAACTACTACCGCCACCAGGGGCTGTATTTTGAGACCTACGACCCCGACGGCATCATCCGGGCCCTGGAGGGGGCCATCGGCCGGGGAGAGCCCAAGGTCTCCCTGCGCTTTGCTCCGGGCTGCTATGACCAGGC
Source organism: Ruminiclostridium sp. (assembly GCA_017435425.1). GTDB lineage: Bacteria > Bacillota > Clostridia > Oscillospirales > Oscillospiraceae > Evtepia. Next base: position 364 of record JAFSFC010000009.1, on the reverse strand, counting down.
AGTTTCCGCCCTCTTCTCCCGTGGGGAGGTCCACACCCTGCTGGAGGCGGCAGACCGCTCCACCGGGGCGGGCCTGGACCTGTGGGCCAGCGTGTGGTATACCCGCAACGACGACCGGTGCTCCCTGAGTATTACCATACCTTATTGAGATGACAAAAGCCCCTGACCCATCGGTCAGGGGCTGTTACGTTATTCGTGATGCTCCGCAGGGACCTCCTGATATATCTCCTCTGCGGCTTCCACCTCATAGGAAAAGTCCGTATTCTCCCAGATGATCAGAGAACTCAGGTCCATGGTGCTCTGGGTGATCTGGATGCCCTGTTGACCGTACTGGTCAAAGATCTCCAGCCGGGGTTCCTTCTCT
>JAFSFC010000046.1 GCA_017435425.1 Ruminiclostridium sp. | reverse complement strand
TCTCAGCGAGAGCGGCAATGTCGGCGTCCTCAGTGGGAACGAACTCGTGCAGGGGGGGATCCAGGTAACGGATGGTGACGGGGCAGCCTTCCATAGCTTCGTAGATGCCCTCGAAGTCGCCCTGCTGATAGGGCAGCAGCTTAGCCAGAGCCTTCTTACGGGACTCAACGTCCTCGGAAACGATCATCTCGCGGATGGCCTTGATGCGGTCGCCCTCAAAGAACATGTGCTCGGTACGGCACAGGCCGATGCCCTGGGCACCGAAGGCACGAGCCTGGGCAGCGTCACGGGGGTTATCAGCGTTGGTCCAGACCTGCATGCGGCGGAACTTATCAGCCCAGCCCATCAGACGGCCGAAGTCGCCGGAGTTGGGGTTTGCGGGAATGGTGGCAACAGCGCCGGCAAAGATCTCACCGGTGGAACCGTTCAGGGAGATCCAGTCGCCCTCCTTGTAGACAGCGCCGCCCAGGGTGAACTGCTTGGCAGCGTAGTCCACGGTGATCTCGCCGCAGCCGGAGACGCAGCAGGTGCCCATGCCGCGGGCAACGACGGCTGCGTGGGAGGTCATGCCGCCGCGGACGGTCAGGATGCCCTGTGCCACCTGCATGCCTTCGATGTCTTCGGGAGAGGTCTCCAGACGGACCAGAACGACCTTCTCGCCCTTCTCAGCCCAAGCCTTAGCGTCCTCAGCGGTGAAGACCACACGGCCTGCAGCGGCGCCGGGGGAAGCGGCCAGGCCCTTGCCGATGACGGATGCCTCAGCCAGAGCGTCAGCATCGAAGGTGGGGTGCAGCAGAGCGTCCAGCTGGTTGGGCTCCACGCGCAGAACTGCCTCTTCCTCGGTGATCTCGCCTTCGTCAACCAGGTCGACAGCAATCTTCAGAGCAGCAGCAGCGGTACGCTTGCCGTTACGGGTCTGCAGCATGAACAGCTTACCGTTCTCGATGGTGAACTCCATGTCCTGCATGTCCTTGTAGTGCTTCTCCAGGCGGTTTGTGATGGCCACGAACTCAGCGTAGACTTCGGGCATCTCCTTCTCCAGCTCGGAGATGGGGGAGGGAGTGCGGACGCCGGCGACCACGTCTTCGCCCTGAGCGTTGATCAGGTACTCGCCGAACAGAGCCTTCTCGCCGGTAGCAGGGTTGCGGGTGAATGCAACGCCGGTGCCGGAGTTGTTGCCGGAGTTGCCGAAGACCATGGACTGGACGTTAACGGCGGTGCCCCAGCTGTAGGGGATCTCGTTCATGCGGCGGTAAACGTTAGCACGGGGGTTGTCCCAGGAACGGAACACAGCGCGAACTGCTTCCATCAGCTGCTCCTTGGGATCCTGGGGGAAGTCAACACCCTTCTCCTGCTTGTAGAAGGCCTTGAACTTGACCACCAGCTCCTTCATGTCTTCGGTGTCCAGGTCCACGTCCAGCTTGACGCCCTTCTTTTCCTTCAGATCGTCGATGATCTCTTCGAAGCGCTTCTTGGACAGTTCCATGACGACGTCGGAGAACATCTGGATGAAGCGGCGGTAGGAGTCGTAAGCGAAACGGGGGTTGCCGGTGAATTCTGCAAAGCCCTCAACGACGGTGTCGTTCAGGCCCAGGTTCAGGATGGTGTCCATCATGCCGGGCATGGAAGCACGGGCGCCGGAACGGACGGAGACCAGCAGGGGGTTGGAGGGATCGCCGAACTTCTTGCCGGTGTGGCCTTCCAGCCACTCCAGGTTCTTCAGGATCTCTTCCTGGATCTCGGGTGCGATGGTGCGGCCATCGTCGTAGTAACGGGTGCAGGCTTCGGTGGTGACGGTGAAGCCCTGGGGAACGGGCATGCCGGCCAGAGTCATCTCGGCCAGGTTTGCGCCCTTGCCGCCCAGCAGGTTCCGCATGTCGCGGTTGCCTTCGGAAAACTGGTAAACGTATTTTGCCATTATCAATAATCGCTCCTTTTCATTGCAGCCTGGAAAAGGCGGGGTCCGGGCTCTCCTTCCGAGGTCCATACCTTTGCAGGGCTGCAGAGATAAATGGGTCGTTGCTCTCTATTAGAAAATATTATACCGGCATTAAGAAAAAATTACAAGCATTTTTGTGAACAAAAAAGCCTTTTGGGCTATTTCGACGAAAAATGTGGAAAGAGGGTGCTTGACAAGGCGGAGGACGGGGCCTATAATGAGGCAAGAAAGGCCCGTTTTGGGCTGTGATAATGGGGTGCTGGTGTAAGCTGGCTGAGATTGGGCGTATGGCCGCCCTGACCCAGGAACCTGATCCGGATAATGCCGGCGTAGGAATTGCGCAAGTGAGTTTCCCTCGCAGGACGGACAGACCGGCCTGAGAGGGTTCTTTATTTTTTGGCGCAGTTTCCTCAAGAATAAAGGAGGAACCTCATGGGAAACAACAAGATACGAATGCTCAGTGAGGGGGCCCTGCTCATTGCCATGGCCCAGATCCTGAGCTTGCTCCCTCTGTGGAAGATGCCCTGGGGCGGCTCTATCGACCTGGCCATGGCCCCCATTCTGCTCTTTGCCGTCCGCTGGGGGGTCAAGTGGGGCCTGGTGGAGGGCCTGGCCTTCGGCACCCTCCAGATGATCTTCGAGGGGGGCGTGGCCATCGGCTGGCAGTCCATCCTGGGCGACTTTCTGGTGGCCTTTACGGCTCTGGGTCTGGCCGGTATCTGCCGGGGGATGGAGAAGGGGATCTTTGCAGGCACCCTGGTGGGCGGCCTGGCCCGGTTCCTGGTCCACTATGTGGTGGGTGCCACCATCTGGGCTCAGTATATGCCGGAGGAGTTCTTCGGCATGACCATGACCACCCCCTGGATGTACTCCTTCCTGTACAACGGCTTCTATATGTTCATCGATATCGCCCTGTGCCTGGTGATCTTTGGCCTGCTGTGGAAGCCTATGGGGAAGTACCTGACCGGGAAAGATTTGAAGTGAACGGCCCCCTCATCAGGCTGCTTCGCAGACAGCTTCTTCTCCGCGCTAAGAGCCGCACTTCGTGCGGCTGCGCTCTCGCATGGCGCCTGCGGGCGCTCATCCCCAGGGAGAAGCCTTGCCGCTGCCTGAGAAGTTAAGCCTTCTCCCAGGGGAGAAGGTGCCCGCGCAGTGGGCGGATGAGGGGTACTTATAGCAAGACAGTAAAAGAGCCACGTCTGTTCTTTAAACAGACGTGGCTCTTTTGTTACTTCTTAAAGGGATTCTCCTTCAGCAGGTCCCACTGCCGCTGGAAGAGGTCATTGCGCCAGCGGATCTTCTCCAGGCCCTCTTCCGGGCCGTACTCGTAGAAGCCTGCGCCGGTCTTGACCCCGTGGCGGCCCTGGTCTGCCAGGTCGTTCAGGACGGGGCTGCGGGTCTCGGCACCCAGGTCGGCGAAGAGATAGTTGGACACCGCCCGGAAGATATCCAGACCGCCCAGGTCTACAGTCTCCAGGGGACCCAGGACGGAGTAGCGGAAGCCGGGGCCGTACTTCATGGTGGCGTCTACCTCCTCAGGGCCGGCGGCCCCCAGCTCGATGATGTGCAGGGCCTCACGCAGGACGGCATACTGGAGGCGGTTGCCGATGATGCCCAGGATGTCTTTCTTCACGATGACCGGCTTCTTCTCCAGGGAGACCGCCATGTCGTAGACGATCTGGGCGGCCTCGTCTCCGGTCAGGTCACCCTTGGTGACCTCCACCAGGGGGATCAGATCCGGGGGATTCCACCAGTGCATGCCGCAGAGACGCTCCGGCTTGGTGACGGCCTGGGCGATGTCGCTCACCCGCAGGCCGGAGGTGTTGGTGGCCAGGACGATGTTCTCCGGCACCAGGGTGCAGATCTTGCGGAAAAATTCCTGCTTGACGGCCAGGTCCTCGGCGATGTTTTCCACCATGAAGTCAGCGGTCTCATAGCAGCCGTAGTCGGTGGTGTAGGTGATGCGGCCGATGACGGTGTCGGGGGTCTCGGTCAGGCGGCCCTGGTCTGCCAGGACGGCCAGGTCCCCTTCGATGCGGTCCTTGGCCTTGTCCAGGCTCACCTGGCGGCGGTTCCAGAGGGTGACGTCGTAGCCGCTCTGGGCGAAGAGGCGGGTGAGGGTGACGCCCATGGTGCCGGCGCCGGCCACAACCACCCGGCGGATGTCGGTGTTGAGCATAGTGGTTCCTCCTTTATGGTTCGTGGGTCTCTTTTTGGATTTTTCGGTCTCGGTACTGGGTGGGGGTCAGGCCGGTCTTTTTCCGAAAGGCCTTTCCGAAGTAGCTGGCATCCCCGAAGCCGCAGGCTTCAGCGATCTCTCCAACGGTCAAGCTGCTGGTCAGGAGCAGATGGAGGGCTTGTTCCAGCCGATGGTTGGTAAGGTATTCTGTGGGGGAGAGCCCCAGAGTGGTCCGGAAGCAGGACAGGCAGGTGTTCCGGCTGATGTTGGACACCCCGGCAATCTGGTCCAGGGTGATCTTTTCCTGGTAATTGTCCTGGATGAAAGTGATCATCTGCTTGATGCGGATCTGGTTGGTGAGTTCGGAAGAGGTCAGATCGTGGTGGGGGATCTCCCCGGCGTGCTCGGTGATGGTCTGCCACACCCGGCACATGAGCCGGTGGATGTGGAGCTCGTGGGGGCCCTCCTCCTGGTGGTGCAGGTCGTAGGCCGACTGCAGGTCGGCGAGAATGTCCTGCTGCCAGGGGGCGTTCCCCCAGAGAGGCAGGCAGCGGAGACCTTGACTGCCGATGAGGGGGGCTACATATTTCTGATAGATGATACTTCTGGGCGGTGCGATGAACTCTGCATCCATGATGATGGAGAACATCTCTGCGTCCGGGGTGTTCTTGGCGGGCTCCGCCATGTGCAGGACGTTGGCGTTCTTCAGGATGCCCTGGCCGGCGGAGAGGGTAAAGTGCTCATTTTCCACGTAGTACTCGATGGTCCCCCGGGTGATGACGTTGAACTCCAGTTCCGGATGCCAGTGCCACTGGATGCAGGCCTGCTCAAACTCGTCCATGATGTCCAGGTAGAACCGGATGGGATACTCTGCGGTGCTGCGCAGCTCCACGGCCATGAGGGTGTGGTCGGTCTGGATGTGGGTGACCTGCATGGGCGCCTCCTGTTAAAAGATTGTGAAATAATACCATAAGATTGGGAAATAATTCGATGTATTTCCTGATTGCTGATGATATTATACCATCGTAGAAGATGAAACGCAAGGCGTAAAGGAGGACATTATGGGAAATCTACATTTTCATATCGGAAAGGAATATACCATTACCAAGACCTTTGGAGAGTGCGACGTCTACCAGTTTGCCGGCATCATTGGGGACCTCTTTCCGGCCCACGTGAATGAGGAGTACTGCAAGAAGATGCCCTATGGCACCCGGTTGGTCCACGGCTGTCTGACCTTCAGCCTGTGCTCCACCGTCAGCGGCATGGCTGGGGTGGACAGTGGTCACGACATCGTGGCCATGGGCTATGACAAGGTTCGTTTCCTGAAGCCTGTCAAACTGGGCGACACCATCACCGCCAGGTACTGGATCACCGAGGTCAACGAGGAAAAGAAAAAGACCACCGGCGAGTGCGTTATGACCAACCAGCGGGACGAGGTGGTCCTTACCTGCCAGCATTACATGAAGGTCATCGAGCGCATCGCAGAGTGAAAGGAGGGACTGTCATGAACAAGTGGTATCACAACTATATGGAGGGGGCCTACCGGGGGCAGTCCCATGAGGCCCTGTACCATGCACGGTTGGGGACCATCCAGGACGCCCTGGACCTGATCGTCGATGGAGATGTGCTGGCCTGGTCCACCCATGGCAGTGAGCCCAAGGCCTTTCTGTCTCAGCTCCATACCATTGCACCCAGGCTGGAACAGGGTGTCCGGTGCTGGAACACCATCAGCCGGTATGAATACCCGGCTGCCAGTGACCCGGCTCTGGCGGGAAAATTCTGCATCAACACGTTCTTCTTTGATAAATGGTCGGTGGGGAGCCGGGGGAGTGGTCTGTACGCCTATTTCCCGGTGAACCAGCACAACTACGGCCAGGAGCTCCAGCAGTGCCGGAAGCCCAATGTGTTCGTGGGTCAGGTCTCCCGGATGGATCGCCATGGCTACGTCCACCTGAGCTGTGATCTCATCATGACCCTGGAAAACCTCTATCGAGCGGACAAGATCATCTTCGAGGTCAATGAGCGGGCCCCCGTGGTGGGGGGCGAGTGCGCCATTCCGGTTTCTATGGCCGATGTGATCTACGAGGTGGATGAGCCCATCTATGAGCTCTCTGACCCACCCATCGGGGAAGTGGAAAAGACCATTGCCGGTCTGGTGGCCGACATGGTCCAGGATGGCGACTGTATCCAGCTGGGCTTTGGCGGCATTCCCAATGCCATTGGCCTGGACCTGCTGGATAAGCGGGATCTGGGTATCCATACGGAGCAGATCGGCACCTCCATGGCCCACCTGATGGCCTGCGGGGCGGTGACCAACCGGCGCAAGACCATCGACAAGGGCATCACCGTGGGGACCTTTATCTCTGGGGACAATTACCTCTATGACTTTGTGGACCAGCATCCCCGGATCAGCCTGAAGCGCAGCCGGTACACCAACGACCCCTTTGTGATCGCAAAGAATGACAACGTGGTGTCGGTAAACGCCTGCCTCCAGGTGGACCTGACCGGTCAGGTATGCTCCGAGTCCATCGGGCCAAAACAGCACTCGGGCACCGGCGGAGCCTCGGATTTTGCCTAGGGGGCCTTCCACTCCAAGGGGGGCAAGGCCATCCTGGCCCAGAGTTCCACCACCAAAAAGGGGACCCTCTCCCGGATCGTGCCCATTCTGGACCCGGGGGCTATCGTGTCGGTCTCCCGGAACATCACGGATATGGTGGTCACCGAGTACGGTGTGGCCAAACTTCGCCAGCGGACGGTGAAGCAGCGGGTGGAGAATCTCATCGCTGTGGCCCACCCAGACTTCCGGGCAGAGCTGAGGAAACAGGCCAATCACTATATGTACTATTAAAGAAAAAAGGCTGGCAAGCGGATGCTTGCCAGCCTTTGTCGTGGGTTTATGGCGTATGATCTAGGAAAAGGAGTAGGTTTTTTACTTATAGGTATCAGTCAGGATACCATACTGGCCGTCGTTGCGGCGATAGACCACGGAGTATGCGTTGTCGCGGTCTGCATTGCGGAAGGCGAAGAATGCGTGGCCGATCAGGTTCATCTGCAGAATGGCCTCCTCCACCCGCATGGGGTTGAAGGGGAACTGCTTGGAACGGACCACCTTGAAGGCGGGGGCATTGAAGTCGTCCACTTCGGGGATCAGGATGAATTCGTCCTCATCGCTCTCGAAAGCTGCGGGGTTGACGACGGTCTCTTTCAGCTTGTCCTTGTGCAGACGGACCTGCTTGCGGATAGCAGATGCGGCTGCATCGATGGAGATCATCATGTCGGAGGTCTTTTCCGTGGTACGGAAGACGGTGGAGCCGACAAAGATGGTGAGTTCCACATAGTGGATGCCATTCTTGGCTGCAAAGACAACGTTTGCTTCGGGGGTGCCGTTAAAGAGGTGCTCTAACTCATTGACACGCTGCTCTGCGTGGGAGTAAACACGAGCGGGCACGGTAACATGGCTCTTGTATTGGATCTTCATAATGATGACTCCTTTCCTAGTAAAGTTTCATTTGAAGGTCAGAAGGGGCCCTTTCAACGAATTTGAAAGTGGAAACTCCCTTCTTTGGTTGTATTATATCACGGATTTTTGCGTTTCGCAAGGGGAATTTTGTGGTCAAAATAACGAAAGTGATAAAATGTCAAGTGACGGTGTCAGAAAACTGGAAATAATTTAAAGCTTTAAAACACGGGGGAAGGGGTAAGTTTGTTCTCGCTGCTTTGCGGGGCTTTTTGTCTTGATATCAGGGCTTCTTTTTTGTATAATCAAACTATGTCAATACAGGGATTTGCCCAGCAGATCCTATATATGTAAAGGAGAGAGCGTCATGAAAAAACGTATCCTGTCTCTGGCACTGACCCTGGTCATGGTCATGACCTTCCTGCCGGTCACGAAGGCCGAGGCGGCAGGTTCTGCCACTGGGCAGCAGATCGTAGACTGCGCCATGCAGTACCTGGGCAAGGTTCCCTATGTCTGGGGCGGCGAAAAAATCGATGGTGCAAACCCGGGCGCAGACTGCTCCGGCTTCATCTGCCGGATCTATGAAAAGTTTGGCTTCAATTTCTGGGCCAACCGCACCAAGCTGCGCAACTGCGGCACCAATCTGGGCACCAACCTGAACGTAGCCCAGAAGGGTGATATCATCTGGTATGACGGCCATGTGGCCATCTATGCCGGCATCAGCAACGGGAATCACATGATCATCCATGAGACCGGCGGCAAGTACCAGAACGTGGTCTATACCAAGGCCAGCATCGTCTCTGCTGAGCTGAAGGGCGTCATTCGGATCCCTGGGATCACCAACAGCGGCAGCGGTACAGTATCCACTGTTCTCTACACTGGCAAGGTTCACGATACGGACGGGAACCTGGCGATCAATGATAAGGCTGCGCCCTCTCCTCAGAGCTCCAAGGAGATCGGACGCATTCCTGAAGGCGCCACTTGTGTGGTATATACCAATAAGACCTCCGGAAACTGGTGGTGGGTGGAATACAATGGCATTCAGGGCTGGGCCTATGGCAAGTATATTACCAAAGGGGCCGCTGTAAAATCCATGCAGTATCTGGATGTCAATGGCTATCTGGACGGCAAGGATACTGGCAATATCTCCGGTGCCGGCACTGTGGACGTCTACATCAACGGGTTCAAGGTGGCCAATGACTGCTCTGACTACTACATTAAGTGGCCGGTAGGCACCAAGTATGAGATTAAGGATGTCCGGGTCGCTGGCGGATACAGCTATGATGGGATTCGGTCTGGGTCTGCCTCCGGTACCATTGGAAGCAGCACTTCTGCTGTGCGCCTGGCCTTTTCCAAGTCTACTGCACAGCCTTCCGAAGTGTTTCTGGATCTAAATGGTTACCTGGATGGGAAAGCGGCAGATAACATTACTGGTTATGGTACGGTCGATGTGTATATCAACGGAAGACTTATCAGCAATGATGTTTCCGATTTCTATGGCAAATATCCTTCTGGAACTTCATACGAGATTAAGGACATCCGGACGGTTGATGGCTCCACTTATCAGGGGGTCAATGCAGGTTCTCTTTCCGGCACATTGAAGACGGAAAAAAGCACGGTAGTTCTCAAGTTTTCCGCTGCGCCCAAGGTCTATACTGCTCATTTCTACTGTAATGAGCATGGAAACTCGGTCACGATCCAACCTGTCACCCAGGGGAAAGCCTATGGCACATTGCCGGAAGCAGATGAAAAAGAGGGCTACACCTTTGACGGCTACTATACCGCCAAGACCGGCGGCACCAAGATCACATCTTCCACTGTGTTCAATGGCAGTGGAGATGTTTACCTGTACCCCCGCTACACCCAGAACCCCGTGGCAGAGCCCCAGGAGGTCACCATCTACTACTACACCGATGGGAACCTGACCATGACCCAGACATCTGCTATCGGTGACATCTACGCAAGTGACTACATGGTGAAGGACGGCTACACCTTCCTGGGCTGGTACTCCTCTCCCACTGGTGGTACCAAATATAGCGGCACCAGGATTACCGAGGCATCTCCCCGGACCCTGTATGCCCAGTATGCAGCGGAGACTCCTCAGCAGTATACCGTTTACCTGTACATGAACGGCTATGTTTATAAGACCCTCACTGTGACCAACGGTTCCACCTATGGCACCCTGCCCAGCCCCAAGATGGATGGCTATGAGTTCCTGGGTTGGTACACCTCCTCCTCCGGTGGTACTAAGGTCACTTCCTCCACCAAAGTGAACCTCACCGGCAGCCAGACTCTGTATGCCCGGTTTGAGGAGATCCCTGAGGAGGGCGGCAACATCATTCTCCAGATCAATAACCCCACTATGTACATCAACGGCCGGCCCGGCAGCATCGATGCCCAGGGCACCGTGCCTGTTATCCGGGACAGCCGGACTCTGCTGCCCGTGCGAGCCGTCTTCGAGGCCATGGGCGGTACCGTGGGCTGGGACAACACCACCCGTATCGTAAGCCTGAATCTGGATGGCAAGACCCTGTACCTGCAGATCGACAACACCCTCTGCATGGACGGAACCGGTACCTATTACCGCATGGATACGGCCCCTGTCATCATCAACAACCGCACCATGCTCCCCATCCGGGCTGTGGTGGAGTTCTTTGACGGCACTGTGGAGTGGGATGGCGATACCCGCACGGTCCTGATCCGCTACTGAGTTCAGAAAAGAAGACGCTTCGGCGTCTTCTTTTTTGCATAAAGCAGTCTATACATGTGTTGCGGGAAATTGTTCAATATGGTATAATTTGGGCAAATTCTCATGAAGATTTCCGGAAAGGAAGGATGCAGAATGAAACAGCGCATGATATCTGTCCTGCTGACATTGGCTGTGGTCTTTTCTCTGATGGTGCCTGCGGCTCAGGCGGCCATCACGGCCCCCAAGACCACCACCATTGAGGCCCAGAAGATATGGAACTACTTCTATGCCAAGCTGGGCAACGAGTACGGTGTGGCCGGCGTCATGGGCAACCTGAAGGCTGAAAGCTCTCTGAAGGCCATTAACCTCCAGAATAGCTATGAAAAGAAGCTGGGCTACACGGACACCACTTACACCGATGCGGTGGACGACGGTTCCTACACCGAATTCGCATCGGATTCCGCTGGTTACGGCATCGCCCAGTGGACCTATTCCAGCCGTAAGAAAAACCTGCTGAAGTTTGCCCAGGACCGCAACGCCTCCATCGGCAACCTGGAGATGCAGCTGGACTTTCTGTGGAAGGAACTTTCCTCCGGCTACTCCGGCCTGATCACCACCCTGAAAACCGCCGACTCCATCCAGACGGCCTCCGATGCATTCCTGGTGCGGTTTGAGCGCCCGGCGGATCAGAGCGATGCCGTGAAGGAAAAGCGTGCCGGTTATGGCCAGACCTACTACGACAAGTATGCCACCGGGAAGACCACGACACCGACGGCTCCCAACGTGAAGTTTACCCTGCCTACGGATTCTACCTACACGGCCAAGCAGAAGGTTACCAATACCAACGCCGTAGTAGTGAACAAAATTACCAAGCCCTCC
>JAFSFC010000045.1 GCA_017435425.1 Ruminiclostridium sp. | reverse complement strand
CCCGAGGGGAGTTCTGCCGGATGCTGCTGTCCTATCTGGCGGCCCAGTGGAACACCGACCCCGACACCCTGGTGGACCTGGTGAACTTCCACCGGGGAGACTATGACGCCGACGGCCTGCTGGTCCAGGCCTTTGCCGACGCCGATGCCGCCTGCACCGCTGCCTTCCACCTGGGGCTGGTCCAGGGCAAAGCCCCAGGCATCTTCGACCCGGATGGACCCCTGACCCGCCAGGAAGCCGCCGTGATGCTGGTCCGGGCCCAGGAGAGCCTGGGATTCGTCCCGCCCGATTCCATCCCAGCCGCTACGTATCAGGACGAAGCTTCCATCGCCCCCTGGGCGGCAGAAAGCGTTGCCCTCCTGTCCCAGTGGAAGGTGATGCAGGGCACCGGCGGGAACACCTTTTCCCCGGCCAGCAGCCTGACGGTTCAGGAATGCGCTGTCCTCTCCCTGCGGCTCCACCAGAAAGCCCCCATGGGAGCCCACAACGTAAGCCCCCTGTTCTCTCTGGAAGAAACCAAGGCCTACCTTCAGAACCTGGAAGACCAGGCAGACCAAAACCATGCAGGGTTCCGCAAGGTCCTGGAACTGGACGGCCCCCAGGCCACCCTGATTCGGATGGACTGGAGCGGCACCATTCAGGCCACCTCCCGGCTGTACCTTCTCTACCCCGATGGCGGTCTGCAGGCCCTGGATCTGGGGCTGTGCCTCCGGTTCGGCATGCTGACCCCCGATCTTCTGTTGGAAAACCCCCGGTTCAGCCAGGACGGCGGCACCTTCCTTTGTGAGGTCCGTCTCACCCAGGACTCTGTGGACAACACCTCCGGCACCCCGGTGGTCACCCACGAAAAGGGCCTCTACCACGTTTCCGTGGACTTGTCCACCCGGCAGGTCACCCTGGACCGGACAGCCCTGCCCGGCTGATCCCATGCCCTTGATCCTTTGAAAGGAGTCCCCCCATGAAACGAAAACTGATTTCCCTTCTGCTCACCGCCCTGCTGCTGTGCACCGCTTCTGTCCCTGCCCTGGCCGCACCGGGGCAGATCTCCGACCTGGAGGGCCACTGGGCCCAGGCCGAGATCGAAACCGCCATGAAAGAGCGCTGGGTAAACGGCTACCCCGACGGGACCTTTCACCCTCAGGGGACCATCACCCGGGCGGAGTTCACCAAGATGCTCCTGGCCGCCATCCGCTTGTATCCCGACAACGGAACCTCTGCAGGCGAACCCGTCCGATGGATGAAGGACCATGCCTGTTACCGGGAGCCTGTGCGGAACGAAATGGCCCGCTACTCCCCCATCCTGGTCCTTCCCATAGGCCACTGGTTCACCACCCAGGGGTGGAAGGACACCGCCGTCTACTCCGGCATCCTGGTCCCTGCAGACTACACCGAGTATGCCTTCCACCCGGACCAGGCCATCTCCCGCTATGAGATCGCCGTCCTGACCGTCCGGGCCCTGGGCCTGGTCTATCCTGCCACCCACGCCGACGGGGACGACCTCCCCTTCACCGACCAGGACACCTTCCAGGGGTGGGTCCGGGGATACATTCAGGAAGCCACAAAGACCGGGGTGCTGACGGGCTATCCCGACGGCTCCTTCTCCCCCAAAGCCCCGGCCACCCGGGCAGAGGCCGTGGTCATGGTCTCCCGGGTGCTGGACTACATGGAAGAGGGGCTGGACCCCAACATCAAAGTTAAGATCCGCTACGCCGAGGATCGTACCCGTTACGCAGAGACTGTCACAGATGGTATCCAACTGCAGCAGGTAGGGGACATTCTCTACGCCAACATCCTGGACATCCGCACCACCCAGGCTCACCTCCGCTGCGCCGCCGGAGGTCCCAACATCTTTTCAGAGCAGGGGTTGCGTGCAGCCTGGTTCCCCCTGGAACAGACCATAGAATACGACCCCTTTGGTTTCGACGAGGATCGATACCAGGCCGGAAATACCGCTTTCCTCTATGAGGGCGGCTCCTACACCTTCCCTGTCCCGCCCCGTATGCTGTACGGGGAGCTCATGATCCCCGTGTATGACTTCTCGTTGGGAGAACCCCAAAACATTTGGAACTGGAACTGTTCCTGGGACGAATCCTCCCGTACCTTTACCTTCCTCCTCTCTGACCCGGAACCTCCCATATCGTAAAAACAACCCCGTTTGCCATCGGCAAACGGGGCTCGTTTTATCGCTTGAATCTCTGATGGTTATCCTTCAAAAACCGGCGGAGCTGCTTCTTATGGTGGCAGAGCTTTTCCTCACACTGGCGGCAGTCCAGGGCGCAGTTGGTTTGTTCGGAAAACCATTCGGGATGCCGCCGGACGGTGATCTCCCACCGAATGAGAAGGGCCAGGGCGCAGGCCAACAGGCTCCAGGTATACCAGGTGGGGACGAAGACCAGAGGAGTGGCCATCATGGCGTAGTCCCAGTTATAAATGCGGCAGGTGGTGCAGCACTTGTTCTTCATGAACCAGGTCTGGAAGGGGCAGAAGAAGAGGATGCAGATCATGTCGCACACGGAATAGGCCAGGCTGATGAGCAGGAGGATGCCTGCGTCGATGACTCCGGCGAAATACAGCCCGCCGATGGCCCCGTTCAGGGCGGTCCAGGCCAGAACGATGGCCAGGGTGGACTTCCAGGACTTCAGGTCCACCCTCTCGGGGGTCTCTCCCCGGGGCTGGTAGTTCCTGGCGAACTGCTTCTGGCAGCCCATGCTCTCCAGGGAGGAGGGGAAGAACCGCAGGACCATCTCCACCATGAGGACCAGCCACACCACCCACAGGAGGGGATGGATGGCCCGGATATCCCCGAAGAGCTGCTCCGGGTCCCGGACCCGGTCGGTCACATAGACGAAGAGGGCGCCCAGGAAGAGGAGGGAGCGAAAGACCAGTTCCCCGTAATGTTTGGCGGATATTTTGGACAGCTTTCGGCCTTTCACTTGAGCCATAGGGGTTCTCTCTTTCTAAATTAGTGTTTTTGGGGGGCCAGCTTGCCCAAGGGGACCAGGCTGCCCACATAAGCGCCGATGAACAGCCAGGGAATGACCCGGGCGGGGAAGCACAGCAGCAGAAGCAGGGTGACCGCCAGGGGCTTTCGCATGATGACACCCAGCAGGGAGGCCGTCACCACACCCAGGCAGAAGGCGATGTTCAGCCCGGAGAGCATGGCCACGCCGTAGCCGATGCTGATGCCGCAGAAGATCACCGGGAAGAAGTGACCGCCCCGCCAGCCGGACTGGATGCACACGTTGGTGAGCAGGAGCTTGGCTGTGCCGGTGAGGATGAGGACCCAGGGGGCAAAGTCCAGGTAGGTCTCCATGAGGGTGTGGATCTCGTGCTCGCCGGAGAACATGGTCAGGGGCAGGACCGTACCCATGACACCCAGGATGAGTCCGCCCAGAAGGGTGCTCACCAGGATGGGATACTTCTCCTGGAGACGGGCAAAGAACCGGTGGGTCCCGTGCTCAAAGGCCAGATACAGGTAGCCAAAGACCACGCCCACCAGGGCCACGGGGATGCCCCACAGCCGCTCGGTGTTGGTAATGTCGGGGGCATCGATCCGGGGAAGGCCCGAGCCGCCCCCGAAGAAGCGGCCCAGGACCCAGAAGGTACCGAAGGCCGCCAGGACGGCCACCACGTTGGACACCAGCTTGTGGGCCTTGGGGACCACCGTCTCCTCCCGGCTGTCGGTCCGCTCCTCCAGGGGAGCCGCCAGACCGAAGAGAGGGGACCCAAAGATGACGCCCAGGGCGGCGGAGATGCCGATCTCCGACAGGCCCCGGAGCTCCTTCCGGGTGTAGGCCATCTTGTCCCCGGCCCAGTAGCACAGGCCCACAATGACGCCGGTGAGACCGGCCTCGGGACCGATGCTGGCACCAAAGAGCAGGGGGAGCAGGGCGCACAGAAGCATGGCGGGGACCTTATCATAGGGATAGAAGCCCTCCTTCTTCACCTTGCCCATGACCACATCCAGCTCATCGGGGTAGTTGCCCACCCTGTTTTTATAGAGGCCTAAGATCAGGCCCCCCAGCAGGCACAGAAGGATGGTATACAGGGGGAAGTTCAGCTTTTCGGGAATGGTGTGCCACAGCAGGTCGATGCCCAGGCCCATGACCCGCAGGAAGACCCAGACCACAGCGGCAATGGCCACGCCCAACAGGGCGCAGAAGAGGAGATAGACCCCTCGCTTGATCAGTTTTTCTTTCATTCCTGCACCTCGTCAGCGGAGTTTTCGGGCCTTGGCGGCAATCTCTTCCAGCTCCTCTTTGGACAACTCCGGCAGGCGCTCCAGCTTGTCCAGAAAAGCCATTTTGGAATCCTCAAACTGGACCTGGACGGACTGCTGGAAGTAGCTCACCACCACGCCGGTGACGATGCCCACCACGAAGATGGCGTAGATGGTCACCAGGATGGAGCAGATCCGCCCCACAAAGGTCACGGCCACCAGGTCGCCGAAGCCCGCCGTGGAGATGACCGCATAACAGTACCACAGGGCGTCCCGATAGGTGGGGATGTTGGGTTCCACAGCCCAGAGAACGGCGGCGGTCACCAGCAGAAAGGCCAGGAAGCTCAGGACCAGCCGGTCCGCCCGGGTCTTATGCAGGACCATCCGGAGGATACGAAGTTTTTTCACGGGAAGACCTCCCTTTCTTACGATTGTATTCCATTGTAAAGAATCCCTGGAAGGTTGTCAACGAAAACCGCCCCCTCCCACAAGCAGCCCCCCTTGAAACCCCTGGCCTTTGGCAAAAATGACCCTTTACTTTTTGTCTCCCCGGTGGTATACTATGTGGCGTATGCGTGAAAGAGCGCAGAGAGCCCTTGACTTAGTCCCGGGTCCAAATGCCTGTTTGACAGGATCACACCCGCCCGTCACTCAGTCAGAGGGAAATATTTTGAAAGGTGGATCACTCCCATGATTCGTAAGGACGAAAAGACCGCAGTTATCGAAGCTAACCGCACCCATGAGACCGACACCGGTTCTCCCGAAGTTCAGATCGCTATTCTGACCGCTCGCATCAACGAGCTGACCGAGCACCTGAAGGTCCACATCCACGACAACCACAGCCGCCGTGGCCTGTACAAGATGATCGGTAAGCGCCGTAAGCTGCTGGACTACCTGGCAAAGAAGGACATCGAGCGTTATCGTACCCTGATCGCTAAGCTGGGTATCAGAAAGTAATTTCTGTTCAAGGCTTAACGCAGCTTGAGAATTGAATGGGGCGGTGTAGGAAACTGCACCGCCCCTTTTTCAAAATCAACCCCCCGCGGAGAGATCCCTGCCCACTTTAGCCTTTGAACGTATGCCCGAAGGTCGGACATGCCTTCAAGTGCTAAATCAGGCAATCTCTCCGCCACGACCATTTGACTGATAGAAAGGAGTCGCATATGGCAACCATTATCACCAAGAAGCAGTTTAACAACCACATCTACAAGACCGAGATCGCCGGCCGTCCCTTCTCCCTGGAGTTCGGCAAGGTGGCAGAGCTGGCCAACGCTTCCGCTCTGGTCAAGTACGGCGAGACCACCGTCCTGGTGGCCGTCACCGCCGCTCCCCGTCCCCGTGACGGCGTGGACTTCTTCCCCCTGTCCGTGGACTTCGAGGAGAAGCTGTACGCAGTGGGCCGCATCCCCGGTTCCTTCATGCGCCGTGAGGGTCAGCCCTCCCTGCCCGCCGTTCTGGCATCCCGTGTCATCGACCGTTCCATCCGCCCCCTGTTCCCCGGTGACTTCCGCAACGATGTCGTCGTGACCTGCACCGTCATGTCCGTGGACCGTGAGTGCTCCCCCGAGGCAGCCGCCATGGTGGGCGTCTCCGCCTGCCTGTCCGTCTCCAACATTCCCTGGGCCGGCCCCATCGGCTGCCTGGAGGTTGGCTACGTGGACGGCCAGATCGTCATGAACCCCACCCAGGAGCAGAAGAACGTCTCCAAGCTGGACCTGACCGTCGCCGCCACCGCCGGCAAGGTGGTCATGATCGAAGCCGGCGCTGACCAGCTGCCCGACGACATCATGTACGACGCCATCCTGAAGGCCCACGAGGAGATCAAGGCTCAGGTGGAGTTCATCAACGGCATCGTCTCTGAGATCGGCAAGGAAAAGATGACCTACGACCACGCCGACTTCGACGAGGTCCTGTTCAACAAGATCGTGGAAGCTACCATGGACGAGGCCAAGGCCGCCATGGACACCGACGACAAGAACGTCCGTGAAGAGCGCTGGAACAAGCTCATCGACCGCTGGCACGAGCTCTTCCTGGAAGAGTTCCCCGAAATGGACCAGTACCTGGACGAGATCACCTACAAGTTCCAGAAGAAGATCGTCAAGGCATGGCTGCTGGAAGGCCACCGTGTGGACGGCCGCCAGAAGAACGAGATCCGTCCCCTGGCTGCTGAAGTCGGCGTTCTGCCCCGTGTCCACGGCTCCGGCCTGTTCACCCGTGGTCAGACCCAGGTCCTGTCCATCGCTACCCTGAACACCCTCTCCGCCTGCCAGAAGCTGGATACCATCTGGCCCGAGGAAGAGAAGCGCTATATGCACCACTACAACTTCCCCGCATACTCCGTGGGCGAAGCCCGTGGCGCTCGTTCCGTCAACCGCCGCGAAAAGGGCCACGGCGCCCTGGCAGAGCGTGCTCTGGACCCCGTCATCCCCTCCGTGGAGGAGTTCCCCTACGCCATCCGTGTGGTCTCTGAGGTCGTTTCCTCCAATGGTTCCACCTCTCAGGGCTCCATCTGCGGCTCCACCCTGGCTCTGATGGACGCTGGCGTGCCCATCAAGGCTCCCGTTGCCGGCATCTCCTGCGGCCTGATCCAGGACGACGACGGCTCCTTCACCACCTTCATCGACATCCAGGGCGTGGAAGACTTCCACGGCGAGATGGACTTCAAGGTGGCAGGTACCAAGACCGGTATCACCGCCATCCAGATGGACATCAAGAACGACGGTCTGTCCCACGCCATCATCAAGGAAGCTCTGGAGATCACCAAGGATGCCCGCTACGCTATCCTGGACGAGATCATGCTGCCCTGCATCGCAGAGCCCCGTGCAGAGGTCTCCAAGTACGCTCCCAAGATGATCACCATGAAGATCGACCCCGACAAGATCCGTGAGGTCATCGGCAAGGGCGGCTCCGTCATCCAGAAGATCACCGCCGAGTCCGGCGCTCAGATCGACATCGAGGACGACGGCACCATCCACATCGCATCCCCCGATGCAGCCTGCTGCGACATCGCCAAGAAGATGATCGACACCATCGTCTTCGTTCCCGAGGTGGGCATGCTGTACTACGGCAAGGTGGTCCGCATCCTGACCTTCGGCGCCTTCGTTGAGCTGGCTCCCGGCAAGGACGGCATGGTCCACATCTCCAAGCTGGCTGAAAAGCGCGTGGAGAAGGTGGAAGACGTGGTCAACATCGGCGACATGGTCTGGGTCAAGGTCACCGACATCGACGAGAAGGGCCGTGTGAACCTGTCCCTGCGTGACGCACAGCGTGAGCTGGCCGCCATGGAAGCCCGCGACGCAAAGAGAAAGTAATCTCTGACTAATATGAATCACATCTGGACGGCCGCCGGTGCGGCGGCGTGGGGCGCCGCCGAGCTGGGCGGCCTCCAGTCTTTTCTGGACCAGGGGGCTCGGGACAAGATCGAGGCCCTCTGCCCCGGAGCGGCCACGGTGCTGGTGGCCGCCTTCCCCTACTACGCCGGGGACACCCCCGGCAACCTCTCCCTCTACTGCCGGGGAGAGGACTACCACCAGGTCCTGACCCGGCGGCTGGAACAGGTCTGCGTGGCTCTGCGGGAGCTTCATCCCGGATGCACCTTCCTGCCCGGGGCGGACAACTCCCCCATCCCCGAACTGGCGGCGGCAGAGCTGGCCGGGGTGGGCCACAAAGGCGGCCACGGCCTGCGGATGGTCCCCCCTTACGGCTCCTATGTGTTCCTGGGGACCATTCTGACCGACCTGGCCTTGCCCTCCACCGGTCCCAGCAAGGGGACCATCTGCCCGGACAACTGCAAGGCCTGCCAGAAGGCCTGTCCCACCGGGGCCCTGACCGATCAGGGCTGCGACGTATCCAAGTGCCTGTCCGACTGGACCCAGCAGAAGGGAGAACTTCCACCGGATGTGGAAAAACTGGTGCGAGAAAGCCCCACCGTCTGGGGGTGTGACCTGTGCCAGAGAGCCTGCCCCCACAATAAAACGGCAGAGTTGTCCACACTGCCTGAATTTACGGAGGATCTGACCCACTCCTTGACGGCAGAAGACCTGGAGGGGCTCAGCAACAAAGCCTTCCGGAAGGAGTTCGCCCACAAGGCCTTCGCCTGGCGGGGAATCGCCCCGTTGAAGAGAAATTTGAGCCTGAAAGAGAAATAAGCCTCGCAGAGTTTCAGCATCCGCAGATGCTGAAATCATGTGAAATCATTTTTCCCGGCGACATGTGCGTCGGGAAAAATTCTTCTCGGCCCGCCAGTGTGCCCAAAGGGTGCGCGCAGTCGGGCCGCAAACCTTCATTTTGGGATGGGCCATCCACCAGGCAGGCAGCATAACTCCCCCGTACTCCTTCTTTCCAAATGAAAGTTTTTTTGCGTGCCCATCCCAAAAGTCTGAATAGTCGCCTCGTTTCCTGTTTACACTAAGGCAAAAACAGGAAACGAGGTGTTTTTTTGCAGGTAAGCGAAGTCATGAACCGTAATGTGGTCTCCATCGATCCGGGGGAGTCGGTAGCCCTGGCGGCCCGGCTCCTCTCCCGGCACAACGTGGGCTCCCTCCCCGTCTGCGGGTCTGGCGGGCGGCTCCTGGGCATCGTCACCGACCGGGACATCGTCCTCCGGTGCGTGGCCCCGGAGGAGGACCCCAGAGACATCCCCGTCCGGTCGGTGATGACCCGGAATCCCTCCTTCCTCCTGCCGGAGGATGACATCCGTCAGGCCGCCCAGCTCATGTCCCTCCACCAGGTCCGGCGGCTGCCCGTGGCCCGGGAGGGGAAGCTGGTGGGGATGCTCTCCCTGGGGGACCTGGCCCAGTGCGGGAAGGCCGAGATGGAGGTGGCCCGGGCGCTCACGGACATTTCCGGGAATGTGAAACGGGTTTAAGCGTTTTCGACCATAGTTCGAATCTTACAGGCGTGCTCCCACTCCTCCCGGGCGATCTCCAGGAAGAGCTGCCGCAGGCAGGGGTCCTCTGTGGCCTCTGCCCCGGCCAGGTAGGCCGCCATGCCGGCCTGCTCCTCCCCAAACCGCTGGCGAAGGGTCCCTAAGTACGAGGTCGGGGGCACCCCTTTGCCCACCTCCGGCCAGTATCGGACCCCGGAAATGAGGAAACAGGCTGCCGACAGCCTTTTTGCGTGAATCTTCTCCTCCTGGGCCATGGCCTGAAAGACCCGGGCCTGGGCCCCCCCGGTCCGCCGTGCCAGAGCCTGGTAGGCCCGCAGATCCCCCAGCTCATGGCGGATCATCTCCTGAAGAAGAGGAACCATCTCCAAACTGCCCTCCCCCAGAAAGGCCGCCCCGGCAGGGAAGTCCCCTTTGGTCCGGGGCGTGGGGGCAGGCAGGACCCCCATCTCCCCCTCCTCTGTCTGAAGGGAGCCGTGAGGTTCAGTCTCTTCCTGGGTCAGGGCCACAGGAGAGGACTCCTCCCGGCCCTCCATCACCCGCTTCCACACCCGCTGGATCACAGCCTCTCGGTCCAGCTCTCTGGTCTCTTCCATGGTACATACCTCCTTTTTCCTTTCCCCATCCTATGGCGGACCGGTCCTTCCTGTGTATCCGACAGGAAGATTTTCGCTTCCCCACACGAATATTCTTGACAGACAGACGATTGCCTATTAAAATAAAATCAGTATAAATATGCAGACAGGTTGACAGCCCTCACTCGCGGAGGGCACCGGGGTCGCCTGTCCGCTTTCTGCGGGACCGCCTGGGGTCTTCCCGGCGTAAAGTGCCCGCGATTTTATGCGAAATTTTACAGAAATGGAGGTGTGTCCCGACACTATGCTGCCCTATATCCTGACCGGCGTGATCGCATTCGTGGTCGCGCTTGTGATAGGTATCCCCTCGGGCGTGCTCTACCGCAAGAAGGTTGCGGAAAAAGAAATCATAAGCGCTGAGGAGGAGGCCAAGCGGATCATCAACGAGGCCATCAAAGGCGCTGAAAGCAAAAAGCGGGAAGCCCTGGTCGAGGCCAAGGAAGAGATCCTTGCTGAACGAACCAACTTTGAACGCGAAGTCAAAGAACGACGCTCCGAACAGCAGGAGCAGGAACGCCGTCTCCAGCAGAAGGAGGAAACTCTGGAACGCAAGCTGGAGAACGTGGAGCGTAAGGAGGAATCCTACAACGCCCGCCTGGCAAACCTGGAGGAATCCAGAGCCAAGGTGGCCAAGCTCCAGGCAGAACAGATGGAGACACTGGAACGAATTTCCGGCTACACCGCAGAGGAGGCCAAGGCCTACCTGATCGCCAAGCTGGAAACCGAAGTCACCCACGAGGCGGCCATGAAGATCAAGGAGATCGAAGCCCGCTTCAAGGAAGAGGCCGACATGAAGGCCAAGGAGATCGTTGGCCTGGCCATCCAGCGCTGCGCCGCCGACCACGTGGCCGAGGCCACTGTTTCCGTGGTGCCCCTGCCCAACGATGAGATGAAGGGCCGTATCATTGGCCGTGAGGGCCGCAACATCCGCACCCTGGAGACCCTCACCGGCGTCGATCTCATCATCGACGATACCCCCGAAGCCATCACCGTCTCCTGCTTTGACCCCGTCCGCCGTGAAATTGCCCGGCTGGCTCTGGAGAAGCTCATTCTGGACGGCCGCATCCACCCCGCCCGCATTGAGGAAATGGTGGAGATCGCCAAGCGTGAGGTGGACGCCACCATCAAGGCAGAAGGCGAGCGCGCTGTGCTGGAGACCAACGTCATGGGCCTGCACCCCGAGCTCATCAAGCTCATCGGCCGCATGAAGTACCGCACCAGTTACGGACAGAACGTCTACAACCACTCCATCGAGGTGGCCCAGCTGGCCGGCCTCATGGCTGCCGAGATCGGCGAGGACGTGGCCACCGCCAAGCGGGCCGGTCTCCTCCACGACCTGGGCAAGGCTGTGGACCACGAGGTGGAAGGCTCCCACGTCACCATCGGCGTGGAGCTGGCCCGGAAGTACAAGGAGAGCAAGGACGTGGTCCATGCCATCCACGCCCACCACAACGACGTAGAACCCCAGACCGTCATCGCCTGCCTGGTCCAGGCCGCCGATGCCATCTCCGCCGCCCGACCCGGCGCCCGACGCGAGAACCTGGAAAACTACATCAAGAGACTGGAAAAGCTGGAGGAAGTCACCTCCTCCTTCCGTGGTGTGGATAAGTCCTATGCCATCCAGGCCGGCCGCGAGGTCCGCATCATCGTCAAGCCCGAGGTGGTCAGCGAGGACGAAATGATCCTGCTGGCCCGGGATATCGCAAAGCGTATCGAAAACGAGCTGGAGTACCCCGGCCAGATCAAAGTGCATCTGCTGCGGGAAGTCAAGATCGTGGAATACGCCAAGTAAAACCCAAAAGAGCACAAACAGGGGCTGTTGCAATCTGCGACAGCCCCTGTGATATTGAGCCTCCGGCTCAGTGAAATACGCTTGCAGCGTGTGATATTCGGCCTTCGGCCGAGTGAAATTGCCCCGTTGGGCAGTTGTTGTGTCCCTGTGGGACGATCCAAATGTTTTGAGTGTGTTGCAAATCATTTTGCAGCACACTCTTTTTCAAATTTTTTGTAAATGATTCGGGTTTCCCTTTCCGTCTCCTACAAAATCGAATATAATAGAAACATCCTATTCCCGGGAGGGATATCCTATGTTACTGAATGTTCTTGCCGTAGGTGACGTGGCCTCCGAAGTGGGGCTGGACTGCCTCCACCGCCACCTGCGTTCCCTGAAAAAGAAGCACAACGTCCACTTCACCGTGGTCAACGGGGAGAATGCCGCCGGCATCGGCCTGCTCCCCCGCCACGCCGAGGAGATCTTCGACGCCGGCGCCGACGTCATCACCCTGGGCAACCACACCTGGGGCAAGCTCCAGATCACCGACTACCTGGAGGACAACCCCTACATCCTCCGGCCCGCCAACTACGCCCCCAACCTCCCCGGCCGGGGTTTTGGCCTCTACGACGGCCCCCAGGGCCTGCGGATCGGGGTCCTGAACCTCATGGGCCGGTTTGAGCTGGACTGCCACCTGTCCTCCCCCTTCACCCTGGCCGACCAACTCCTGAAGGACCAACTGGCCCAGGCCGATGTGATCCTGGTGGACTTCCACGCCGAGGCCACCAGCGAGAAGGGGGCTATGGGCTGGTATCTGGACGGACGGGTCCAGGCCGTGTGGGGGACCCACACCCATGTGCCCACCGCCGACGGCCAGGTCCTCCCCAAGGGCACCGGCTTTATCACCGACCTGGGCATGACCGGCCCTGCCCAGTCCATTCTGGGGGTGGTGCCGGAGAACTCCATCGCCCGGTTCCTGGGGCAGCTCCCCCGGAAGTACGAGGCCGCCAAGGGCCCCGGCAAGCTCAACGCCGTCCTCTTTACCATCGACACCGACACCCGCCGCTGTGTCAGCGTGACCCGCTGCGACGTGGCGGAATGACCCCCGAAAGGAGGTTTCTATGATCACGTTTCTCCATGGCGCAGACTTCCATCTGGACTCCCCCTTCCGTGCCCTGTCCCCCGATCAGGCAGCGGAACGGCGGCAGGAGCAGCGCCAGCTCCTGACCCGTCTGGCCGAAACCGCCAAAGAGACCCAGGCCCAGCTCATCTTCCTGGCCGGCGACCTCTTTGACAGCCAGCGGGTCCGTCCCGAGACCCTGGAGCTTCTCCAGAGCACCCTGGAGGAGGTGGAGGCCCAGGTCTTCATCTCCCCGGGCAACCACGACCCCTACACGGCGTCCTCTCCCTACGCCCGCCTCACCTGGCCCAGCCATGTCCACATCTTCTCCTCTCCCTATCCGGAGCGGGTGGAGCTCCCCCACCTGGGGGCGGTGGTCTACGGCAGCGCCTTCCTGTCCCCCCACCGGATGGACAGCCCCCTCCTGGACTTCCAGGCAAGGGACGAGGGTCTGGTGACCTTCGGCTGCTTCCACGGGGACACCTCCACCCCCTTCAGCCGCTACGGCCCCATCAGCCAGGAGGAGATCTACCGCTGCTGCCTGGACTACCTGGCCCTGGGCCACCACCACACCGCCAGCGGCGTCCGCATGACCGGCTCTACTTACTACGCCTGGCCGGGCTGCCCCGAGGGCAGAGGCTTTGACGAGGCCGGGGAAAAGGGCATTTACCTGGGTCGGGTGGATGAGCTTCGGTGTGAGCTGGACTTTCTCCCCCTGGCCCACCGCCGGTACCGGGAAGAGCGCCTGGATATCACCGGCCAGGCCCCCCACCAGGCCCTCCGAAACTACCTGGCTCAGGCAGACCCCCGGGACATCCTGCGCATCTACCTGACCGGTGAGCGGCAGGAGGACCTGGATCTGGCCGCCCTCACCGCCCTGGCCGCTCCCCAGGCCTACCACGTGACCCTCAAGGACGAGACCTTCCTCCCCCAGGCCCTGTGGGCCCGAAAGGAGGAGGATACCCTCACCGGTCTCTTCCTGCGGACCATGGCCGGGAAGATCGCAGAGGCATCCCCCGAAGAACGGC
The DNA here is from genome assembly GCA_017435425.1 of Ruminiclostridium sp. Lineage (GTDB taxonomy): Bacteria > Bacillota > Clostridia > Oscillospirales > Oscillospiraceae > Evtepia. The sequence goes on along the minus strand of JAFSFC010000045.1, from coordinate 27,702 downwards.
CCTTCCTGGAGCGGGCGGTCCGCTTCGGTCTGGCCGCCCTGGAAGGAAGGGAGGAACCCAAATGAAACTGCTGCAGCTCACCGCCACCTTTGGCTGTCTGGACAACGAGACCCTGACCTTCGACCCGGGTCTCACCCTCATCACCCTGCCCAACGGCAAAGGAAAGTCCACCTGGTGCGCCTTTCTCCGCACCATGCTCTACGGTCTGGACACCCGCCAGCGGGACAGGAAGGGCCTTCCCGCCGACAAGAACCGCTACCGCCCCTGGAACGGCAAGCCCATGGAGGGCCTCCTCCTGTGTGAGCACCAGGGAGAGATTTTAGAGATCCGCCGGACCTCTGCCGGAGGTATCCCCATGGGGGACTTCTCCGCCACATACCAGGCCACCGGCCAGCCCGTCCCCGGTCTCACCGGGGAGAACCTGGGCCAGACCCTCACCGGCATCAGCCGGGAGGTCTTCGACCGCTCGGTCTACCTCCGCCAGACCAATCTGGCCGTGAGCCACGACCAGGAGTTGGAAAAGCGCATCGCCGCTCTGGTCTCCTCCGGCCAGGAGGACACCTCCTGGTCCGAGGCCGACGGCACCCTCCGGGCCTGGCAGAGAAAGCGCCGCTTCCACAAAGCCGGCCTTCTTCCCCAGATGGAAGAGGAGATGGCCGACCTCCAGGCCACCCAGCGTGAGACCTTTGACCTCCGCCAGGAGCTGGACCGCCTCACCCAGGACGCCCAGCAGCTGGAGGCAGAGGCCGCCCAGTGGGCGGCCGACCGCTCCCAGTCCGCCCAGGCCCGGGCAGACCAGACCCGCCAGCGGCAGGAAGAGGCCCAGGCCGCTCTGGATTCCGCCCAGAGCCGCATCCAGGCCCTGGAAGGAGAACTGGACCACCTCACCGACGACCCCGAGGAGTGGCAGGAGGAGGCTGAGGACATCCGGGCCACCGTCCGCAGCCGGAAACGGCTCATGACCGGCTTCACCCTCCTGGCCGTTCTGCTGACTTTGGTCTCTGCGGCGCTCTACGCCATTCCCCGGTACATTGAACCCCTCTTCCCGGACCTGCCCCTGAGCGTGCCCATGATCCCCTTCCTCTTCCTGGCCGCCATCGTGGCCGGCCTGTGGGTGCTGGTGATCTTCTTCCTTCTTCTGAAGGGACTTTCCGACCTGCGGGCCAAACGGGCCATCCGGAAGCTCCAGGAGCAGATCGACACCTTCTATCAGCAGGATTCCGCTCGTCAGCGAAGCCTGGATGACGCCTACCGCCAGCGGGATCACGCCCGCCAGCTGCTGGATGCCCTGAGTCTCCAGGGCGGGCCCCTCCTCTCCCCCCAGGCCCAGGCCTGTGAGGCCGACCTCCAGGCCCTCCGCCAGGAGATGGCACGGGTCCAGGGGCAGCTCTCTGCCCTGGGCGACCCCCTGTGGGTGGACGCCCGCCTGGACCAGCTTCAGGAGGAACACAACACCATGGAAGAGGACCTGGCTGCCCTGGAAGTGGCTCTGGAGGCCCTTCAGGAGGCCGACGCCCAGCTTCAGTCCCGCCTGTCTCCCCAGCTGAGTCAGCTGGCCGGGGAATACTTCTCCCGCCTGACCGACGGTCAGTACACCCAGGTCTCCCTGACCCGGAACCTGGAGGTGACCGTCCGGGAGGGAGACAGTCTGGCCGACCGCCCCCTGGCCTATCTCAGCCAGGGTACCGCCGACCAGCTCTACCTGGCCCTCCGCCTGGCCCTGGCCGATCTGCTCCTGCCCCGGCCTGACGCCTGCCCCCTGATCCTGGACGACGCCTTTTTGACCTTTGACGACCGTCGTCTGGCCCTGGCCCTGGAGGTCATCCAGGAGCTGGCCCAGACCCGCCAGATCCTCCTCTTCACCTGCCAGAGCCGGGAAGGCCGGATGCTGCGCAAGTAATGGTTGCCAAGGGGGCGGATTCGGGGTATAATATCAGGTACCCTTTGAACCAAAGGAGGTTCTTTTATGTCTGAACATACCTCTCCGGAGGAGATCCAGGAGGTCAACCTCCCGGAAGATACAGAGCAGCCCAAGGAAAAGCCCGGCTTTGCCGCCGACTGCTACGGCTGGCTCCAGGCCCTCACCGTGGCCCTGCTCATCCTCATCGTAGTCTTCACCTTCTTCGGCCGCATCATCGGCGTAGACGGCTCCTCCATGGTCCCCACCCTGGAACACGGGGATATGCTCCTGCTCCAGTGCGTGGGCTATGAGCCGGAACAGGGTGACGTGGTGGTCCTCCACAAGGACTTCGCCTCCATCACCGGCCCCATCGTCAAGCGTGTCATCGCCACCGGCGGCCAGACCGTGGAGATCGACTACAACACCTCCACCGTCTACGTGGACGGCCAGCCCATCGACGAGCCCTACCTGGGAGAGCCCATGTACACCCCCGCCATGGCCAACGAGCAGGGGACCTACTGGGTGGTGCCCGAGGGGTCCATCTTCGTCATGGGTGATAACCGGAACGCCTCTTCCGACAGCCGAAACGCAGAGCTGGGCACCGTGGACACCCGGTACGTCCTGGGCAAGGCTCTCTTCATCATCCTCCCCTTCCAGCATATCGGGGCCATCAACTGACCGAAAGGAGACCGTGCAATGCGACTGGATAAATGGCTCAAAGTTTCCCGCCTCATCAAGCGCCGCACCGTGGCCAACGAAGCCTGCGACAACGAGCGCATCTCGGCCAACGGCCGGGTGGTGAAGGCCTCCTACGACGTGAAGGTGGGGGACAAGCTGGAGATCCGTTTCGGCACCCGCACCGTGGCGGTGGAAGTCCTGTCCGTCACCGAGATGAAGGGCAAGGAAAACGCCGTCTTCATGTACAAGGAAATATAAGAAACGAAAACCTCGTGCTTCTGCACGAGGTTTTTTTACCCATACTCACCAAAACCCATTGACCAATTTGACACCCCACTGTACAATGGTCATATCATCCTAATATATGGAAAGGAGTATTCTCCCATGAAAAAGCGACTGCTTCCCCTGATCCTGGCCCTGGCTATGGCATTGAGCATGATGCCCCTGGCAAGCGCAGAATACATCATCGAGACCCCCCATCTGGAAATCGGAGAAAATGGCGCCTTATATTTCGAAGACGAAAACGTCCCTTCTCTAAGCAAGAACTCCTATGGCAAGGGTTGGAGCTGGAATGCCTCCACTTACACCTTAACTCTGAATGGCGTGAATGATCCCTCCCTCTCTCTGGGCATTTATGAGGCTCAAAAGCCCGTTACCATCGTAGTGAAGGGAACCAACACCATGTATTCCCTGTCCGAAGGCAGTCAGACCGGATGGTACGAGGCCACCAGCACGATGACCGGCTCCGGCACTTTGAATCTGACCGGCTATAGCGGCGGTGTTGATGTGGTCAACGGCCCCACCGTCAACGCATCCAAAAGCTTTTATGTCGACACCCTGAAGGCTGGTACTGTCACCATGGGAAACCCCTTGTCCATGCCTGTCACTGTCACGGGCGGCTGCCTGATCATCGATGCCAGAGATTACTTAGCCCAGGATTCCTACACGGATGAATCCCGCAAGTCTGCCATTGCGATCTCTACCGAGCGGGCCCCCTCTGATTTCCTGAAAGATTGTGTCCTGAAAGACAAATCCGGCAAAACTGTCACTCTGGAAAAGCGCCCAATCATCTTCTCCAGCGGCTCTATCTACGGATATGATCTGGTGGCTGTCAAATCCAACGGCGACTGTGCTGATTATGTGAAGATCACCCCTGCCAACTATAATCCCTTTGCCGACGTAAAGACTTCCGATTACTTTGCTAAGCCCGTCCTGTGGGCAGTGGACAAGGGGATCACCAACGGCACCTCTGCCACCAAGTTCTCGCCCAATCAGACTTGCACCCAGGGCCAGATCGTCACCTTTATTGCTCGTGCCGCCGATGCCGGTACGGTTTCCGGCAGCAGCCCCTACAGCAACAGCGCCATCACCTCTGACCAGTACTTCTACAATCCCTTGCTGTGGGCCCACAAGAACGGCATCGTCACCGACACCGCCATCGATCCCAATGCAGGCTGCACCCGCTCTGACGTAGTTCTCTATCTGTGGCGTCTGGACGGCAGCCCCAAGGCTTCCGGTTCTACCTTCACGGATGTCCCCTCCGACGCTCCTTACGCCCAGGCTGTGGGGTGGGCGGTGAAGGAAGGAATCACCACCGGCACCTCCGCCACCACCTTCTCTCCCGATCAGACCTGCACCCGCGGCCAGATTGTCACGTTCCTCCACCGTGACTTGGCATGACCTATGATGCAGAAAAGACCGTCCGATATTCGGACGGTCTTTTTCCTTCGCATAATTCCAAACAGGTAGCAAAACACCCCCGTATTCCTTCTTATCAAAAGAAAGAATACGGGGGTAGTCCATTCCAAAATTACTGATCGACTGCGTCCTTCAGAGCCTTGCCGGCCTTGAATGCGGGGACCTTGGTGGCGGGGATGGGAATGTCCTGGCCGGTCTTGGGGTTGCGGCCCATACGCTCGGCACGGGTCTTGGTCTCGAAGGCACCAAAGCCCACGATCTGGACCTTCTCTTCCTCTGCCAGCGCCTTGGTGATGAGGGCGATGGCGGCGTTCAGGCCGGTTTCCACGTTCTTGCGGGAGAAGCCGGTCTCTTCGGCCACACGCTGGATCAGTTCAGTCTTGTTCATGGTTGATTCTTCCCTTTCTGCTCTTCTCTTTTTATTCCTTTTCCGGGTGCTTCTCCCGGTTCCAGTAGGTCATCAGCTCGGACACATCCAGGTCCGACATCTGCTTGCCCTGGGCATTGACGGCCGCTTCCACTCCGGAGAACCGACGAATAAACTTCTCGCAGGTCCCGGCCAGAGCGGTCTCGGCATCTATCTGGAAGAACCGGGCGATCTTCACTGCTGCAAACAGTAGGTCACCCAGCTCCTCTTCCACGTTGGTGTTTTCCGCCACAGCGGTCTTGAGCTCACCCAGCTCTTCCTCCAGCTTGTCCATGGCGGCCTGGACGTTGGGCCACTCAAAGCCCGCCTTCTCGGCCTTGGACTGGATCTTCTCGGCCCTCCACAGGCCGGGGAGGTTTTTTGCCACGCTGTTGAGGGTGTCGGTGGCGGTCTGCTGGCCCTTTTCCTTCCGCTTGAGCTCCTCCCAGTTCACCAGGACCTCGCCCACGGTATCGGTCTGCCAGTCGGAGAACACATGGGGATGGCGGTAGATGAGCTTCTTGCAGATGCCGTCGGCCACATCGTTCAGGTCGAACCCGCCGATGTCCTCCTCAATGGAGGCGTGGAAGACCACCTGGAGGAGAACGTCTCCCAGTTCTTCCTTCAGGTTGGGCAGACTTCCCTGGTCGATGGCCTCGGCCACCTCGTAAGCCTCCTCGATGAGGTTCCGCCGGATGCTCTCGTGGGTCTGTTCCATGTCCCAGGGACAGCCGCCGGGATGGCGGAGAATCCGGGTGATCTCCCGCAGGTCCTCCACGTCATACTTCTCTTTGTATTGGAAATTTATCATAGGTTCCCCTTTCCCACAAGCCCTCGAAAGGGCTTCCGGGCTTTTGTTTCTTTATTTTTTGATAGACAGCTTTTTCTCACTTGATCCGCAGTAACTTTGCGATCTTATCCCCCTTGGGCATCAGGGAAAGGTCATCCCTGGACACGGCCTTGAGGACAATGACCAGAACGGCGTAGATCACCACGGCAATGCAGATGGAGCCCGCCACGGCCAGGGTGTTGCCCAGGATGGGGACCAGGAGACCATAGCTGGCCCAGGTGCCGGCGCCCATCACCAGGGAGGCAATGAGGGGCTTGGTAAAGACCCGGCGGTACTTGGGAGGATAGGGGGTGACCTTCTTGATGGCGATGAGTTCCATGATGGCCACCAGACCGAAGCACACCAGGGTGCCCACAGGCGCGCCCTTGATGCCGAAGGCAGGGGTCTGGACCAGGAAGAAGTTCACGATAAGCTTCATGATGCTGCCGGCCGCAATGAACCAGATGGGGAGGGCCGCCCGGTCGTTGGCCTGGAGAATGGCGTTGCACAGCAGGTTGATGCACACGAAGATGGAGGCCACGCCCAGGATGAGCATGCAGGCGCTGCCCACTTCCTGGTTGGTCTCCGGGAAGAGGAGCTGGACGATGGGCCCGCTGAGGACAGCCAGACCCACACCGGCGGGGATGGCCAGCAGGGAGCCCACCCGGAGGGCGGACTCGGTGATCTTGCCGGCGCCGGTCTTATCCTTCAGAGCCAGGGCGGCAGAGACTGCAGGGATGATGCTGGCGGTGAGAGCCACCATGAAGGAGGAGGGCAGGTTGTAGATGGCCACGGCCTTCTGGTAGGAGCCGTAGAGGCTGACCGCCATCTCCTCGCTGTAGCCCAAAGCGCTCTGGAGGAGGTTCTGGACCTGGATAGTGTCGATGTACGTGGTGATGGGCACCACAGAGGAGCTGAGGGTGATGGGCACGGCGATGACCAGCAGGGACTTGAGGATGCTGCTGGGGGACTGGGGCCGGTCGTCGCTGAGCCGCTGGGCGGGCTTGTTCCGCCGGTGGTGACGGATCATCAGGTAGATGAGGGAGATGAAACTGCCGGCGGTGACGCCGAAGATGGCGCCTGCGGCGGCGATCTCACTGCCGAAGCCCAGGTACAGCAGGTACCAGCCCAGGATCAGGCCCACGATGAGCTTTGCCACCGCCTCGATGACCTGAGAGACCGCCGTGGGGACCATGTCGGAATGACCCTGGGCGTAGCCTCGGTAGGCCGAGACAGTACACAGGAAGAGGGCGGTGAAGGCCATGGCCCGGATGGCAGGGGCGGCCATGCTGTCGCCCTGGAGGTTGGCCAGAGGCTGGGCAAAGAAGAGCATGATGGCAGTGGTCACAGCGCCCAGGACCAGGAAGGTCACCAGGCAGACCTTGAAGACCCGGTTCACCTGGTTGTGCCTGCCCATGGCGTTGGCCTCGGAGATGGTCTTGGACATGGCCACAGGCAGGCCGGCCGTGGAGACCATCAGCAGCAGGTTAAAGACCGCATAGGCGTTGTTGAAGTGGCCGAAGCCCACGTCCCCCAGGATGCGGCCCAGGGGGATCTTATAGAAGGCACCAATGAGCTTGACGATGATGATGCCTGCGGCCAGGGTGGCAGCCCCGCCGAAGAAGGTGCTTTTCTGCGATGATTGTTTCAAAGGTTCGTTCCTCCAGACAGGTTATCCAAAGACTTTCTTCATGGCGTAGCCCTTCACTTCGGCCTTGATCTTTTCCAGGTCCAGGGTCAGGAAGGTCCCGTTCTGATATATGACCTTGCCCCGGGCCATATTCATGACCACGTCCCGGCCGTTGGCAGCGTAGACCAGGTTATCCTGGACGCTGTGGCAGGGGAAGAGGCCCAGATGGTCGAAATCCACCAGGATGAGGTCTGCCATGTAGCCGGGGGCGATGACGCCCGCCTTGCGGCCCAGGGCCTTGGCGCCGTTCACGGTAGCCATCCGCAGCACATCCATGGGCAGCAGGGCCAGAGGGTCGTGATTCACGCCGGTGTGGATGGTGGCGGCGAACTTCATCTCTTCAAACATATCGTGGCTGTTGTTGGAGGACACGCCGTCGGTGCCGATGGCCACGTTGACCCCGGCCTTGGACATGGCGGGGACCCTTGCCACACCGGAGCCCAGCTTCAGGTTGGACACGGGGTTGTGGATGCAGGAGATCCCCTTCTTGGCCATGATGGCCCAGTCCTCCTCGGTGGTCCAGACGCAGTGGGCGGCAATGGCACGGTTCTCCCACACGCCGAACCGGTCCAGGGTCTGGATGGGGGTCAGGCCCCCGTTGCGGCCCTTGCAGGCCTCGTGCTCGAAGCTGGTCTCGGACACATGGACGTGCATGCCCAGGCCCTTTTTCTGGGCGTAGTCGGCCATCCAGCGCCACAGAGGCTCGTTGGAGGTGTACTCCCCGTGGATGGAGGCATCCACCAGGATCTGGCCGTTGCCCGCCCCGTGCCACAGGTCGGTGAGCTTCTCCTGGTTGTAGCAGTCATTGCAGGTGGCGGGGCTGAAGTCGGCGGGATCGCCGAAGTACACGCCGCCGCAGGACAGGTTGGCGCTGATGCCGGCCTCCATGACCTGCTGGGCGATGGTGCCGGTGAACATATACATGTCGGCGATGCAGGTGACGCCGGAGGCGATCATCTCGGCCAGGCCCAGACCGGCGCAGGCGGCCACGGCCCGGTCGTCCAACTTGGCCTCGGCGGGGAAGATCCACTGGTTCAGCCAGGTCTGGAGGTCACAGCCCCCGCCGTAGCCCCGCAGGAAGGTCATGGGAACGTGGGTGTGGGCGTTCACCAGGCCGGGCATGAGGACGTTGCCTTTGCAGTCGATCTCCTGGTCAAACTCCCCCTGGGGGCGCTGGGTGCCCACAGAGGAGATGGTCTCCCCGTCCACGGCCACGAAGGCGTTTTCCAGAAGGGTGCCGGCCTCGTCCATGAGAAGGGCGCGGCAGTTATAGAGTAAAGTCTTGTTCATGTTTCGTTACCTCAAAGGGCTTCCAGGCAGGAGAGAAGGAGCTTGGAGAACTTGTCCCGGGCGGCAGCGGCGGCCTCCAGGACCTCCTCCTCGCTGAGGGGCTGGGGCAGGACGCCGGCGCCCATGTTGGACACCAGGGTAAAGCCCAGGACATCCATGCCGCAGTGGGCGGCGGTGATGACCTCGGGAACGGTGGACATGCCCACGGCGTCGGCACCCAGGAGGCGGGCCATGCGGATCTCGGCGGGGGTCTCGTACTGGGGGCCGGGGAAGTACATATACACGCCTTCCTTCAGGTCCATGTCCAGCTTCCGGGCCTGCTTCCGGGCCAGCTCCTGGAGGGCGGGGGTGTACAGGTAGCTGGAGTCAGGGAACCGGACGCCGAACTCGGGCAGGTTCTCGCCCCGAAGGGGGGACTCCAGGAAGATCTTGATCTGGTCGGTGATGAGCATCAGGTCGCCGGCCTTGAACTTCCAGTTGACGCCGCCGGCGGCGTTGGTGACGAAGAGGGTGTCACAGCCCAGCAGCCGCAGGACACGGACGGCGTAGCTGACCTCCTCATAGGAGTAGCCCTCGTAATGGTGCATACGGCCCTGCATGACGGCAACGGGCTTGCCTGCCAGGGTGCCGAAGACCAGCTGACCCTTGTGGCCGGGGGCGGTGGATGCCTTGAAGTGGGGGATCTCACCGTAGGGGACCACGATGGGGTTTTCCACCACGTCGCCCAGGTAGCCCAGGCCGGAGCCCAGGACCATGGCCACCTTGGGCTGGAAGGAGCCCAGCTTGGCGCGCAGGAAGTCTGCGCTCTCCTGATAGTGTGCAAAGGTAAATTGCATAAAAGTTACCTCCGTATGGTTCTCCCGGAAAACCGGGTTTGTTTTTTGAATCGCAATTAATTATTGTACACGCCCTGCAGGGAAAAGGCAAGAAAAATCCCTTGATATGCAAGGACTTTTTACATTTGCACAGAAATCGGGGCCTTCCCATACCGCCCCCTTGGTACCCAGTATTTTCACAAAACTTTCAAAACTTTTATAAATCCTATTGACAACCGCCCTTCTATGTATTATTGTATTAATCAGATAGTACAATATGAGAAAGGAGGGGTCCCATGCCCTGGGAATTCCGCAGCGACCTGCCCATTTACACCCAGCTCATTGCCCAGATCCAGCAGCGCATCGTCACCGGCCAGCTGCAGCCGGGAGACCGCCTCCCCTCCGTCCGGGATTGGGCGGCCGAAGCAGGGGTCAACCCCAACACCATGCAGCGGGCCATGACCGAGATGGAGCGCCAGGGTCTGGTCCACAGCCAGCGCACCGCCGGCCGCTTCGTCACCGAGGACGAGGCCGTCATCCGCAAGCTGCGGGAGGACCTGGCCCGCACCCAGGTCCGGGATTTCCTGGCAGCCATGGGCCAGCTGGGCTTCGGGCCGGACGAGATCGCAGCCCTGATCCAAAAGGAAGGAGAGAACAGCCTATGAGCACCCTGCTGACCTGCAAGGGATTGGTCAAATCCTATGACAAAGTACACGCCCTGGACGGCCTGGACCTGACCATCCAGCCCGGCCGCATCGTGGGTCTGCTGGGCCCCAACGGCTCCGGCAAGTCCACCCTCATGAAGCTGGCCAACGGCCTGCTGACCCCCACCGCCGGCGAGGTCCTCATTGACGGCATAGTTCCCGGCCAGGAGACCCACAGCCTGGTCTCCTACCTCCCTGACCGGCCCAGCCTGCCCCAGTGGATGACCATCGACCAGCTCCAGGACTTTTTTGCCGACTTCTTCCCGGACTTTGACCGGGCCCGGTGCCGGGAGATGCTGGACAAGCTGGAACTCCCCTCCCACCGAAAGCTGAAGGACCTGTCCAAGGGTTCCCGGGAAAAGGTCCAGCTGGTCCTCACCATGAGCCGCCAGGCCAGGCTCTATCTCCTGGACGAGCCCATGGGCGGGGTGGACCCCGCCGCCCGGGACTTCATCCTGGAGACCATTTTGAAAAACTACGACCCCGAAGCCACTGTTGTCATCGCCACCCACCTCATTGCCGACGTGGAGAAGGTCCTGGACGAGGTCATCTTCCTGGACCGGGGCAAGGCCGCCCTCCACACCTCCGTGGATGACCTGCGGGCTGAGACCGGCAAGAGCGTGGACGCCCTGTTCCGGGAGGTGTTCCAATGCTGACCAAACTGATGAAATATGAATTCAAGGCCACCGCTCGGGTGATGGTGCCTCTGTGCATCCTCTCCGTGGCACTGGCCTTGGTGACGCAAATCACCCTCTGGGAGCTGGTAGGCAAAGCGCCCGGCAGATCCCCCTCTTTGCTCAAACTGCTTCTCTTGATTGCCACTGCCGTCGCCATGGGAGCCGTTCTGGCCGCTACTGTGGTCTTAATGATCCAGCGGTTCCGCTCTAATTTACTAGGGGACGAAGGTCATTTGATGTTCTCCCTCCCTGTGTCTTCCCACCAGCATATCTGGACTAAGCTCCTGGTTGCTGTATTCTGGATTCTGGCGACACTGTTCATCCTATTTGAATCCACAGTTATCCTAGGCTATAACGGCACCTTGTGGACGGCTTTTCCCCAGATTCAGGAGTTTCTTGTCTCCCACTTTTCCTCTTCCTCTGACCTCAACTTCTCCCCAGGTGTATTCCTTGCCTTTCTCTTCACGGCTATTTTCGTAGGTGCCGGAGAGCTCTGCCTGGAGATTTATGCTGCTCTGGCCCTGGGTCACAGTTTCCACAAGCACAAAACACTTCTATCTGTGGTCTTTTTCCTGGTCATTCAAGTTCTCTATCACCTGACCGGAGGCATTACTCCTTTCCTGGCGGACCTTGCGTTTTTCCTCTTTCCTCCCACCAATATCCATATTCTGGACCTGGGCGTCAGCATCGTTTCCGGTCTCCTCTGGGCAGCTGTCCTCTATGTCATCACCCACTACACCCTGAAGCACCGGCTGAATTTGGAATAAAAAATATCCAACCACAAAGAGAAACACCGGCGGGTCTCTCCGCCGGTGCTTCTCTTTGTCCGCCTTGGGGCGGCACGTCTTTATATTGTCCTCCCATGAGAATTATGTTATAATGTGTCCCAGAATTTTACCCCGAAACGGAGGACATACATATGGCAAGATTATCTGACCGCATGGTGGGCCTTGGCACTGCCCGCTCCGAGATCCGCGAGGCCTTCGCCTTCGCCCAGGCCCGGGCCGCCATCGTGGGCCCCGAAAACGTGGACGACTTTTCCATCGGCAACCCCAGCGTGCCCGCCCCTGACTCTGTGGCTGATGCCATCCGCCAGCTGGTGGATGAGGTGGACCCCGTGGCCCTCCATGGCTACACCCCCGCCCAGGGCGCACCCGATGTGCGCCAGACCCTGGCCGATCAGCTGAACGCCTGCTACGGCACCAGCTACACCGGGGACAACCTCTACCTCACCGTGGGTGCAGCAGCCGCCCTGTGCTGCTGCCTGTCCGCCATGGGCTGCCAGGGAGACGAGTTCATCACCTTCGCCCCCTACTTCCCGGAATACAAGGTCTTTGTGGAGTCCGCCGGAGGCAAGCTGGTGGCCGTCCCCGCCGACATTGAAGATTTCCAGATCGACTTCGCCGCCTTTGAGGCCGCCCTGAACCCCAACACCAAGGCCGTCCTCATCAACACCCCCAACAACCCCACCGGCGTGGTCTACTCCCAGGCCACCATCCAGAAGCTGGCCCAGGTCCTGGAGGAAAAGTCCAGAGAGTACGGCCACACCATCTACCTGATCTCCGACGAGCCCTACCGGGAGATCGTCTACGCTCAGGAGCCCCTGCCCTGGGTGCCCAGCTACTACGCCAACACCCTGGTGTGCTACTCCTACAGTAAGTCCCTGTCCCTCCCCGGCCAGCGCATCGGCTACGTGCTGGTGCCCAGCGAGGTGGAGGACTTCGGCCTGGTCTACGCCGCCATTGCCGGTGCCGGCCGCGCCCTGGGCTACGTCTGCGCCCCCACCCTCTTCCAGCTGGTGGCCGCAAAGTGTGCCGGTCAGACGGCGGACATCTCCATCTACAAGCGCAACCGGGACATCCTCCTGGATGCCCTGCGGGAGATGGGCTACACCTGCGCCCAGCCCGACGGCGCCTTCTACCTCTTCCCCCGCACCCTGGAGCCTGACGCCAAGGCCTTCTGCGAACGGGCCAAGAAGTATGACCTGGTGCTGGTCCCCGGCGACAGCTTCGGCTGCCCCGGCCACGTGCGCATCTCCTACTGCGTGCCCACCGAGCAGATCCAGCGGGCCCTGGTGAAGTTCAAGAAACTGGCGGAGGAGTATGGGCTGTAATGGCTGATCGCCTTAGCCCCAACGCCCGGAATCTGCGCAAGGAGATGACCAAAGAGGAACGCCGCCTGTGGTATGACTTTCTGAAGGGTCTGCCCGTCAACGTCCACCGCCAAAAGGTCATCGGCCCTTACATCGTGGATTTCTACATTGCATCCACCAAAACCGTCATTGAACTGGACGGCTCCCAGCACTACGAGGGCAGCGGTCCGGAGAAGGACGCCCAGCGGGATGCCTACTTGCGGGATCACGGTCTGCAGGTCCTGCGGTATTCTAACTTGGATGTGATTCGACACTTTGATGCCGTTTGCCAGGATATTCTGAACAAAACGGAATTATAACAAGTACCCCTCATCCGCCCTCTTCGAGGGCACCTTCCCCCCAGGGGGAAGGCTCCTCTCGTCCAAAGACAAGGCTTCTCCCTGGGGAGAAGCTGTCACCGCAGGTGACTGATGAGGGGTCCCTGAAAGCCTCCCTGCGGGGAGGCTTTTCCTTCTTCTTAAGAAAAACTTAAGCTTTCCCCTCATTGTTTCTTAATCCCCCTTCCGATATGATAATGACAGGAGGTGACGATATGTATAACATCCTGGTTTGCGACGACGAAAAAGACATCGTCTCCGCCCTGACCATCTACCTGACCACCGGGGGCTACCAGGTCTTCCCCGCCTACGACGGCAAGGAGGCCCTGCGGGTCCTGGAGACCCAGGACATCCACCTGGTCCTCCTGGACATCATGATGCCCAATATGGACGGCATCACCGCTATGACCCGTCTCCGGGAAATTTCCAACGTGCCGGTGATCCTCCTCACCGCCAAGAGCGAGGACACCGACAAGATCCTGGGCCTCAACGCCGGGGCCGACGACTACATCACCAAGCCCTTCAACCCCGTGGAGGTCCTGGCCCGGGTGAAGTCCCAGCTGCGGCGATACCTCCAGCTGGGGGGCGGCACGGTGAAGCCCACCGCTCTGACCATCGGGGGCATCACCCTGGACGACCGGACCAAGGCGGTCACCCTGGACGGGGACCCAGTGAGCCTGACCCCCCGGGAGTTTGAGATCCTCAAACTTCTCATGCAGAACCCCGGTACGGTCTTCTCCCCCAAGCGGATCTACCGGGCCGTGTGGGGGGAGGAACCCTACGGGGTGGAAAACGCCGTGGCCGTCCACATCCGCCACCTCCGGGAAAAGCTTGAGATCAACCCCTCGGACCCCCGCTACATCAAGGTCGTCTGGGGGCAGGGGTACAAAATGGAAGGAGGGAAACTATGAGAATCCGCACCAAGCCCTGGGCCAAGGCCGTGGCCTGCATCCTCTTTGTCCTGTCCATCACCTCGGTCCTGGTGACCATACTGCCCGTAAACCGGCTGGTGTATGACGGGGCCTACCAGTCCGGGGGCCGGGAAACTGCCCTGGAAAACAAGGAGGAAAACCTGGCCATGGAGCTGACCCATCAGCTCACAGACATTTACGTCAACGAGCGCATGGGCCCCAACCCCTCCGACTATCCCCTGGAGGAGCTGATCGGAGACCCCAACTTCTTCTTTACCATCAAGGACAAGAACGGCAAGACCATCGAGGCCAGCAAGGAGCTGGGGGACTACTGCGAGCGGTATGAGCATCGGACTACGGTGACCTATTACGGCGGCACCACCGAGATGGAGCGATGGTTTGACAGCCATGCCGAGCGAAAGGAAGCAATCCTGGAGCTGCGAGAGCAGTATGACGATATCGACATTGAGATCATCTATGGCGGGGATGGCTACGGCTTCCGGGCCAACTACACGGAGGATGATATCTCCGAAGACCTGGTCTTCACCGGGTTCATCCGTTCCCCTCTGGTCCAGGACCAGAGCAGCTACATCTACCAGCAGCTCCACGAAACGGCCAACCTCCACTTCTACAAGGACGTTTACCTCATCGCTCTGGTGGCCGGTGCCATCGGCGCCATCCTCTCCCTCCTCTTCCTGACCTGGTCCGCCGGACGGGTGGAGGACTATGACGGGGTCGTCCTGCACAAGATCGACACCCATCTGCCTCTGGAACTTCCCCTGCTCCTGGGCTTCGGCAGCGCCATGCTGGGCATCGGCATCATGTATGAGGACATCCTCTCCGGGGAACCCCTGGTCTGCGGTCTGCTCCTGCTGGCCACCATGGCCGCCGCCGGGGTGGGTCTGGTCCTGTACCTCTCCCTGGTCCGGCGCATCAAGGCCAAGGCTCTGTTTGAGTGTATGCTGGTCCGAAAGCTGGCCCGCCCCCTCCGCTGGTGCTGGGGGAAGGTCAAGAACCTGGGCCGCAAGGCAGGCCGCGGCCTCTCCGCCCTGGCAGAAAAGCTCCCCCTGTTCTGGAAGGCCGGTCTGGGCTTCCTGGGCCTGTGTCTGGTGGAATTCTTCACCATCCTTGCCATGTGGGAAAGCCGTGCTTTCGAGGTCTGGCTTCTCCTGTGGCTCATGGTAAAGATCGTGGAAGGTCTTCTGGTGGTCTTTATTGTCCTGGAAATGCGGGAGCTCCAGCACGGGGCCTGGCAACTGGCCCAGGGCAACCTGGACTATCAGGTCCCTCTGGAAAAACTCCACGGGGACTTCAAGAGCCACGGGGAACAGCTGAACTCCATGCGGTCCGCCATCCAGGCCGCCGTGGAGGACCAGATGAAGTCCGAGCGGATGAAGACCGAGCTCATCACCAACGTCTCCCACGACATCAAGACCCCCCTGACCTCCATCGTGAACTACGTGGACCTCCTGAAAAAGCAGGAGATGCCCACGGAAGAGGCCCGGGAGTATCTGGAGGTCCTGGACCGCCAGTCCGCCAAGCTGAAAAAGCTCACCGAGGACCTGGTGGAGGCCGCCAAGGCCACCACGGGGACCACCACCGTGAACTTCCAGCGGACCGACGTGAACGTCCTGCTGACCCAGAGCGCCGGAGAGTACCAGGAAAAGCTCCAGAGCAAGGCCCTCCAGCTGATGCTCACTCCCGCCCCCGGGAACCCCGCCATCTCCGCCGACGGGCGGCTCCTGTGGCGAGTTTTTGAGAACCTGCTGAGCAACATCTATAAGTACGCCCTCCCCGGCACCCGGGTCTATCTCACCTGCACCGAAGAGGACGACAAGGTGGCCATCACCTTCCGGAACATCTCCGAGACCCCCCTGAATATCTCTGCTGACGAGCTCATGGAGCGGTTTGTGCGAGGGGATGCCTCCCGCCATACGGAAGGCAGCGGCTTAGGGCTCTCCATCGCCCGGAGCCTCACCCAGCTCCAGTACGGCACCTTTGACATCGCCATCGACGGGGACCTGTTCAAGGCCACCCTGACTTTCCCGAAAATTCCGTAAAATGATGGAATCCCCTCTGGTTCTTTGATATAATAGCCGTGGCAATATGCCACGGCTATTATACTGTTAAAGGAGATTACCCTTGGACGATTCCCTTCTCCTGCAATGCGCCGCCACCATGGGCGTGGCCATGGTCCCTGTGCTGGAACTTCGGGGGGCCATCCCCTTCGGCCTGGCCCTGGGCCTGCCGGTGGAGCTCACCTACCTGGTGTCGGTCATCGGCAACATGATCCCGGTGCCCGCCATCATCCTCTTCATCCGCCAGATCTTCCGCTGGCTGCGGAAGTACCGTTGGTGGGACGACAAGATCACAAAAATCGTGACCAAAGCCCATCTCAAGGGGCGCACGGTCCGGAAATACCGCATCCCCGGCCTCATCCTCCTGGTGGCCGTCCCTCTCCCCGGCACCGGTGCCTGGACGGGAGCCCTGGTGGCCTCCCTCCTGGGCATCCGCATGCAGCACGCCCTGCCCGCCATTTTCCTGGGGGTCCTCCTTGCCGGCATTCTGGTGTCGGCGGCCGCCTGCGGCATCATTGCCCTGTTTTGAAAAATCTGCCGGGGTATTCCTCCTCCCATCCAGGCATACTGTAGGTATGTCCCCTTGGAAGGAGGATGCCCATGGACAAAAAACAAAAGCAGGCCCTGCTGTGGTTCCTGTGGGGGATGGCCCTGCTCCTGGCTCTGCTGGCCGCCTTTGCTCCCCAACCACAGGCCTCCGTGGCCGTCTCCGCCCCCCAGAGTCAGGGGGGCTACGTGGCCCTGACCTTTGACGACGGCCCCTGGCCGGGGACCACCGACGCCCTTCTGGAGGGCCTGGCCCAGCGAGGGGTGAAGGCCACCTTCTTCCTCATCGGCAGCCAGGTGGAGGCCCAGACCGACACCGTCCTGGCCATGGCGGAAGCCGGCCACCAGATCGGCATCCACACCTGGGACCACGTCCAGCTGGACGGCCTCTCCCAATGGGAGACCCAGGATCAGCTGGACCGGTGCCGGAAGGTTCTGACCGACCTGCTGGGCCCGGTGGAGTTCATGGTCCGCCCGCCCTACGGCTTTGTGGACGAAAACCTCACCCGGTGGGCCGGGGCCCCCATCATCTGCTGGGACGTGGACACCCTGGACTGGCAGGACAAAACCCCCAGCCGCATCCGAAACACCGTTCTGGACCAGACCCGGGACGGGTCTGTGATCCTCATGCACGATATCTTCCCCACGTCGGTGGAGGCCGCCCTCCTGTGCGTGGACGCCCTCATGGCCGAGGGGTTCCGCTTCGTCACCCTGGAGGAGCTCTTCTTCCTCCGGGGCATCACCCCCGAAAACGGCCAGGTCTACCTGGCGCTTTACCCCTGAAAGGAGTTGGCACTTTGAAAAAGATCGTCGCCGCAGCCCTGATTCTGGGCCTGGTCCTCTTCCTCATCCCCATGGGCTTCCGCCAGGAGCGGGCCGGGCAGGAGCCGGAGACCCCGGAGGTCCTGACCCTTCCCGACAGCGGCCGGACCCTCACCATCCTGGTGGACGGCCAGACCCAGGAGATGGACCTGAACCAGTACCTGTGGGGGGTGGTGGCCGCCGAGATGCCCGCCTCCTTTGAGCTGGAGGCCCTGAAGGCCCAGGCCGTGGCCGCCCGTACATATTCTCTCAACAAGGCCGGTCAGGCCGCCAACCACCCGGAGGCCGACCTGTGCACCGACCACACCTGCTGCCAGGCCTGGATCTCCCGGGAGGCCGCCCAGACCAACTGGGGGGACAACGCCCAGACCTACACCAACAAGATCACCCAGGCGGTGGCCGAGACCAACCAGGAAGTGGCCCTCTATGAGGGTGGTCTCATCTCCGCCCTCTACCACTCCTCCTCGGCCAACACCACCCAGGATTCCGTGGCCGTCTGGGGCGGCAGCGTTCCCTACCTGAAAAGCGTGCCCTCTCCCGAGGGGGAGGAGGTCCCCAACTACCACAGCGAAGTGACCTACACCGCCCAGGAATGCAAAGACCGCATCCTCCAGGCCAAGCCGGAGGCCCTTCTGGAGGGAGAGCCCGCCAACTGGTTCACCAACGCCGTCTGCACCGAGGGGGGCAGCGTGACCACCCTGGACCTGGGCGGGATCACCGTCACCGGCCACCAGGCCCGGACCATGTTCGGCCTCCGCTCGGCCTCCTTTACCGTGGAGTGCACCCCGGATTCCGTCACCTTCTTCGTGACCGGCTACGGCCACGGGGTGGGCATGAGCCAGTACGGGGCCAACGCCATGGCGGCCGAGGGCAAGACCTATACAGAAATTTTACAGCACTACTACACCGGAATCACGGTGGAGTCATTTGAGTGAGGACTTAACGATGTTTGATGTGATTTTATGGGATGTGGACGGCACCCTGCTGGACTTCCCGGCGGCAGAGCGCCAGGCCCTGCTGGACGCCTTTGCCCACTTTGACCTGGGCCCCTGCCCCGAGGATCGGGTGGCCCGGTACTCCAAGCTCAACGCCAGCTACTGGAAGCGGCTGGAGCGGGGAGAGATCACCAAGAACGAGCTGCTCCCCGGCCGGTTTCAGGAGTTCTTCCAACAGGAGGGTATCCACTTCGACCGGTATTGGGACTTCAACGACTTCTACCAGCTGCGGCTGGGGGAGAACGCCACCCCCCAGGACGATTCCTGCGCCCTGATCTCCTCCCTCCGGGGCCAGGTGAAGCAGTACGCCGTCACCAACGGCACGAAGGTTGCCCAGGACATCAAGCTGGACCGCTCCGGTCTGGCAGAGTTCCTGGACGGCATCTTCATCTCCGAGGTGGTGGGGGCAGAAAAGCCCGACCCCGCCTTCTTCGCCCCGGTCTTTCAGGCCATGGGGCCGGTGGACAAGGGCCGGGTCCTCATGGTGGGGGACTCCCTCACCAGCGATATGCAGGGGGCCAACAATGTGGGCATCCCCTGCTGCTGGTACGATCCCAAGGACAAGCCCCTGCCCGACCACCTGCGGATCGATTTCCACATCAGCCACCTGAGCCAGGTGGTGGAGATCCTGAAGGGCACCCTGTAACCCATTTGTTTCCAGCCTGAAACTTTTCGGCAATTTTTACATACCAAATCCCCTTTGTGCGTTCTGCCAAGGGCCCATTTCCCCCATTTTTGCAGGAAGTTGGCCATGAATCTCTTGACGCTGTCAAATGCAAAGTGAATGTTTCCAAAGGTTTTCCACTTTTTCCACCGCTTTTTCCACACTGCGTGTACACCCCGTGGAAAAGTCCAAAGACTGCCGAACTTGCATGTCAAGGAAAATAATTCCGGTGGTTTTGCCAAAATTTGACCCAAGAAAAAGGAGGGCTCCCCCATGTCAGACCTGATCGCCGCCGTGGCCACCGCTCCCGGAGCGGGTGGCGTGGGCATCCTGCGCCTGTCCGGCCCCAACGCTGCAAGGACGGCTGCAAGGGTCTTCCGTCCGGCCCGCAAAATTGCCCTGGACGAGGCCCCCGACCGGCAGCTTCTCTACGGCTCCGTCCTGGACAAGGAGGGCCGGGTCATCGACAACGGCCTGGCCTTTGTCAGCCGCGCCCCCCACAGCTACACCGGGGAGGAGACCGCCGAGCTCCAGTGCCACGGCTCCCCCATGGTCCTGTCCCTGGCCCTGGAGGCCCTCTTCGCCGCCGGTGCCCGCCAGGCCCTGGCCGGTGAGTTCACCAAGCGGGCCTTCCTCAACGGCAGACTGGACCTGACCCAGGCCGAAGCGGTCATCGACCTCATCGACGCCGAGACCCCCGCCGCCGCCCGGCAGGCCGCTGGACGGCTGGAGGGCACCTTATCCCGGAAGATCCACGCCATTTATGACGGGCTGGTGGATGTGTCCGCCCATTTCCACGCCGTGCTGGACTACCCCGACGAGGACATCGATCCCTTCCGGGAGGAGACCATCCGCACCGCCCTGGAGGAGGGCCTGGCCGCCACCGCCTCCCTGCTGGCTACTTACGACCGGGGCCGCCAGCTCACCACCGGCGTGCCCACCACCATCCTGGGCCGCCCTAACGTGGGCAAGTCCTCCCTCCTCAACGCCCTGGTGGGCTATGACCGGGCCATCGTCACCCAGATCCCCGGCACCACCCGGGACACCATCGAGGCCAAGGCCAGCGTGGGCGGGGTTTTGCTGAACCTCACCGACACCGCCGGTCTCCGGGAGACCGGGGACGAGGCCGAGCGCCTGGGGGTCCAGCGGAGCCGGGCCGCCGCCGAAGAGGCCCGTCTGGTGCTCCTGGTGCTGGACGGGGCCGAGACCCTCACCCAGGAGGACCGGGAGGCCATCGACCTGGCCCGGGAGGCCCCCGCCTGCATCTGCATCGTGAACAAGTCCGACCTGCCCCCCGTTCTGGACCTGGCCGCCCTGGAGGCAGACTTCCCCAACCTCTGCCAGGTGAGCGCCAAGAACAGCGCCGGGCTGGAGGCCCTGGGGCCCATGGTGGCCAAGCTCTTCCCCACAGGAAGCGGCAACGAAGGAGACGCCCTTCTCACCAACGCCCGCCAGGTGGAGGCCGTGAACCGCACCCGGGAAAATCTTCTCCGGGCCCAGGAGGGGCTGGAGATGGGAGTCCCCCCCGACCTTCTCCTCACCGATGTGGAGGCCGCTCTGGAGGCTTTGGGTGAAGTCACCGGCACCACCGTCCGGGAGGACATCACCGGCCGTATCTTCCAGCGGTTTTGCGTTGGCAAGTGATCCCCCTTGCCTCTCCCTCTGGGAGAGCCAAGTGTTTTCTCCTGCAAGCATAAAAAAGCTCCCTCACGAGAGGGAGCTTTTCTCTTTCATTTTTTCTTCCCGGTTCTGCCCCAGGGCAATGAGGGGGACGGTCAGGAGAATGAGGATAAATCCCAGGAAGTCGTAGGCCGTGAAGGCCACCCCCAGGATGAGGACCGAGATGATGACCGCCGCCACCGGTTCGGCAGCAGAGAGCACATTGCCCGCAATGGGGCCCACCAGGCGGATGCCCCGCATATAGAAGGTGAAGGCCAGGATGGTGCCCCCCAGAATGATCACCGCCATACCCCCGATGAGGGCAGCGTCCACCCGGGCCTGGATGGTCCAGGGCCGGAAGAGGAGGGCGGCCACGCCGCCGCCGATGAGCATGCCCCAGCCCATCACCGACAGGAGGCCGTGGCGGGAGGTGAGATCCACCGGGGACAGGGTGTTGATGGTGGCCGTCACCCCACAGGTGAGGCCCATCACCAGGGCGAAGGGGGAAACATGGAGGCAGGAGAGGTCAAAGTGGGTGGCGCAGGCAAAGACCCCCACCACCACGCAGAGGACAGCCGTCACCTCGTAGAGCTTGGGCCGACGTTTTTCCCGAAAAATGCACCATACCAGAATAAACACCGAGCAGGTGTAGCACATGACGGTGGAAAAGGCCACGTTGGCGTACTCAATGCAGGCGTAAAAGCTGTACTGGGAGGCCGCCACCCCGAAGACCGCATAGAGGACCAGCCGGGGCAGGTCCTTTTTAGACTTCCACACAGCGGTGACTTCCTCCCCCATGACCCGGGCTAAAACCAGGAAGAGCACCCCGGCAATGAGCAGCCGAATGGGGATGAGCCAGTTGGTGGTGATGGTATTGGTGCGGAAGAGGTGCTGTCCTACCGCTCCGCCCACAGCCCACAACACACCGCCGCTGATGGCCATGATGTAACCCGCCCGGCGGGTGGTCCCCAGCTCTTTCATGGCTGTCCCCTCCTTTTTCTCCTATTTATGGCTAGTCTACACCCGGATGGCCCCTTTGACAAGGCCTTTTCCCTTGACAAACCGGCCCATACAGTCTACACTTATAGAGACTACCCTGCTAGACTTTCCGAAAGGAGGCAAGGACATGACTGCCTTTCTGGACACCCTGGTCCAACTCTCTCTGGCCGGTTCCCTGCTGGGCCTCACTGTGTGGGCGGCCACCCGGCTGCTGAAAACCAGGCTCTCCAAAGCCGGGGCCTATGCTCTGTGGCTGCTGGTCCTCCTGCGCCTCCTTCTGCCTATGGGCCTGCCGGGAAGCCCCCCGGCCCTGCTGCCTGAGATCCCCCTCCCCGCCCCTGTGGCCGTCCAGGAGTCCCCCCTTCCTGCCCCTGTGATCGTTCAGGAGCTCCCCCCGGAGACCCATGGGGAGCCCTCCGCCACGCCGGAGGCAGGGACCGATTGGACCGTCTTCCTTCCCTGGGTGTGGGGGACAGGGGCCCTCCTGGCCCTGGCCATTCCTCTGGTCTCATACGCCCGGTTCCTCCAAAGGGTCCGGCGGGAGCGTATTCCCCCCGAACCCCGGGACCAGGCCCTGCTGGATGCCCTCTGCCCCCGGCACGCCCCCGATCTGTGGTGCTGTCCGGGCCTGGCCACCCCCATGCTGGTGGGCCTCTTCCGCCCCGCCATCCTCCTGCCGGAGGCCAGCTATGAGGGCCGTGGGGATCTGCTCTGCCACATTCTCCGCCACGAACTGGCCCACTACCACCGGTGGGACATTCTGATCAAATGGCTGACCGCCCTGGCCCGGGCCCTCCACTGGTTCAACCCCCTGGTCTGGCTCCTCTGCCGCCAGCTGGACCGGGCCTGCGAACTGGCCTGCGACGAACGGGCGGTCCGGGGTCTGTCCGCCCCGGAGCGAAAGGCTTACAGCTATACCCTCCTGTCCCTGGCCACAGAGCATGACCACCCTCCCCGGCTGACCACCGCCCTGGCCCAGGACAAAAAGGACATCAAGGAACGTCTCCTGTCTGTGCTGGGCCACAAACCCCTCACCCGCCGGGCCATTCTGCTGACCCTGGCCCTCCTTCTGGCAGCCGCCGCCTGGGCTCTGGCCCTGGGTCCGGTTCGGACCCAGCTGTCCGCCGACCGGGATCCCTGGCTCACCACATCCGCCCAGGACTGCCTCTCCCCCCAGGAGGTCCAGGCCCTGGAGGAGGCCTGCAACCGGGGATGTGAGGAGTTTACCCTGTACACCTCCCTCCCCCTTCAGGACGGCACCTATCCGGACCCCTGGCCCATCCGCCTGGCCTACTACCAGACCCAATGGACGGCCGACAGCCCCTATGTCCTCTGGGACATCACCCGCCAGCCCGTGGCCAACTCCCGACTGGGCCAGCACTGGATGACCGTGGAGGAGTGGCGTTACCGGGGCCTGCTCCGGGCCACCACCCTCACCGACCTGCGGACCCAGGCCGTCCTGACAGGTGCTTCCCCATCCCCCTCCTTTGTGGGCTCCATGTCCACCATCGACCCCCACTGCATGACCGCCCGGGGCATCGCTGTGGGAGACAGCCTGGAGGACCTGACCGCCGCCTACCCGGAGGCCCACCTCCACTACACCCGCACGGACAAGTCCGACAGTGAGACCATCCGCTCCCGGGGGCTGGTGGATCACGATGCCTGCTGGCGGTTCGCCCCGGAGGACGACCCCGACAGCCAGGCCACCCACCGGACCATCTTCTTCCTGGTGAAGGAGGGCCGCGTGGTCCAGATCGACCTGGCCTCGGAGTCCGACGGCAACCCCTGGGGGCTGGGATACTACCTCTCCGACTGGGCTTACGGCGCCGGATACTTGCCATAAAAAAGAGGCCGTTGCAACATGCAACAGCCCCAGTGAAATTGAGCCGATGGCTCAGTGAAATACGCTCGCAGCGTGTGAAATTCGGCCTGCGACCGAGTGAAATTGCCCCATTCGGGGCAGTTGTGGTGTCCCTTGCGGGACAAATCAAACGCATTGGGGTGCATTGCAAATCATTTTGCAATGCACCCTTTTTGGTTACTTCAGTTTTTCCGTCCGGTACAGATCGGTGCGGCGGCCGGCC
The DNA here is from genome assembly GCA_017435425.1 of Ruminiclostridium sp. Classification (GTDB taxonomy): domain Bacteria; phylum Bacillota; class Clostridia; order Oscillospirales; family Oscillospiraceae; genus Evtepia. The sequence goes on along the minus strand of JAFSFC010000045.1, from coordinate 3,788 downwards.
AGAATGGGGATCTGCCCCCGGTACTTGGCCAGGTCGTTCAGGTCGATGTCCACCACGTGGACCCCTTCCTTCTCGTCCAGCTGGTCGATGATCTCACCCCAGGGGTTTACCACCAGGGAGTGGCCGTAGGCCACATAGGAGGCCTCGGTGTCCCGGGCGGGGGAGCAGCCGGCGATAAAGCACTGCTGGTCCAGAGCACGCATCCGGAAGGCCAGGTCCCAGTGGATGGGGCCGGTGGTCATGTTGAAGGCGGCGGGGATGACGATGAGCTCTGCCCCCATGTCTCCCATGACCCGGAAGAAATCGGAGAAGCGGATATCGAAGCAGATGGCCACGGCGATCTTGCCATACTCGGTGTCCACCACGGTGACGGAGTCACCGGCGGTGAGGGTGTCAGACTCCATGAACCGCTGGCCCCCGGGCACGTCGATGTCGAAGAGGTGGACCTTCCGGTGGCGGGCCAGCTCCTTGCCCTCGGGGGAGAAGATGTAGCTGGTGTTGTAGATCTTTCCGTCCTCCAGCTCGGGAACGGAACCGCCGATGAGGTAGATGCCCAGCTCTTTGGCGATGCCGGACAGGAACTGCCAGCTTTCCCCTCCGGCAGGTTCTCCGTAGACCGGGAAGCAGGCATTCTCATAGGGGCAGTTGAACATCTCGGGGAGGGTGACCACGTTGGCCCCCTGGGCGGCGGCCTGACGGATGAGCTCTCCGGCATGGCGGAGATTCTCGGCCTTGTCGGCGGTGACCCTCATTTGACACAAACCCAACTTAAACATAGCAAAGCTCCTTTCTGGGGCGTTTCTTTGGGTTGACTGTACCATATTTTCCCCGGAGACGCAAGCGCCATTGCGCATCCCGGCTTTTTGGGGTATAATGTAGGATGTTATATTATGCAAAGGATCGATTTATGAACCGACAACCCGTTTACACCCTTTTGGGCCTGCTGCTGGCCCCTCTGGTGGTCCTGTGGGCCTCCCAGGCCATCTGGCTGAACGACATGGCCCAGGCCCTGTCCTGGATGACCGGCCACCTTCCGGCCGTGGGCCTCTTCTGGGTCCTCTTTTCCAGCGTCAGCTTTACCCTCTACGGATTTCTCCGCCGGCTGTTCTGGGCCTGCCTGCCCCAGTCTGTAGTCTGCCTGGTGTTTGCCTACGCCAGCCGGTGCAAACTGAATATCAACGGCGCTCCCATCCAGCTGAGCGATTTCTCCCTCATGGGGAACCTGGGAGATGTGGCAGGATATGCCGCCGACCAGCTCCTTCCTACCGTCACGGCAGTGGTTGCCGCCCTGGCCGTCCTGGTGATGCTCATCCTCTTCCTCTGCGTGGGGACCTGGCGCATCCCTGCCCCGGCGGGCATGGTCCTGGGAAGCCTGGCCATGGCCCTGCTGCTCTCCGCCTTTTATCCCGGCGGGCTCCAGACCGCCGCCGTAAAGCTGGACGAGGGCTGTTACGACCAGATGGAGCGCAACGACCAGGCCGGGGTGTGCCTGGGCATCTACACCGCCTGGAGCCAGCGCATCCACACAGAGAACACCCTGGCCAGCCTGGACTCCGCCGGCCTTGCCGACTACTTCCGGACGGACGCCGCCCAGGAACGGAACACTGCCTCCCTGGAGTCCAACCCGGACATCATCTTCATCACCTCCGAGGCCTTCTTTGACGTGACCCGTCTGCCCGGGCTGACCTTTGCAGAGGACCCCCTGCCGGTCTTCCACACCCTGTCCCAGACCTGCACCAACGGCCGCTTCCTGTCCAACACCTACGGCGGGGGCACCGGCTGGGTGGAAATGGAGCTCTTCACCGCCCTGACCTCCTCCCTCCTCATGGAAGGTGACACCCTCTCCACCCTGGACCCGGCAGTCTATGAGACCCTGCCCACCACCGTCCGGTTTCTGGAAAAGGCGGGGTATTCCACCCTGGCCCTCCACTCCCACACCGCCGAGCTCTACGACCGCCAGACCATCTACCCTGCCATCGGCTTTGATGAGATCTGCTTCATCGACGACTTTTGGGTAGAACCCCAGCGCTGCGGAGACTACGCCTCGGACGAGTCCTTCGCCCGGGAGATCATTGCCCGGTACGAGGCCCGGGACCCCAGTGTTCCCGCCTTGATCTACGGGCTCTCCATGGAGAACCACCAGTCCTACTACCCGGAAAAATACGGGGAGCCCTCGGGCTTCCCCGCCCAGTGCAGCCTTTTGAGCCAGGAGGACCTGGACTATCTGGACAGCCTGGTGATGGGCCTCCACCACGCCGACGCCTCTCTGGGGATCCTCACCGACTACTTCTCCCGGTGCGGCCGTCCGGTGATGCTGGTCTTTGTGGGGGACCATCTTCCCTCCATGAACCTGGCCGACGGGGAGGACATCTACACCCGCCTGGGGATCTCCCCGGAAGGGGATTCCTCTACCTGGGCGCCAGAGACCCTGGCGGAGATCCTCTCCACCGACTACCTCATCTGGACCAACTACGAGGAGGAGATCCCGGCAGACCGAACCGAGAGCTGCACCTTCCTGGGTCTCCATGTCCTCCAGCGGACGGGACTCCCCCTGAACCACTACTTCGCCTGGCTGGAGGAGAACATCGCCAGCCGGATGCTCCTGAACCGGGGCCGGTTCTTTGCCGACCAGACCGGCACCCCCGGCTACGAAGTCCCCGCCGATGCCCAGCCCCTGCTGGACAGCTACACCGCCCTGGAACAGAGCCTGGTGTACAGCAACTGATATCATAACCAACCACCATTTCAATAGAAGGAGGACCCCCACTATGGACCCCAACAACAACATCCACCGCGTGGAACTGGCCGAGAAGGCCACCGCCATCCTGAACCTGTACACCCCCTTTAAGACCGACTACCAGGTCTCCTTCGCCATGGCCGAAGCCGACGAGAAGGGTCTGCCCCGGATCGCTGCCAAGCTGGTGCGCACCGACGGGGTCCCCTTTGCCGAGAGCTCTGCCCCCATGGACAAGAAGCTCCGCCACATGAAGGACCAGACCGCCATCATCCGTCCCTTCTATCTGCCCGCCATGAAGGCAGAGTTCGACGAGACCGAGGCCAACGAGTTCGACTGCCTGGACTTCGACTACGCCGCCATCATCGTCTACAACAAGGACGCTGAGGGCCAGTATGCCATCAAGGGTGTGTACTTCCTCCCCACCGACGCCTTCATCCACGCCAAGAAGCCCGACGCCGACGGCGTGTGGAGAAAGATGGGCCTGGGCTCCTACCGGATGCACCAGATCAGCCTGGACCCCCGCCAGAAGTTCGCCCGCTCCCTGTATATGGCCCTGCGCATGAGCGAGGCCCTGGAGTATGAGTACGACAAGTACGGCTTCTATTTCAGCAACCCCTGACAGCCTTTCGGCGCATCCTGTCTTTTGGCAGGATGCGCCTTTTTCTCTTGTCTTTCCACCTTTTCTGTCATATAATATGAATACTTTCCCACACAAAAATAGAGAGGAGCAGACCAACATGGACAAAGAAAAGCAGCTGGAGACCTTCCAGCGTCGCATCAAACGGGTCCTCTTCACCCAGGAAGAGATCCAGGAAGCCATCCGGAAGGCCGGCAAGGACATCAGCGACTCCTACGACGGCAACCCCATCCTGCTGGTGAGCATCCTGAAGGGGGCCTACGTCTTCCTGGCCGACCTGAGCCGGGCCGTCACCGTCCCCTGTGAGATCGGCTTCATGTGCGCCAAGAGCTACTACAGCGGCACGGTCTCCACCGGTGCGGTGAAGATCACCATGGACCTGGACCAGGACGTGAGCAAGTACCACGTGATCAT
>JAFSFC010000044.1 GCA_017435425.1 Ruminiclostridium sp. | reverse complement strand
GGTGGTGGCGGCAGAGTACATGGCCAGAGTGGACATGAGGGCCATGTCCTTGATCTTGGCGCAGATGCCGCTGGCGGCGGAGGCCTCCACCCCGTAGCGGTTGATGAGGAAGGTCATGGCCAGCCAGGAGAAGCCCACCACGGTCATCTGAATGGCCGAGGGGATACCCAGCTTGAGCATCTGGACCAGCTTCTCCTTGTCCATCTTCTCCTGGAAGAACCGGAGGTTCAGGCCAAAGAGTTCCTGATTTCGAAGGACGTAGCGGAAGCACACCAGGAAGGAGGCAGCCTGGGCCAGGACGGTAGCCAGGGCCGCACCCCGGACCCCCCAGTGGAGGATGCCCATAAAGAGGATATCCAGAACGATGTTGCACCCGGCGGTGACCGCCACGCAGTAGAAGGGCTGCTTGGAGTTGCCCACAGACCGGAGCATGGCCGCCAGGGCATTATAGCCGAAGATGAAGGGCAGGCCCCAGGCGCACACCTTCAGGTAAGCGGTGGCCGCATCCAGGGCAGGGGCCTCCAAAGCCACCAGGATGGGACGGCTCAGGAAGAACAACGCCGTCATGGTGCAGACACCTGCGGTGATGGCAAAGCGCAGGAGGGTCCGGTTGGTCCGGACCCGGTTGGCATGGTCCTTACTGCCAAAATACTGGCCCATGAGGATGTTGCCGCCAGTGGTGATGCCCATGATGATCTGGGTGAGGATGACCATCACCTGGCTGGAGTTGTTGATGGCCGAGATGCCGTCCTTGCCGATGAACCACCCGGCGATGATCAGGTCGGTGATGGAATAGGCCGACTGGAGCAGGGAGGAGAGCAGCACAGGGGCTGCAAAGATCACAAGTTTTTTCCAAATGACGCCTTCTGTTAAATCTGATTGCCGCATAGCATGTCTCCTCTCCCGTGGTTTCGGGGATACTAATTAGATAGTATAGCACAGTCTTTCCCGTTTTGAAAGAAAAACCATCCGGAATCTCCCTCTTCTCTTGCTTGCCTCCGGATTTATTCTGTGATATGATAAAATGTCAAAGTATTATGGAAATCAATGGAAACCCCTTGATTTTTCTTCATCCCGGCGGGTTCCCTGCCAAGCAGAAAGGATGATCCCCATGAAAATTCTGATCGTCGGCGCCGGCAAGGTGGGCTCCACCCTGGCCGCCTTCCTCTCCCAGGAGGACCACGACATCACCATCATCGACAACAACGACGCCGCCATCCAGCGGGCCAGCGACACCCTGGACGTCATGTGCATCAAGGGCCCCGGCGCTGCCCCCTCTCTCCTCCGTGAGGCCGGAGCGGAAGATGCCGACCTTGTGCTGGCCACCACCAATATGGACGAGGTGAACATGCTCTGCGCCCTCACCGCCAAGCGCCTGGGCACCAAGCACACCATCGCCCGCATCCGTGACGTGGCCTACACCGATGACCTGGCCTCCCTGCGGAAGGACCTGAACATCGACACGGTCATCAACCCAGAGTACTCCACCGCCATGGAGATCTCCCGGCTACTGCGCTTCCCCGCCGCCGCCAACGTGGAGACCTTCTTCCGGGGCAAGGTGGAGATGATCGGCATCAAGCTCAAGCCCACCGACTCCATCGTGGGCCATCCCCTGTCTGAGCTCTTTGGCAAGAACAAGGGCATCCTCTTCTCTGCTGCCGAACGGGAGGGAGAGGTCATCATCCCCCACGGCACCTTCGTGCCCCAGGCAGGGGACAAGCTCTTCGTCACCGGTACTCCCAGGGACCTTTACGCCTATCTGCGCTCCCTGGGCCGTGACCTGCCCAAGGTAGGCTCGGTCTTCATCGTGGGCGGCAGCCGTGTGGCCCACTATCTGGCCAAGATCCTCCTGCCCATGGGAGTCCGGGTGACCCTGGTGGAGAGCAACGAGAAGCACTGCCGCCTCCTGTCCGAGTCCCTCCCCGGGGCCCTCATTCTCCATGGAGACGGCACCGATCAGGAGCTGCTGATCTCCGAGCATTTTACCAACAACGACGCCTTCATCGCCCTCACCGGTCGGGACGAGGACAACCTCATCTCCGCCCTCTACGCCCAGCAGCAGGGTATCCGCAAGGTGGTGGCCAAGTGCAACCACGAGAACTACGCCGACGTGGTCCGCTCCGCCGGTCTGGAGTCCATCGTGGCCCCCAAGCTGGTCACCGTGGAGCGCATCCTCCGTCTGGTTCGCGCCCTCCAGGACAAGAGCGGCAGCGTCATGACCGCCCTGTACCGTATCGCCGACACCGGCGCCGAGGCCGCCGAGTTCATCCTCCGGGACATCACCCCCCACCTGGGTGAGCCCCTGATGAACCTCCCCCTGCGCAAGGGCTTCCTGATCGCCGCCCTCCTCCACGAGGAGAAGGTCATCATCCCCTCCGGCCAGACCGTTCTTTCCGCCGGGGACCGGGTCATCGTCATCTCCCACGGCAAGAGCCTGCTGGCCTTCAAGGACATTTTTGAGGAGAAAAAGGACAGATAAGTCATGAATTATAAGCTGATGCTGCGCATGATGGGACTCACCCTTCTGGTGGAGACCCTTCTGCTCCTGCTGCCCTTGGCAGTGGCCCTCATCTATCAGGAAGACCCCACCCCCTTCCTGTACACCATCCTGCCCCTTGCCCTTTTGGGCTTTGCCCTGTCCCGGGTCAAGGCCAAGGCGGATTTCTTCTCCCGGGAGGGCTTCGTGGTGGCCGGTCTCATCTGGGTGGTCCTGTCCCTCTTTGGCGCCCTGCCCTTCTGGTTCTCGGGCTGCTTCGACAGCTTTGCCGACTGCCTCTTCGAGATCGTCTCTGGCTTCACCACCTCCGGTGCCACCATTCTGGCGGATATCGAGGTCCTGCCCCGGGGCATCCTCTTCTGGCGGTCCTTCTCCTCCTGGGTGGGCGGCATGGGCGTGCTGCTCTTCACCCTGGCCTTCCTGCCCAAGGCGGGCGGGCGGACCCAGATCCTGGTGAAGGCGGAGCTCCCCGGCCCCCTGGTCACCAAGCTGGTGCCCAAGACTGCCCAGTCCGCCAAGATCCTTTATACCATTTACTTCGCCCTGACCTTTGCGGAGATCTTCGCCTTCTGCATGGCCGGTATGCCCTTTTATGACGCTGTGGTCTCCACCTTCGCCTGTGTCTGCACCGGCGGCTTCTGCGTCATGAACGCCAGCTTTGCCGCCTACAACACCACCTGCCAGATCATCGCCATCGTCTT
>JAFSFC010000008.1 GCA_017435425.1 Ruminiclostridium sp. | reverse complement strand
TTTGCCATCCAGGAGCTGATGGATATCCTAGTGTCATTTGTGCCCACCACCACCCAGGAAATCTATGAGTATTCCATCCGCCGGGTGTTCAAATACTTTCTGAAAAATCAGAAGATGTATACCCTTCTGTTTTTGGATCCCAAGAACGTATCCGCCAAAAACCTGTTTCGGCGGACCTTTATCCGTGCATCAGATCAGCTGCTGAAGCGGAGTTTTCCTGCGGTGCCAACGGCGGATTTGGCCATGTACAGCCGCCACTTTATCGGTGGTCTGCTGACGGTGGTGGACTGGTGGCTGGAAAACGATGCAGACACGCCGTTGGACCAGATGGCAAAGCAGTTTGTCCGCCTGATTCCCAACTATTATTCCGTTTTCTCTGAGTTTGAAAGTGAGTATGATATGTAAGCCCCATCTTCTGGTTGGCGGGAGAACGAGGGTCAGATTTGACAGAACATTGGTTCGTTTTTAGAATGAAATTGATTTGTTGTTTTTGGAGGGAATGCAATGGCAGAACTCAAACGAGAGGATGCCCGGATCAGGCGGACCTATCGTCTGCTTCTTGGTGCGCTCACCGAACTTTTGGCAGAAAAGCCCTTTGATGATATCCGGGTCACCGACCTGTGTGAACGGGCGGACATCCACCGCTCTACTTTCTATGATCATTTCGAGGATAAGTTTCATCTGCTGACCTTTGGGATCCGAGAGCTGATGGACCTCTTTGTTCCCCTTTCTCCCACCACAAGCAAGGAGGACTACCAGCAGGTCATGCATCGGATCTTCAAATACTTTTTGAAAAACCGGCAGATGTATACCCTTCTGTTCCTGGATATCCGCAATGCCTCGGCCAAGGCCCTCTTCCGGGAGAACTATATTCGGGCGTATGAGGGGCTTATGAAGGAGAGCTTTTCTTCCGTCCCTCGGGAAGATCAGCTCATCTACAGCCGTCACTTTATTGGCGGAATCCTGTCTGTGGTGGACTGGTGGCTGGAAACCGATGCGAAAATGCCGCCGGAGGAGCTGGCCGCCCGTTTTGTTCGCCTGATCTCCAATCACCTGAATATATTTTCGCAAGGAAAATAAGTTTTTTAGCCCCGCTGCCCTGCAGCGGGGTTTTCCTTTGCCGACAAAAGGGATTCATGTGTCGGCTAACCGACAGTTGTTGGGTCGGTGTCCCTTGCGCTCCAGTGGGAGGCAGGGTAACATGGAGTGAATTTGTGAAGAAGGTGTGTGAGGAATGGAAAGCTTTGGTGTCATGAGTCTGCTGCCTGTTGCAGTGGTTATCATCCTGGCGTTTATCACCCGGCGCACGGCAGCCTCCCTGCTGTGCGGTGCTGTGGTGGGTTCGGTGATGCTCCACGGCGGAAACTTCGCCAAACCTCTTTTGGATGTGGTCTATGGAGTCATGGGCAGTGAAACCTGGATCTGGCTGGTGCTGGTCTGCGGCTTTTTTGGCAGTCTGGTGGCCCTGTTCGAGGCCTCTGGCGGCATCTATGGCTTTACCAATATTATTGCAAAGGTCTGCACCACGGAAAAACGAACGCTATTTGGGGCGTGGCTCCTGGGTATCATTGTGTTCATTGATGATTGGCTCTGCGTCCTCACGGTGGGAGCTGCCATGCGAAAGGCCACCGACCGGCTGAAGCTTCCCCGGGAAATGCTGGCATTCGTCTGCAGCTCGGTGGCCTCTTCGGTCTGTGTCATTGTGCCCATTTCCACCTGGGGCGTGTTTATGATCAGCCAGATGGTGAGTTCTGGCGTGTGCGCCAATGAGATGGGAATGACCACCTTTTTCAAGACCCTCCCTCTGATGTTTTATCCCCTTGCGGGGCTGCTGTGTGCTTTGCTTTTTGCGGTAGGGATCCTGCCCACATATGGTCCCATGAAAAAGGCCTATGCTTTGGCCGAAAGCAGTGAAAGGCAGACAGACCAGAAGCGGGAGGAGGGAAATGCACTGAACTTTCTGATTCCCATCATCCTCATCACCGGGATCACCATTGGGACGGGGGAGATCCTATATGGTACGCTGTTCGGTCTGGTGATCTGCGCGGCTCTCTACCTGCCCCAGAGGCTGATGAGCTACCAGACCTTTATGACCAATGTGGTCTCCGGCTTTACAAACATGATAGGGGTCATTATGATTGTCACCAGTGCCTTTATCCTGCGGGATATCAACAGTCAGTTGGGAATGCTGGAATATGTCATCGGAACAGTGGAGTCAGCCCTCAGCCCGGCACTTCTTCCCGTGATAGCCTTCCTCCTTGTGACAGCCTTGGGCGTGGCCGTGGGCAACTTCTGGGGGATCTGTGCCATTTGCTTCCCGGTCATCATCCCCATTGCAGTGTCCCTGGGGAGTCCTGTGCTGTTGACGGCAGCTGCCATCATTTCCGGTACCGTGGCCTCTGCCAACCTCTGTTTCTTTGGCTCCGAGGTCACTTTGACCTGTGCGTCGACCCAGATCGAGAGCATCCAGTATGCCAAAACCGCCATTCCCATGCTCATGGTTCCCTTTGTTCTGAGCTGTATTCTCTACCTGGGCGCTGGATTCGCCCTGGGATAACAGCACGAAATACAGCTTTGTCTTAATGATTTCTTTACTCCGCTGTGTATGCAGCGGGGTTTTTCTTTGACCTTTCCGACGGAGTTTTTCCCTCTGTCGGTTATCCGACAGAGGCTGTTTTCCTGTTCGTTGCACCTTTGGCATTCTTGGGGTAACCTTGAGTAGAAATCACAAGCTGGTCTGCGGGACCAGAGAAAATAAGGAGGTTACCCCATGTTTGAGCACTACGAGAATTACGATCGCTATATTCCCGATGTTATGCTGAAAAAGCACAAGAAGCATGAAGAGTATCTGTCCGATGCCTATGCTGGTATGACCCACGAGGAGATCTACAAGTCCAAGCTGGGTACTGTTGAAGATGCTCTGGCTCTGATCGAGTCCGGTGATTGTATCGTCAACTCCATCCACGGCTGTGAGCCCCGTATGTGGCTGAGAAATCTGCACACCATTGCTGACCGCATCGACCCCAACAACCCTGTTGAACTGTGGACCTGCGTCCATCGCTGGGGACCTGAATACAAAATTTACGATGAGGAATACAAGGACAAGTTCCATCACAATACCTTCTTCTATGATGGCAACTTCCGCAAAGCCCACCCCTCTGGCATGGTCTCCTACTTCCCCATCCACCTGCACAACTATGGCCAGGAGCTGCACCGCTGCAAGCGTCCCAACGTGGTTGTCGTCGCCGTCTCCACCATGGATGAGCACGGCTACTGCTGCTGCTCCTGTGACCTGCAGTGGCAGATGGAGTCCTTCTACTCCGCAGATAAGATCATCTTCGAGGTCAACCCCGCAATTCCTCACCTGCCCGGCGACTGTGCGCTGCCCGTCTCCATGGCTGATGTGATCTACGAGTCCGATCTGTCCCTGTATGAGCTGCAGGATCCGCCCATCGGCGAGGCTGAGAAGACCATTGCGGAGCTGGCGGCATCCATTGTCCATGACGGCGACTGCATCCAGCTGGGCTTCGGTGGTATTCCCAATGCCATCGGATTTGAACTGATGAACCACCATGACCTGGGCATCCACACCGAGCAGATCGGCGCCTCTATGGCTCACATGATCCAGAAGGGCGTGGTTACCAACCGTTACAAGAATCTGGATAGGGGCTGGTCTGTGGGTACCTTCATCATTGCCGACAACTTCACCTACAACTACCTGAACAACCATCCCCGCGTCATGATGCGCCGGGGTCGTTACACCAACGACCCCGAGAACATCGCTAAGCAGGACAACATGGTCTCTATCAATGCTGCCCTCCAGATCGACCTGACCGGTCAGGTGGCCTGTGAAGCTGTGGCCCATGTGCAGTGGTCCGGTACCGGCGGCGCTACCGACTATACCTATGGTGCATTCCACTCCAAGGGCGGCAGAGCCATGCTCTGCCAGAGCTCTACCGCAAAGAAGGGGACGATCTCCCGCATTGCCCCCATTCTGGACCCCGGCTCCATCGTGTCCGTCTCCAGAAACATCACTGACATGGTCATCACCGAGTACGGTGTAGCCAAGATTCGTCAGCGTACTGTCAAGCAGCGTGTGGAAAACCTGATTGCTGTTGCTCACCCCGACTTCCGTGCTGAGCTGCGGGCCCAGGCCAACAAGTACATGTACTTCTAAGCGCCACTTTTGTTGGCTCCATTGTGTCCTCCTGTCTTTGCCCTCTGCTTCTTGGGTAACTTGGTTGACACGTTGATATAGGAGCATACTCCAGTCATGCAGCCGCCTTTTTCTTTGGAAAGGGCGGCTGCTTTTTTTCTGTGAAAAGAAATCTGCCCCTGCACAGCTTTTGAGGCTGTGCAGGGGCAGGTTGGTTTCGCGTATTATTTTCCCAGAGCGGCGTTTTTGTCGCAGGCAGAGATGACAGCGTCCATGAAAGCGGAATGAACAGCTCGCTGCTCCAGGGTCCGAACACCCTGGATGGTGGAGCCGCCGGGGCTGCACACCTCGTTCTTCAGCTGGGCGGGGTGCTTGCCGGATTCCAGCACCATCTGGGCGGCACCCAGCAGGGTCTGGGCGGCGTACTTCACCGCATCGGGACGGGGGAGACCACAGGCCACGCCGCCGTCGGCGATGGCATCAATGACCATGTAGACGAAGGCGGGACCGCAGCCGGAAACGGCGGCACCCACGTCCATGAGGGACTCGTCGATGCGGTAGAGCTGACCAGCCTTACCCATCACATGGAGGAAGCCCTCCAGGATCTCAGGGGTGACCGAGGCGCTGACCTCATAGAGGACCACGCCCTGGCTCACGGCTACAGGGGTGTTGGGCATAATGCGGATGATGGGGCAGTCCATGCCGGCCATCTCCTGGATCTGGCTGATGGAAAGGCCTGCTGCCATGGAGACCAGGACGGGGGCCTCGGAACGGGAAGCCAGGTCGGCCTTGATGCTCTCCAGCATGCCGCCCATCAGGTGGGGCTTGACACCCAGGAAGAGGTAACGGCTTTCCAGAGCTGCCTCCTGGTTGGTGCCTGCGGAGAAGCCCAGCTCCTGGGCAAGCTCCTGGGCCTTTTCAACACTCTTGTCAGAGAGGATGCCGTCCTTCAGGGTCAGGCTGACGGCCCGGGCGATGGCGCCGCCCATGTTGCCGGTACCGATGAGACCGAATGTATATTTCATGGAAATCACTCCTGTTCTTTGGTATGGTTTTGATAGGCCCATTGTATCACAGGAAACCTAAGACAGGCAAGGAAAACGGTGGGAAAAGTCGGCGTTTTTTCTCGTCAGAATGATATAAGGAAATCTGGTAATCCGTTGTGGTTTTGTTCTCCTGTCCAAGGTTTTCCAGAAAGGAAAAAAGTCCCTTGCATCAAGGGTTTTCATAGGTTACAATTTGAGTAAAAGGAGGGATATTTGTGGATGAACTGTTGAAGGAGATCAGCCTGTTCAGCCGGGCAAACACAGATTGCGCCAAGTGGGATGGTCTGCAATTCACCTTTGGTCAGGAGGACCTGCTCCCCCTCTGGGTGGCGGATATGGATTTTAAAGCAGCCCCCTGTATTCGTGAAGCTCTGCATGCCGCTGTGGACCAGGGTGCCTTTGGCTACTATCAGCTCCCGGACCGCTTTTACGACAGCGTGCTCAACTGGGAGATGACCCGCCACAGCAATCCCCTTCAAAAGGAATGGATCCGCACCACCCCCGGTGTGGTCACCGGTCTGTATCATCTGATCCGGGCGATCACCCAGCCCGGCGATGGGGTCATGATCCAACCTCCCGTCTATTACCCCTTCTATCGCGTCATCCGGCAGACCAGCCGTACCGTGATCTGCAACTACCTGAAAGAGGAAAAGGGCGTCTACACCCTGGATCTGGCAGATTTTGAAGAAAAGCTCAAGTCCGGCCAGGTGAAGGTCTTCCTGCTGTGCTCCCCCCACAATCCAGTGGGTCGGGTCTGGACCCGGGAAGAGCTCAAAGCCATGCTGGAACTGTGTAAGCAATACGGCGTCCAGGTGGTGGCCGATGAGATCCACCATGATATCATTATGCCCGGCCACACCCACATTCCCGCTGCCTCTTTGTGGGAAGGGGAGGGAAAGCCCATCACCTTCTTCTCTGCCAGCAAGACCTTCAACCTGGCGGCCATGAAGAACTCCATCCTGGTCCTGCCGGAGGAGGCCCAGCGGGAAAAGTTCGACCAGTTTGAGAAGGAACTGGGCACCGGTCTCGGCAGCACCCTGGACTACATTGCCGTGATGGCCGCCTTTGAAGATGGTGCTCCCTGGTTGGAGACCGTTCTGGAGGAGATCTGGAAGAACTATCAGTTTATGAAACAGGAGCTGGAGGCGATCCCCAGTATCGTGGTCTCGCCTCTGGAAGGTTCCTACCTCATGTGGATCGACCTGAGTGCCCATGTGTCCCGGGATAATATCCAGTCCTTTGTCCAGGACACCTGCCGCATTGCCCCTGACTACGGCCACTGGTTCTTCCCGGAGGAGAGCAATGACTGCCACATCCGGCTGAACCTGGCAGCCCCTCATGAGACCATCCGCAAGGCAGCGGAACAAATCAAAACTGCGTTGACCCGCGTTCTGGGTGACTGATTCACCTGGGGACGCAAACAATATACCTATTACCCATATGGAAAGAAAGGAAACACACAGCATGGAATTTCTGCACACTGACAAGGCACCTGCAGCCCTGGGCCCCTATTCCCAGGCAGTGGAAGTCGGCGGATTCGTCTTCACCTCCGGCCAGCTGGGCATGATCCCTGACACCGGTGAGCTGGCCCACAGCATGGCCTGCCAGACCGTCCAGGCTCTGGAGAACCTGTCCAACGTTCTGAAGGCTGGCGGCCTGTCCCTCCAGGACGTGGTCAAGACCACCTGCTACCTGAAGGACATGGAGGACTTCTCCCTGTTCAACGAGATCTATGCCCAGTATTTTGGCGACCACAAGCCTGCTCGTTCCTGCTTTGCCGTGGCACGCCTGCCCAAGGATGCCATGGTGGAGATCGAAGCTGTTGCAGCCAAGAAGTAATGATCATAGCGTTTCCAAAAGAGGACCGTCTTGATGACGGTCCTCTTTTACGCTAAAATAGTAAAAAACTGAGAAAGGAGCTTGTGTATGAAACTGCTCCATTGTTCTGACCTGCACATCGGCAAGCGGGTCAACGAATTCAGTATGCTGGAGGACCAGCGTTACATATTGAATCAAATCTCTGAACTGGCCCTGTTGGAACGGGTGGACGCTGTTCTGCTGGCAGGAGACCTCTATGATAAGCCCATCCCTCCGGCCGAAGCAGTGGGTCTGCTGGATGAGTTTCTTACGGGCCTGGCGCGTGCCGGGATCCAGGTCCTGGCCATCAGCGGCAACCACGATTCTCCCGAGCGGCTCAGCTTTGCTGCCAGGCTCATGGAGGACCAGGGGGTTCATTTGGCGGCCCTCTATCGTGGAGCGGAGGCGCCGGTGGTTCTGGCAGACGAGCACGGCCCGGTGAACTTCTATCTGCTGCCTTACCTGAAACCTGCCCTGGTGCGCCATGTGTACCCGGAAGCGGAGATCGCTTCCTATGAGCAGGCTGTAAAATATGCCGTCGACCAATGGCAAATCGACCCTGGGTCACGGAATGTGCTGGTGGCCCATCAGTTTGTGCTGGGCGGCAGTACCTGTGAGTCCGAGGAACTCTCTGTGGGCGGTCTGGATCAGATTTCCGCCCAGGTGTTTGAGAGGTTTGACTATGTGGCCCTGGGTCACCTTCATGGCCCCCAGAAGATTGGCCGGGAGACCCTGCGGTATTCCGGTTCTCCGTTGAAGTATTCCTTTTCCGAGGCCGGCCATGAAAAGTCTGTCTGCTTGGTGGAGATGGGAGAGAAGGGACGGACGGAAGTCCGCCTGGTGCCGCTCAAACCGCTGCGGGATCTGCGGGAGGTCCGGGGGACCTATGAGCAGGTCACGGCCAAGTCCTTCTACGACGGAACCAACACTCGGGACTATCTGCACATCACCCTGACCGATGAGGAGGATGTACCTGAGGCCATGGGCCGTCTTCGGGCCATTTATCCAAACCTGATGAAGCTGACCTATGACAATAAGCGGACCCAGACGGTTCAGGAGATCACCGGGGCAGAGCGTCCCGAGGAGCGCACACCCCTGGAGCTTTTTCGTGACTTGTATGAGCTCCAGAATAACCAGCCCATGAGCAGGGAACAGGAGGACTTCCTGACTGCGCTCATGGAAGAAATTTGGGAGGGAAGATCGTGAGACCTGTTACATTGACTCTGTCGGCCTTTGGACCTTATGGGAAGCGGACCGAGATCGACTTCTCCCAGTTGGGGCAGCGGGGACTATACCTGATCACCGGTGACACCGGTGCAGGCAAGACCAGCATCTTTGATGGGATAACCTTTGCCCTCTATGGGGAAGCCAGCGGGGCAAATCGGGAGCCCTCTATGTTCCGCAGTACATATTCCGACCCTGACGAGCCCACCTATGTGGAGCTGGTTTTCCAGTGCCGGGGGCAGACCTACACCGTCCGGAGAAACCCGGAGTACCTCCGTCCCGCCAAGCGGGGAAAGAAAGAGGTGAAGGAAAAGGCCGATGGGAAACTGACGTTTTCTGATGGCCGTCCGCCGGTGACAGGGGCCAAAGATGTGACCAGAGCGATCTGTGATATCATAGGCCTGGACCGGGTCCAGTTTTCCCGGGTGGCTATGATCGCCCAGGGAGAGTTCCTGAATCTTCTTCTGGCCAAGACCGAAGAGCGAAGCAAGATCTTTCGGGAGATTTTCCACACCGGACCTTACCAGCAGCTTCAGGAGGCCCTGCGCACTGAAGCATCCAAAGGTAGGGGAGCGTATGATGCCCTGACCCAGAGCATCCGTCAGTATATGGACAGTGTCCGTGTCCCGGAAGAAATGAGAGGACCCTGGGAGGAGGCCGCTGCCAGGGAGGACGTCCTGCCCCTGCTGGAATCGATCCTGACCCAGGATAAAGAGGAGCTGGAATGTTTTTCCCGGGAGGAGACCGAGCTGACCGTCCAAACCGCTCGGCTGGACCGGGCCATCGGCCAGGGGGAGACCCTGGAAAAGGCCAGAAAGGATCTGGAGAAAGTCCGTCAGATCCTGCCCGGGCTGAAAGACCGGTTAAACGGGACCGCAGAGGTTTGGAAGGATGCCCAGGCGCAGGCGGAACCTCTTGGGCAGATGGCGGTGGAAATTGAGACCCGTACCATCCAGCTCAAAGCATACGAGGAGCTGGATGGGCTGGTCAAGCAGATCAGCCAGACCGGGAAACAGCTGGAGGGGGCAAAGAAGCAGATCGAGACAGGCAGACAGAGCGTCCTGCAGATGGAAGCGGAACTGGCGGTGCTCCAGCAGGAGCAGGCAGAGCTTACCGGCCTGGAAGAGAAAAAGGAGATCCTTAGCCACCGGCGGAAAGAACTGGCGGCCCGGAAACAGGACCTGAAGAAGCTGGAGGGGCTGCTGACCCGGCATAGGGAGCTGGAGCTGGTCCACAGCAGAGATCTGAAGGAGTATCTGGCGGCAGCCCGGACCCTGGAGGACCGGCGGCAGAGCTACAGCCGGATGGAGCGGGCCTTCCTGGACGGCCAGGCTGGCTATCTGGCAGGACTTCTTCGGGAGGGGGAGGCCTGCCCTGTGTGCGGGTCCATCCACCATCCTGCCCCGGCGAAGCAGGGAAGAGAGGTCCCTTCGGAGGAGTCCCTCAAGGAGGAGAAGAACCGTCTGGAGCAGGCAGAGGAGAAGGCCGCCCGAGCCAGCGAGACCGCCGGCGTAGCCAGGGAACGCTGGGAGGAGGCCGGGCGTCAGGTGAAAACCTGGGCAGAACAGCTCTTTGGTCCTGATGCCCTGGCAGACCTGCCCGTACATTTGGAGGGGGAAGTCAAAGACCAGCGGGAGGAGGAACAGGATCTTGTGCAGAAAGAGGCCCTGCTGAAGGAGCAGGGGATTAGATTGGAAAGGATCACATTCCGTCTGCCCCAACTGACCAAGGGACTGCAGGAGGCCGGAGAGGCCATCCGGGAAGGGGAGACCTCTGCTGCTGCCCTGGAGAGTGCCATGACTGCCCTGAAAGAGCAGCTGACCACTCGGGAGAAGAGCCTTGCCTTTGCCACCAGGCAGGAGGCGGAGGAATACATACAGTCCCTGCAAAGGAAGCTGCGGGAGGGCCGACAGGCGATGGAGGAGGCCCGCACGGCCTGGGAAACCTGCCGAAAGGAAGTGGAGCAGGCAGAGACCAGGGAAGCCACCCTGGCCGAACAAGCGGCATCGGGGAGCGGTGAGGATCTGGATGCATTGCGTCTGCAGAGGCAGAGCCTGAAGCTCCGGCTGGAAGAACTTGCCCGCAAGAGGGAGGACCTGCTGACCAGGCTGGATGCCAACAGCCGGGCGCAGAATGCCCTGGCATCCCAGTTTGCCAAGCGGCAGGAGACCGAAGCCAGATGGTCCATGGTCCGGGCATTGTCAAACACGGCCAACGGAACGGTTCCCGGCAAGGACAAGGTCATGCTGGAGACCTATGTTCAAATGTCCTGGTTTGACCGGATCCTGGCCCGGGCCAATGTGCGGTTGATGCACATGACCGGAGGACGGTATGAGCTCCTGCGAAGAAAGGAAGCATCCAACCTGAAAAGCCAGAGCGGCCTGGAACTGAACGTCCTGGACCACTACAAGGGGGCCCAGCGCAGCGTGAAGACCCTCTCAGGCGGGGAGTCTTTCCAGGCTTCCCTTGCTCTGGCGCTGGGGCTTGCCGACGAGATGCAGGCCTCTGCCGGGGGGATCAGCCTGGAAGCGCTGTTCGTGGACGAAGGATTCGGTTCTCTGGATGATGAATCCTTGGAGCAGGCCATCCGCACTTTGATGGGTCTTACCGAGGGCAATAAGCTGGTGGGGATCATCTCTCATGTTTCGGCGCTGAAAGTCCGGCTGGACCGGCAGATCATTGTCACCAAAACCCGTGGCGGCAGCAGTTCTGTGCGGATCGAACGCTAAATACTGGGGCAGACACCGGAACGGGCAGAATATTTTGCGAGTTTTTTATTAAAAATGTAAAAAGAGATTGCAAATTTAGTGAAAGTGTAGTAAACTATATTAGTAATGTTGGAGGAATACATATGTCCGCCTTGGGCGGACACTCCGACCAAATTTAAGGAGGTTATACACATGAAGAAGTTACTTGCCCTTCTGCTGGCTGGCTGCATGGCTTTTGCTCTGTGCGCTTGCGGCACCCCTGCCGAACCCGCTGAAGAGGGCGGCGAAGCAGCTGCTTCCGGCGATACCATCGTCATCGGCGTCTACGAGCCCCTGTCCGGCGACAACGGCGCAGGCGGTAAGCAGGAAGTGCTGGGTATGCAGTATGCAAACGCTGTCTGCCCCACCGTTGAGATCGACGGTACCACCTACAATGTCGTTCTGGAGATCGCTGATAACGAGTCTTCCAACGACAAGGCAGTGTCTGCTGCTAACACTCTGATCGCAAAGAGCCCCTCCGTCATCCTGGGCTCCTACGGCTCCGGCGTTTCCATCGCTGCTGCTGACACCTTCGGCGCTGCTGGCGTTCCCGCAATCGGCGTCACCTGCACCAACCCCCAGGTCACTGAGGGCAACGAGCACTACTTCCGCATCTGCTTCCTGGATCCCTTCCAGGGCACCGTTCTGGCTAACTTCGCTAAGGACGAGCTGGGCGCTACCAAGGTTTACTGCATCGGCCAGCTGGGCAACGACTATGACCAGGGTCTGATCAACTACTTCCAGGAAGCTGCTGAGGCTGCTGGCATCGAGTGTGTTGTCGAGTCCTTCCCCGAGAACAACTCCGACTTCAACTCCTACCTGACCAACGCTAAGAACG
>JAFSFC010000043.1 GCA_017435425.1 Ruminiclostridium sp. | reverse complement strand
AGAGCCTGTCACCCCCCAGGAGGTGGCCCCCGTTTCTCCCGCACCCGGGGAGACTGTGGACATCCCTGAGGAGGACACACCCCTGGCCGATGTCTCCGAGCCCGGCGGCATCAGCCCCGTGTATCTGGTTCTGGGCATTGCTCTCTGCGGCGGCGGTCTGATGGTCCTGCTGGGCCGCAGGAAACAGGACGAGGCATGACGCCCCCCGTCCTCCGCAAAGATCCAGTCAACACAAGAAAACCTGAAAAAGGCAAACCGTCCGAAAGGGCGGGACGCAAAGCAAGGGGCCTAAACCCCCAAAGGGCACGGCAGCCCGGCCGCCAGCGTTTCAATCTCTGTATTTTTGAAAAAAGGAGAATGAAATCATGGCAAAGAAGTTTAATTTTAAACGGATCCTTTCCCTGGTCATGGCTTTGACCATGGCAACATCTTTACTTCCCATGGGTGCACTGGCTACCGGCAGCGAAGGCGGCGAAGGCGGCAGCACTCCCGAACCCGAGTATGTTTGTCAGATCATTGGTCACACCCACGGTGATGTATGCAAGCATGTTCACAAGGACAGCTGCTATCCTATCACTTGCGGTATGACCACCGAAGACATCGACTGCACCGAAACTCACGCTCATGTTGAAGCGTGCAAGCACGTTCATAGCGAGTGTGCAGACGAAAGCGTTTGCCCTGAGTATGAGTGCAACGATGCACACCACACCGATGCTTGCAAGCATACCCACAGCACCGAGTGCTTCGGCGCGGCCAATTGCGGCAAGGAAGAAGGCGTGACTGTTGATTGCACTTCCGAGCGGGTCACCACTGGTTACGACTCTCTGGCAGCGGCAATCACTGCAGCAAACAGCGATACCAGCAATGAGACCATCGTGATCGAACTGCTGAAGGACACCTCTTTTGATGCAGCGATGACCATCAGCCGTGACATCACCATCACCAGCGGCTTCACCGTCACCGGCGGCTTCACCGTCACCCGTGACGATGCTTACACCGGTACTCTGTTCAATGTTGCAAAGGGCGCAACCCTGACCCTGGATGGCCTGACCATCGACGGTAACAACAACTGGACCCTCCGGGAAGAAGACTACATGAAGGCCCTGCGCAATGCAGAAGTGGTCCCCGACAATGCTACCACCGCATATAACCGTTTTGTCGAGGCGGAAGAGGGCGCTCCTGTTCTGACCACCAGTGCCTTTGTTGTTAACGGCAACCTGGTGCTGAATGGTGGCACTGTGATCAAGAACCACACCATCGCCAACGGCGACAACAAGTATGTTATCTCCGTTTCCGCCAGCGGTACCCTGACCATGAATGATACTGTGCTGAAGCACAACGCCAAGTGCGGCAGCCAAACTCTGGTCAATGTCAGTGCAGGCGGCACCTGGACCGTAGAAGATGCTGAGATCACCGATAACTTCGGTTTCGGTAATGGTTGTCTGGCCAGCGTTCAGGGAAAGTGCTGCATCAATGACATCGACTTCTACAAAAACTATGGTTTCAGCAACGGCATGATCCGTGCGTATGGCGCTTCTTCCTATGTGAAATTCAATGATGGTGAATTCCATGACAACTATATGATCGCCGACGCAAACAACAACTGGAACGCCATGTTCTATATCCACAATACTGGCCCCGTCTTCGTTATGAACGGCGGTAGTCTCAGTGGTAATACTGGCACCCAGTGCGGCGGTCTGTCCGCAAAGCAGGAGGGCACACTGCCCAGCATTACTGTCAACGGCGGTGTGATCGATAACAACATCTGCACCAACCCCAACATTGGCCAGGGCAAGGACATCGTTCTGGGTAACCCCATTACAGTCAACAACAAGCTGGAAACCGGCGAAGTCCGTCTGTTCAACGACTTTACCAACAAGGGCATCGTAAATGCTGATGTCATCTACCTGCATGGCTGGCTGGGCAAGAGCATCGAGTATAACGGTGAGGGCACGGTCAACGGTGATGTTTACATCTTCAGACATGCAGAAACCGTTATGGAGAGCGGCGCATGGAAGGACGGCATGGTCGTCGTAGATGCCGCAGATACCATTGACAAGAACTCCTCTCTGACCGTGAAAAACGGTGCTACCATCGACGGCGTTCAGGTTCGCGTGCTGAACTCTGTTGCCTCCGGCAACTATCTGAACGCAGAAGAATCTGCTGCTGCACAGGCTGCTTCCTATGTGGAAGAAGACGGCGCAAACGTTAAGTCCCCCGTCCTGTTCTATCACAGACTGACTGCTGATCAGAAGCAGACCACTGTTACCACCGATGACGGTGCTACCCAGAAGCAGCAGAAGATCGTTGTGACCTTTGATTACAACGGCGGTCTGGATGCTCAGGGTTGGAGCGGCTGCCAGATTGCTTCTGACGAAGCTTTCGCTCCCGAACTCCCCGCTCCCACCCGTGATGGCTACATCCTGGCTGGTTGGAACTACGCCGAGGACAACGACCCCGAATGCCTGACCATGGACGGCGACACTCCTTATAAGGGCAAAGAAATCTCCCAGAGCCTCCGCCTGATCGCTCAGTGGACTAAGGATTCTTCCAACCCCGATCCCGTTGGTCCCGATACCCCCGAGAAGGACATCCCCAAGGACAAAACCGCAACCAAGCTGGAAAACGACATTTCTGACGTTACTCTGACCGTTGGTGGTAGTTCCAAGGGAATGGATACCGACGTAGTCTTCATCCTCGGCGGTTCTGTGGCCGCAAATGAAGCATTTGTCAATTCCATGATTGATGCATTCAAGCCCGTTCTGGATACCGGTGCCAAGCTCAAACTTGGCGTGGTTGTTTTTGCAGACAAGCCCAATGACATCGCACTGGACCTGAATTCCGCAGAAGCTGTCCTGACTTCCGAAAATGTTGATGCAAAAGTTGCTGAGGTTCTTCAGAGAGCACAGCAGCCTGAAGCTGCTACCAATCTGGAAGGTGCCCTGATTAAGGCACGCGATATGCTTGCAAAGGATACCTCTGTAAGCGCAGATCGCAAGTACATGTTCGTTATCAGCACCGGCCTGACTCACTTCTTCAGTGACGATAATGGCTATGATGCTACCATTGCAATTCAAGATTCCGATGGTGATTACATCTACGGAGCCAGAGCTTGGCAGAAGTATCGTAATGCATTCACCCATAACACGTATAACGGAACCTCTGCCTCTATGTATCCCGTTCCCGGCGCTTACGCTGATAACTGGATGGCCTATTGGGCAGACATTGAGAAGTGGATTGCAGCCGATGGCGACAAATATGTTTACTCCATCGGCAACCAAACCTATGCCGAATGGTATGCAAATAACTCCACTGAAAACAAAATTGGCGGCGACCGCAGAGGCCTTCTGATTAGTTCTCCTGCTGCTACCGCGGGTGTTCCTAACTTCAGTTTGGGCACCAATCCCAGAACTGAGGGTTCCCCCGCTGCACATGCTCTGAACTATGAACGTGCTCAGTACGAAGCATGGGTGGTCTATAACCAGATGCAGACTCCTGTTGGAGAAAGCTTTACCAGTGTTCTGTCCGCTGATCCCATTCAGGGACTTGGTTACAACTGCTATGCCGTTGGCAGCATGGGCGTTTACTGGAGAAACGGTGCTGAATCTCTGGTGAATCCCGAAGCCAAGGGAGGCACACAGTACTGGAAATACGACACCGAAACTCAGATTGGTCATAGCTTTATGAACTTCCTGAACGGTGGCGAGCCTGTTCCGATGTATTCCAGCGCTCTCGGTGAAGACTCTTTCGCTTCCATCAAGAACGATATCCTGCATTCTGTTTCTGCCGGTTCCCGCGTGGTCGACATCATCGGCAATGACTTTGACTTCATCAACAGCAAAGATGCTATCACTCTGAAGGTCGGCACCACTGAGTACAAGGCTTCCCTGGTCACCCCCACTGCAGGTGCTACCAGCACTTACTCCTTCAACGAAGGCAAGCATACCGTAGACTACTATGCCGAGGCAGTAGATGGAGAGCAGTTTGTCTGGACTATCGGCGAAAACGTCTATTCTTCTGCTCCTGTGTCCCTGAGTTACAAGGTCAAGCTGGTCAACAAGGAAACCGCAAGCGGCACTTACACCGTCCCCACCAACGAAAAGGCCGTCCTCTATCCCGTGGACAGCAACCAGGTTGAACGTGACGGCGAGCTGTTCCCCGTTCCCACCGTGGACTACACCGTCTCTAACAGCAACACCGGCGGCGGCGGTGGTGGCGGCGGTGTCGTCGACATCCCCCTGGCCCCCATCCCTGAGGCATTCACCGCTGATCACTACGCTTACATCATCGGCTATCCCAAGGATTACGAGACCGGCGAGCGGACCAAGGATCAGACCCGTATGCCCGTGGAACCCCAGGGCAACATCACCCGCGCCGAAGTGGCTACCATCTTCTTCCGCCTGCTGGACGATCAGGTCCGCGAGCTGAACATGGTCTCTAAAAACGACTTCTCCGACGTGAACAAGGGCCAGTGGTTCAACAACGCCATCTCCACCATGGCAAGCATGGGTATCGTCAACGGTTATCCCGACGGCACCTTCCGTCCCAACGGCAAGATCACCCGCGCTGAGTTCGCTGCCATCGCAGCCCGCTTCAACGCAAGTGCTTCCACCGACGGCGACTACTTCACCGACATCGCCGGTCACTGGGGCGAAGACGAGATCTACAAGGCAACCAACAGCGGCTGGATCAAGGGTTACGAGGACAACACCTTCAAGCCCAACCAGCTCATCACCCGTGCTGAGGCTATGACCCTGGTCAACCGTGTCCTCCATCGCCTGCCCGAGACCATTGACGATCTCCACGACGACATGCTCAAGTGGGTGGACAACATGGATACCAGCAAGTGGTACTACCTGGCCGTCCAGGAAGCTACCAACAGCCACGACTACACCCGCGACCCCAGCAACATCGATTACGAAACCTGGACCGAGATGCGCGAAGCCCGCGACTGGTCCGAGCTGGAGTATTGATCCCTCCGTCACCCGTGGGTGACAAAAGCAACATCATTGAAAAGCCCCGGCCCCGCAGTCACCTGCGGGGCCGGACTTTTTTCTGTCTCAAAAAGGCAGAAAACCCTAAAAATTATCCACAGAATGAGGATAAAAAATTGCAAAATTTTTGTTCTCATGCTATGATAAAAGCAAAATGGGTGTATTATGACACTCAACAGAGAAAAAGGGGAAGGGAGGTCCGGAGATATGTCCTCTGATATGGTATTGTACCTGGTCTTGGCCGGGGTCCTGCTGGTCTGCGGGGCGCTTGTCCTCCGGAGCCGGACCCAACTGAAAAAAATAAAACGGTCGGCCCTGGTGGACCCCGCAACCGGGGGACACACGGAGCTGGCCTTCCAGGCCGCCTGCCGGAAGCTCATGGGCACCGGGCAGCAGAATTATTCGGTGATTGCCCTGCAGGTAGACAATCTATCTCAGCTCTGCCGGATCCTGGGCCCGTCGGCCGGACAGGAGATCCAGGGTCAGATCTATGAGGCCCTGAAGTCCCAGCTGGGCGGCGGAGAGCCTGCGGCCCGGACCGGTGAGGATGCCTTCTGCTTCCTGCTGAAAAACCGAAAGCCCGATGAGATCTGCGCCCGCCTGGACCGGATCTGCACGGCGGCCCAGGGGAAGAAGGATCACCCCCTGCGCCTGTCCTGCGGCATCTATCTGCCCGAGGGCCGGGAGGATATCACCCTCAGCCAGAGCAAGGCGGTCTTTGCCCGCCGCAGCGGCTCTTCGGGTCGGCGTTACCATTTTTATGACCAGAAGCGCTGGGAAGAAACGGCCTGGGAGCGGGATATGGCAAAGTCCATAGACCATGCCCTGCAGGTCAGTGAGTTCGTGGTGTACTACCAGCCCAAGGTCCGGGTCTCTGACCAGAAGGTGGCCGGAGCCGAGGCCCTGGTCCGCTGGCGACACCCCCAGCGGGGGCTGCTGTCCCCCGAAATGTTCCTGCCTGTGGCGGAGCAGCACGAAAAGCTGGCCGACATCGACCGCTATGTCTTCGAGTCGGTCTGCCGCACCCTGGCCCGGTGGAAGAAGCAGGGCCGGGAGGCCTGCCCCGTTTCGGTGAACCTGTGGCGGGCAGACCTGGACCGCACCAACTTTGCCGACGATTGCTACGCTGTCTGCGGCCGGTATCAGGTGGACCCCGCCCTGATCGAGTTTGAGATCAAGGAGGAACTGCTGAGCGAGGACCCCGAACGGGCAAAATTCCTGCTGGAACGGTTCCATGCCCTGGGGTTCCGCTGTGCCGTGGACAACTTTGGCGCCGGGGCGACCTCTCTGCAGCTGTTGGGCACCCTGGACATCGACACCGTCAAGCTGGATGAGAGCTTTTTCAGCGGAGACAACAACAGCCGCCGGGGCCGCTACATCGTAGAGGCCCTGCTGAAGCTGACCACCCAGCTCCACATCCGAACGGTGGCAGAGGGCATCGACAATCCCGGTCAGGTGAAGTATCTTCAGCAGATCGGCTGCGACATGATCCAGGGCTTTCACTTCTTTAAGCCCATGTCCCAGGAACGGTTTGAAAACGAGGTGTACAACCGGGATGTCCTGACCTATGTGGAGGCCGGGAATCCCTACGAGGAAGTCAAAGCCGTTCCGGAGAGCTCCCACGCTCAGGTCACCAAGAGTATCATTCAGTTCTCCTACCAGATCCAGGAGGATGTGATCGTATTCTCCGAGCCTTTCTCTCCCGTTCTGGGCGGCCGGACTCGCCTGACCGATGTGATGGCCCTTTTCCGGACCTCTGAGATCGTTCACGAGAACGACCGGGAGGACTTCTTCCGTCTGCTGGAGCGCTGCCGCCGGGAGCGCAGCTGGGTGGAGAACACCCTGCGGTTCTACATGTCCGGCGGACGCTATAACTGGCTGGAGGTACGCATGCACCGCACGGAGGACGTTATCAGCGGTATCCTGGTGAATGTGGCCCAGTGGAAGAGCGAGGTCGACCGTTGGAAGGAAAAAGCCACCCGAGATACCCTGACCGGCCTCTACAACCGAGAGCATTTTGAGCAGGCTGTCCGGACCCAGTTGGAACAGAATACCTATGAGTCCGGCGCCATGTTGTTCATCGACGTGGATGACTTCAAGCGGGTCAACGATACCCTGGGCCATATGTTCGGCGATGACGTGCTGTGCTGGGTGGCCAAGCAGCTGCTGGGTGTTTTCCGTCATACCGACGTCATCGCCCGGTACGGCGGCGATGAGTTCGTGGTCTTTGCCCCGTCCATTCAGCGGCCTGTGCTGGAGGAGCGTCTAAAGCGTCTGTGCGGTGCTTTCCAGTTCCCCTACCGAAACGATACCATGGAGTATAAGGTCTCCGGCAGTATCGGCGCAGCCATGTATCCCCAGGACGGCGCCGATTATGAGACCCTGCTGGATCATGCCGACTGTGCCCTCTACGAGGCCAAGAGCCGAGGGAAAGACCAATATGTGGTCTACGAGTCCTATATGCAGGGAGACGTATCCAAACGTTGACCCTGTAACCCAAAAAGGAGGAGCAGCCATGGCAATGCTTCTGGGCATACTGGGCTTTGTCCTGTATCTGCTCTATGACATCAACAGTTTTACCATAGACTGCCGCCCTCTGCGCTTGGGCTTCCTGCTGGGATCACTGCTGATCGGCGGGGCCACCCTGTGGGAGCTGGCTGCGGCCTGGCGGACCGGCCAGTTCGCCGGTCTGATGGATAGCATCTTGCTGCTGTTGGGCCTGCTGGCCTTTGGTGCGCTGATCTACTGTCTGTTTTTTGCCCTGCCCTTCCAGGAGACCTATACGTCTCCGGAGAACGGGCGGCCTGTCTATACCTGCGGGGCCTATGCCCTGTGCCGTCACCCGGGGGTGCTGTGCTTTTTTGCCATGTACCTCTTTTGGGGCCTGGCGGCTCTGCCTGCCCATCTGTTGGAGATGGGTATGGTCTTTTCGGTCCTGAACGGAGCCTATGCCTGGTTCCAGGACCGGGTGACCTTTCCCAAAACATTTTGTGACTATGCTTCCTATCGGAAGCAGGCCCCCTTCCTGCTTCCCAACCCGGCCAGCATTCGCCGGGCAAGAGCGACCTGGGGACATCCTGAAGCAAAGGAGGAGGAACTGTGAGATTCCAGGAAAAACTGCATGAATATTCCAAGGAAGAGATCTGGGAGGAATACTGTGGCTTTCTGACCCTCAGCACCGAGGAGTTTATGGATATCCAGAAGCGGCTGCTGCTGGAGCAGATGGAACTGTGGTCCTCCAGTGCCCTGGGGCAGAGCATCCTGAAGGGGCAGAAACCCACCACCATCGAGGAGTTCCGGGAGATGGTGCCCCTGACCACCTACGAAGACTACGCACCTATCCTGCTGTCCAAGCAGACCAAGGCCCTGCCCGGGGAACCCGTCCTGTGGGTCCAGACCACCTGGGAGGGCGGTGTTCATCCCATCAAAGTGGCCCCCTACACCAAAGCCATCCTGGACACCTTCCAGCACAACGTCATGAGCTGCCTCCTGCTGGCCACCAGCAAGGAAAAGGGGGAGTTTGACGTCAGTGTCACCGACCATATGCTCTACGCGCTGGCCCCCCTGCCCTTCGTCACCGGCCTGCTGCCCCTGCTCTTCCACGAGGAGATCGACATCGAGTTCCTGCCCCCTGTAAAGGATGCGGTGAACATGACCTTTAAGGAGCGGAACGTTCAGGGCTTCAAGCAGGGTATGAAGAAGGGTATCGAGTACTTCTTCGGCCTGGGCAGCGTGCTGTACTATGTGAGCCAAAGTGTTACCTCCATGAGCAGCGGTGGCAAGAAGAAACTGATGGAAAAGCTCTTCAGCGTGTCCCCTGCCATGCTGTTCCGGCTGATGATGGCCAAGCGCAAATGCAAAAAAGAACAACGGGAGCTGCTGCCCAAGGATCTCTTCAAGCTGAAGGGCTTCATGTGTGCGGGCACTGACAACCGCTGCTACAAGGCAGACCTGGAAGAGATGTGGGGCGTTTCCCCCATGGAGGTCTTTGCCGGCACGGAACCCACCTGCATCGGCTGCGAGACCTGGAGTCGGGAGGGCGTCTACTTCTTCCCGGATGCCTGCTTCTATGAGTTCATTCCCGAGGATGAGATGAACAGGAATCTTGAGGATCCCGATTATAAACCTCGTACGGTTCTTTGGGATGAGGTAGTCCCCGGCGGCGTCTACGAGATCGTGCTGACCGTCTTCAAAGGCGGAGCCTTTGCCCGGTATCGGGTTGGCGACGTGTTCCGCTGCTCCGGCATCGGCAGCCGACTGGAGAACAACAATATTCCCCGGTTCCAGTACGTGGACCGCACCCCTGAGATCATCGACATTGCCGGGTTCACCCGGATCACGGAAAAATCCATCAACCAGGCCATTGAACTCTCCCGTCTGCCCATCGAGGCCTGGACGGCCAAGAAGGAGTTCACGGAGAACAACCGACCCTACATGCATCTGTACGTGGAACTCCAGCGGAACCACCTGATCAATACGGCGGTGAGTACCCGCATCCTCCACGACCAGCTGGGTATCTATTTCCAGTACCTGGACCAGGACTATGAGGACCTGAAAAAGATCCTAGGCGTGGACCCCCTGAAGATCACCATGATCAAGTGCGGGACCTTTGAGGCCTATGAGCGGAAATTCGGCGGCACCATCCGGACCATGAACCCGGAGAGCTGCGACATCAACGACTTGCTGGCATGTCACCAGTTTGACTGCCTGGAGAGAAGAGGTGGCATGGATGACTGGATATAGTTGGATCTCCATTACAGCCCTTTTCTGTTACCTCTTCCTGCTTTTGACCTTCACGGCAGCCCCTAAGAAGGAGCGGGTCATCCGGTTCTTCATGCTGCTGATGTTCATCATGATCCTGTGGGTGGGCGGCTCCTTTGCCATGCGTATGCAGCTGTGGCCGTCGGTGAACCTGTGGCACCATGTTTCCGTCCTGGGTATGATGATGCTGGCCTCGGGCTACTATCACTTCATCCTGGACTTCCTGGAGGAAAAGAACGGCCGGGGCCGCTGGTTCTGGACGGGCTTCCACCTGCTGCTCTTCGTGTTCGACTGCGTTACCTGCTGGTTCGTCCCGGAGCCTTTGGTGGTGGACAAGGGCGGCTCTGCTCAGTTTATTTATAACTACAACTGGCATATCTACATTCTGGTGGTCTGCGTGATGGCCTGCGTGCTAAACATTGCCTTCACGGTGCACCGGCATTGCAAGGGCAATCGCATTGCCTTCCAGCAGCTCAAGCCCATCATCTATGGCATCGGCGCCCTGCTGCTGGGCCACGTGGCCACCACCCTGCCCGTCTTTGCGGGCCTGCCTCTGGACATCCTTTCCGGCGTGGTGAACGTGGGCTTCATGTTCTACGCCCTGTATAAGAAGCAGCTCTTCAAGATCACCCTGCTCCTGTCCCGGGTGAACTACCTGATGATCGCCGTGGCCCTGGGCTGTATTGCGGCCTACCGCATTGCAGACCCCCTGCAGGCCTTCTTCATTGGCAGAGTTGGCCTGAACCACACCGCATCGGTGATCGCCATGGCGGCTGCTCTGGTGATTTTGGTGCTGGTCATTTACGGCATCATTGCCCTGGTGCTGAACTTCATCTTTGTTCGGGACGAGCGGCACCAGCAAAGGAAGATTGAGCAGTTTACCGAGGACATCAACCACAAGCTCAGCGTCAGCGAGATCTTGGGGGATCTGACCGACGTGATCCAGGATACTACCCATCTGGACCGCATGGCGGTCTTTGTCCGCCAGACGGATGGAGATTTTCGGGTGGAGCACACCACCAACCCCCTGGATGAAAAGGGCTTCTATCTGCGGGGCGACCACCCCCTGGTGACCTATCTGAAAAAGACCGACCAGTGGATCAGCCTGCTGGAGTTCCGCCGGACCACCATCTGGCGCAGCATGTGGGAGACCGAAAAGAAGCTCTTCGACCATCTGAAGGCCGACTGCTTCGTGCCCCTGTGCAGTGAGAACGAGCTGGTGGGCATCCTGATGATCCCTGAGAAGAAGGACAAACCCCGGCGGGAGGCTGACCTGCTCACTGCCCAGGCCATTGCCCGGCTGTGCGCCACGGCCCTGAAGGACGCCTACGTCTACGAGCGGGCCATCGACGAGGCCCGGATCGACAAGCTCACCGGCCTCATCAACCGGAAGTACTTCCTGGAGCTGCTGGACCGTGAGTTTGAAAAGTACAAGGACACGGCCCTCTCCCTGTGCCTGCTGAACATTGACGATTTCAAGCTGTACAACCAGCTCTACGGCACCCACGAGGGCGACATTGCCCTGTCCCGGATCGCCGGCCTCATCCGGGCCACTCTGAACGAGGCCTGCCATGCGGCCCGCATTGGCGGCAAGGAGTTCGCCCTGCTGCTGCCCGGCTATGACATCTACTCCGCCAAGCTGCTCACTGACAATCTGGTGGCAGAGATCATGGACATCAACAGCCGCCGGACCGACCAGGTGACCCGCAAGCTCACCGTGAGCGCCGGTGTCTGCGGAGCTCCCTACATGGCCTCCACGGCCAAGGAGCTCTTCCGCAACGCCGAAACGGCGGTTTACACCGTGAAGCGGGCGGGCAAGAACGCCGTGCAGATCTACTCCACAGAGATCTACCACCAGGAGGAGTCCCACGGCTACCACAGCGGCTACGGCGAGAACGCAGGCACCATCTACGCCCTCACGGCGGCCATCGACGCCCGGGACCACTACACCTATCAGCACTCCCAGAATGTGGCCTACTACGCTGCAGAGCTGGCCAAGGCAGCCGGCATGGAGAATGACCTGGTAGAGATCGTGAAGGAGGCCGGTCTCCTCCACGACATCGGCAAGATCGGCATCCGGGAGGATATTTTGAACAAGCCCGGCAAGCTCAGCCGGGAGGAGTACGAGGCCATGAAGGGCCACGTGGAAAATGCGGTCAACATCATCCGCTACCTGCCCTCCCTGGACTACGTCATCCCGGCGGTGCTGTCCCACCACGAGCGGTACGACGGCCTGGGCTATCCCCGTCGGCTGAAGGGGGAGCAGATCCCCATCACCGGCCGCATCCTGGCCATTGCAGACTCCTTCGATGCCATGACGTCGGTGCGGAGCTACAAGGATGCCATGAGCACCGAGGAGGCCCTGGAGATCCTGGAAAAGGAGTCCGGCTGGCAGTTTGACCCCAAGCTGGCCCTCATCTTCATGGACCTGGTGCGGGATGGCAGCGTGGAGATCCGGGGACACAAAAACACCGGCGAGCCGGTGGCGCTGGACCACGTGCTGGCCAGTCTGGCCCAGCTGAACCCCAACAGCATACGCTGACAACAAAACCGATCCCCCGACCATTCATTTGGCCGGGGGATCTTTCTGTTCTGGGCACAGCCTGCGCCTTCCCTCGAAAGGGGAGCCTTGTTTTTCCTGGACAGAAAAAAGCCCGGCCCCGCAGGTGACTGCGGGGCCGAACCTTTTAGATGATGTTGCATTATTTTACCCTTGGGTAACGGGAGAGGATCACTGCTCGTCCTTGCCCTTTCTGCCGGTGAACAGGCCCAGGAGGCCGCCGCCGGACAGGAAGGTCAGGCCGTACCACAGAGCGGAGATGTCGCCGGTCTTGGGCACGTCTGCCAGAGGAGTTTCGTCGGGGATTTCTACGGGGATATCGGTGGTGGGAACGTTCTCATCGGGGATCTCAGGGTCCACAGGAGCACCGGGGATGGGTTCTTCGGGGATATCAGGATCCACGGGAGCTTCGGGGACGGAATCGTCAGGGATCTCGATGGGCTCATCGGGATCGACAGGAGGCTCATTGGGGTCTACAGGAGGAACCACGGAGGGATTTTCAGGATCCACAGGAGGGGTGGGATCCTTGGGCTTGCTGGTGGACTTCTTGTGCCGCTCGGTGACAACGATCTGGTCATCCACGTCCAGGTCGAACTTGATGTTCATGGAAACATTCACTGCACGCTCGCCAGAGGCGACACCGACCAAGGTCTGGGAAGAAGTCTCGTCGACAATCTCAGAAGAGTACAGGTACACACCCTTGTCCAGATTCTGGATGCCTTCCAGAGTGAGGTTGAAGTTCTGCTCACCCTCGGTCATGACGATATTGGTGAAGCTGTAGTTGCCGTTTTCATCGGCAACCAGATTCTGATAGTTCTCACCTTCATCGTTGGTGCCTGCCACACGGCCTTCTGCCAGGACCTTGCCCTCGGAATCTACCACCTTGACCACCAGGTCATCACCGTTCTCGGTGCTGGGGGTGACCACCAGAGCAAAGGTCAGGTTGGTCACGTAAGCGTCGTTGGTGTCGACATTATCCTTGTTGTTGTCATGGCCCTTTGCCTTCTCAATCACGGTCACGTTGAGATTATCCACAAAGTTGTCCTTGGTGATGACGGTGTCGGCCGTGGTGCCTTCGGTCTTAACAGGATCCAGGTTGGTCAGATGGGTGTAAAGCTTGAACAGGAGCTCCACTTCATCTTCTTTATCCGCAGGAACATTGCCCGTGCCCCAGTTGGAGTAGTAGGAGTTGATGAACTGGATGCTGCTCATCTTGTTGCTGTTGGACCAGATCGCCATCTGGGTAGCGGTCAGAGCCACGCCGTCGTTCAGGGAAGCCAGTTCTTCCTCGGAGAAACCGGAAGCCAGCAGCATCTGCTTCATAGCCTCCAGGCTGCCCAGTTTGGGGGCGGGAACGGGAATCGGCTTACCGTTTTCGTCCAAGATGTTTTCGCCGTTCTCATCCTTCTGATAGAGGGGGTTGCCCTCTGCGTCCTTCATGTAGACAGGGTTGCCATCCTCATCGGTTTCGTAACCTTCCGTGCCCCAATAGCCGTTGAAGGCGATGGAGCGGATCATAGCTGCCTGCTCCGGGGAATAATAGGTGGCATCCTCAAGGTTTTCGATGTTGTATCCGAAGTTATCCTGGGTAGGGGTGGTGACGTCAGCGCAGTAGGTGGTGACCAGATTGCCGTTGTCATCAACCAGAATGAACTGCTGGGGACCGGCCCAGACAGCTGCAAAAGACTCCTTGCCATTCAGCTCGGCCTTCCATTCGCCGTCCTCATACCAGCCCTCGGCATACATGTTCTTGTCATAGTTGTCGAAGCGGTGCAGATAGACAGTGTTGCCGTCGGGGTCAACGGAGGTACGCTCTTCCTTGAAGATCCGGTTGCCGTTCACGTCCAGAATGTAGCCGTTTTCGTCGGTCACATATTTGCCGTTTTCGTCCTTGGCGATGGTGTCCTTCACCTCTTCAGTCAGCCACTTCTCATAATACCAGGTGATGCTGTTATTCTTGATGTAGGCATTTTCGCCGTACATGGCCAGCTTGCCTTCTTCGTCGAGAGGCTCAGTGTACACGATGGAGGGCATGAACTTACTGGTGTTGCCGGAGCCAACATAGGTAAACCCATAGTTGTCACTGTCGCTGCCTTCAGGAGCAACTACTTCGTCTTCATAGCCGGGCAGATACATTTCGCCAGCCTGGCCTTTATACACTAAGTCATTGTCCGGAGTAGGCGTGGTGGTGCTGAGCACATGCTCCAGCTCGGTGTTCTCGGTGTCGATAACCTCGCTGAACTCGATCTCTTCGGTGGTGACGGTCACGCTTCCCTGCTGCACAACAGTAGTCTCAGTATAGTCATACTTGTTGTCGCCAGGACCGTCAGGGAGGTCTCCGGTCTGAGTCGTATGACCCGCTTCAGGACCGGTGGTCACGGTGTTCTGGTTATCTACTTCTTCGGTTGCCGGGTCGTCCACATCGGTCATGGGGACCTCTACTGTGGTGCCTTCTTTCTTGATGGAAAGGGTCACATTCAGGGGGTCGTTTTCGCCGTCGCCGTCTGTTGCCATTGCGGGTACGGAGATCAGTCCACTGCACATGCTCAGCGCCAAAATCAGCGCCATTGCTTTTTTGATGTTGCTATTTGCCATGATTTCATTCTCCTTTTTTGAATATTAAGAGATTGAAACGCTGGCGGCCGGGCTGCCGTGCCCTTGCGGGTTTAGGCCCCTTGCTTTGCGTCCCGCCCTTTCGGACGGTTTGCCTTTTTCAGGTTTGCTTGTGTTGACTGGATTTTTGCAGAGGACGGGGGGCGTCATGCCTCGTCCTGTTTCCTGCGGCCCAGCAGGACCATCAGACCGC
Organism: Ruminiclostridium sp.; assembly: GCA_017435425.1. Classification (GTDB taxonomy): domain Bacteria; phylum Bacillota; class Clostridia; order Oscillospirales; family Oscillospiraceae; genus Evtepia. Next base: position 152 of record JAFSFC010000043.1, on the reverse strand, counting down.
CGCCGCAGAGCGCAATGCCCAGAACCAGATACACGGGGCTGATGCCGCCGGGCTCGGAGACATCGGCCAGGGGTGTGTCCTCCTCAGGGATGTCCACGGTTTCCCCGGGTGCGGGAGAAACGGGGGCCACCTCCTGGGGGGTGACAGGCTCT
>JAFSFC010000042.1 GCA_017435425.1 Ruminiclostridium sp. | reverse complement strand
TTATTCGTAAAGAATATTATATCACGGTTTTCCATACCTGCAAGGTATAAACAGAAAAGATTTCCTTGCCACCCGCCCCCTTCCCCGGTATACTGGTTGTAACAAGTTTTCCCACAGGAGGGTATTTCCATGTCTGAAACCATCCCCATGAAGATCATTGCAAGAATGCATAGCTCCTTCCCGTCCAAGTTCGGCATCCCCCGCCAGAGCGGTCTGGTGGAGGAACTCAAATCCACCATCGTTTTTGAGCCGGAGTATCGGAACGCCGACGCCCTGCGGGGGATAGAGGGTTTCTCTCACCTGTGGCTCATCTGGTCCTTCTCCAAGGCCGTCCGGGAGGACTGGTCCCCCACCGTCCGTCCCCCTCGTCTGGGAGGAAACACCCGCATGGGTGTCTTTGCTACCCGTTCCCCCTTCCGGCCCAATGCCATCGGCCTGTCCTCTGTGAAGCTGGACGGGGTGGAGCTCCACCCCACCCTGGGTCCGGTCATCCATGTGTCCGGGGCGGACCTGCTGGACGGGACCCCCATCTTTGACATCAAGCCCTACCTGCCCTACACCGACTCCCACCCGGAGGCCCTGGGGGGCTTCACCGCCGGGTATCAGGGATACAAGCTGGAGGTGGACTTCCCCCCTGCCCTGCTGGAGCAGGTGCCCGAGGGTGACCGGGAAGGACTCACCGGCGTGCTTGCCCAGGATCCCCGTCCCTCCTATCAGGATGACCCGGAGCGGGTCTACGGCATGGCCTTCGGGACTGTGGATGTGAAGTTCACCGTGAAGGATGGTCTGCTGACGGTGGTGGGCGTGGAAAGGAAGTCCAAATGAGTGTTTGCCGGTTGATCGCTGCGGACATCCCACTGCCGGAATGGCGACCTTCTCAGGAGTATCCTTTGGAGATTAACATCGACGAGGGCACCATCTATGACGGCGGAGCGGATGACAACTTTTTTCTGCACCACTTCCCCTACGCAGAAGACTACACCGGCAGAGCATACGGGGTGTCTCTGGAGTGGAACTACACCGAGGGCAGAGCCCGGCAGATCATTGAATACATCAAAACCGCTTTACAGCACACAGATACCGTGGAACTCTGGCAGGTGTGGCTGATGGACTATTATGAATTCGAGGAGCGGCCCTTTATCCATCGTCGAACCGTGGCCATCCAGGACCTGACCACAGCACACAGTAAAGAGATCGAGCAGGCAGAAATCTGGAATATCCCGGATAAAAAGTATCCGGAACGCCCCTCCTTCTACTGCCTGACGGTTACCCGATAAAAAGGAGGTGCCTTATGGCCGGAATCAGTTTGCAGATGATCGACAAGTCCGTTTCCTCCCACTGGTGGCGGGAGGTTGTGACGCATTTCCTCCGGGTGGGGGATGCTCTGGAGATCCGCTGCTGGAAGGAAGAAGAGGAAGAAGTCCGGCAGGCCTCCAAGTATGGAACCCCTGTGGCAGAAAACTACGAGGTTTCTGTGAAGGGGTTTGTCACCGCCGAATTTCTGGAAGAGATCCTGTCGGATGAACCCTCGGACAAAAGCCTATACAATAAGATGACCAAATATTTTACCATCAACGTGGAACGAGGCCCTCTCCGCTTCTGCAGTGCCCATTACGGCACGGAACTGTATATTGAGGGGGCCACGGAGGAAGATGTTGCCTTCTTCCAAAGGGTCATGGCTCCCTATGAAGATGAAGATTATTTTAGTGTACACTATTAAATAAGACGCAAAAAATGGACCTCTCAATGAGAGGTCCATTTTTATGTCATGTTAGGAACAATAGGCCACGGGGTTCACACGGCTGCTCTTGGAGCTGTTCAGCCACACTTCAAAGTGCAGGTGGTTGCCGGTGGAGCTGCCGGTGGTGCCGACGCCGCCGATCACCTGGCCCTGGGACACGGTCTGGCCTGCGGAAACAGAACGGGAGACCATGTGGGCGTACAGGGTACGGCTGCCGTCCGCATGGGCGATGGTCACGTAGTTGCCATAGGAGGAACCATAGGTGGATACGATGACCACGCCGGCCTTGGAGGCCAGGATGGGGGTGCCGGAGGGAGCGGGGATGTCGATGCCGCTGTGGTACTCACGACCATGGAAGGGGCAGTTTCTCCAGCCAAAGGGAGAGGACACCCGACGGTAGCCGGACACGGGCCAGATGAAGCCCTTGCCGCTGGAAGAATTGGCGGGGGGCACGTAGGTGTTGCCGCCCTGTTGCTGTTGCTGCTGGAGAAGCTGCTGACGGCGGGCTTCCTCTTCCGCCTTCTTCTGGGCAGCGATCTGGGCGGCGTAGGTTGCCTCAGCCTGGGCGATCTGCTTGGCCAGGTTATCGGAGTCGTCCTCTAGGTCGTGGAGCTTCTCCTCATAGACAGCGGACTGGCTGGTGATCTGGCCAATGACGGCCTCAACAGCGGCCTCCTGCTTCTCCAGGTCGGCCTTCTGGGCAGTAAGGGCGGCCTTGGTTTCTTCCTCGGCCTTCTTGTTTTCCTCCAGATCGGCCTTGGCCTCTGCCACGGCGATGCGGGCGGCTTCCAGCTCGTCCATGATCATGTTGTCGTAGTCCACCACTTCGGAGATGGCATTGACACGGTCCAGCAGATCGGAGAAGCTGTTGGCGTTGAAGAGAACAGCCCAATAGGAGATCTCGCCACGCTCTTCCATGATGCGGACACGCTCGCAGAACTCGTCGTAGTACTTGGCCTCTTCCGCCTGGGCGTCGGCCAGTTCCACTTCCTTCACGGCGATCTCATCGCCCAGAAGCTGGATGGTCTCCTCAGAGACGGCGATCTCCTGACGGAGGACGGTAATCTTCTCCTCCAGCAGGAACTTCTGCTCCACCGCTGCGTTCTTGGAGCTGGCCAGCTTGCTCAGTTCCTTTTCCAGGTTGGCCTTCTGACTGCTCAGGCTGGAGGCCTGGTTTTTCAGGTTGTTGATCTGATCCTTGGTAACTTTACCGGCGTAGGCCACAGGAACAGCCAAGCTCAGCACCAGAACCAGAGCCAGGAACATGGCGCCGATCTGGTGGATGCGGTCCCGCCAGGGGGTCTTGGGGTTGTGCATAGGGGTCACCTCATATATCTAGGGTCTAAAAAGGCATACTCTTACAATTCTTTTGGCAGTATAGCACACCAATAGGATAATTGCAAGAAAACGTCAAAAGTTTAACAAAACTGTAACAAAACCGACCCTTTGACAGATTGCTCTGCCAAAGGGTCGGTCCTTTGCTTATCCTTCGATATACATGATGCCCAGGGTGCCGGGGCCGCAATGGGAGCAGATGGTGCTGCCCGTCCGGGCAAACAGCACCTCTTCCACCGTGACCAGACTGCGGATGAGGGCTTCCAACTTGTCCCTGGTCTCCTGAGGCAGGAGATCCGGGCTTACCACAGAGACACAACCGCCGTGGATCTTCTTGCCGGCAAGACGCTCCTCCATGTACTTTTCATAGACCTTACCGATCTTGCCCCGGTACTTCTTGCTTACTTCCAGCTTGCCCTCCCGCATCTCGATGCAGGGCTTCAGGGACAGAAGGTTGGCCCCAAAAGCGGCAACACCACTGCAGCGGCCGCCCTTCCACATATACTCCAGGGTGTCCAGCACGAAGCTGGTGCGAACCTGAGGGATCAGCGCCTGGATGGCCTGAACGATCTCAGCGGCAGACTTACCCTGGTCCCGAAGGCGGCAGGCTTCCAGGATCAGAAGGCTGATGCTGGTGGACAGATGGCGGGAGTCGATGGGATAGACCCCCTCAAACTCCTGGGAGGCAATGAAGGCATTCTGATAGGTGCCGGACAACTCGGAACTGATGTCCAGGTGGACCACCTCATACCCGGCTTCCACCATAGGACGGAAGAAGTCCTCAAACTCCTGGGGACTGACGGCGGCGGTGGTGGGCAGGAGATTCTCTTCCTCGTACCGCTCAAAAATCAAATCAGGGGAAATGCTCTCTCCGTCCAGGTAGTTGTCTTGGCCGATGGTCACATGGAGGGGGACAGTCTTGACCCCCAGCCGCTCTTTCAGCGCCTGGGGAAGGTCACAGGTACTGTCGGCAGTAATGTAGACAGGCTTGCTCATGTTGAGCTCCTTTCTCGCTGATATATGTGTGTAAAGTTAGCAACAGTATACCAGAGAAAGGTCTCTCTTTCAACAATTATCCCTTCTGTTCCTGAAAAAAGTCCAGGGTAAGATCCAGGACACGGTCCAGCTCTCCCTCCCCCATCAGGTTGTGCTCCCCGTTGGGAAGTATCACGATCTCTGCCCCAAACTGCCGGGCGAAGTTTTCCGCAGCATCGGGGGGCGCCACGTCGTCCTTTCCGCCGTGGACCATCCGCAGTTGAGCAGCTCCGGCCCGGTACTTGGCAAACACATCGTTCTCTTCCAAGTCCTTTAAGAAAGCAGGCGTAACTCGCATTTCCCGGACATAGTCATAGTCAGGAACAAAATACCCCTGGCGGTCTATATCCGCCTTGGCCCGCTCGTCCACCCACTGGTCCACCAGACGGGGCATGGCTACAGCGGCAGAGCGCAGCATGGCCCGGTCACCGGTGTGATCCCGGTCAGCCAGGTACAGGAGGGTGATGTATGCCCCAAAGCTGGAACCAAAGTAGCCGATTTTGGCATCGGGGGCCATTTCCCGAACGTGGGCCTCTACGGTCTCCAGGTCGTCCACGCAGAAGGGTACCCGCAGGCCCTCTTCCCAGATTGGGCTCTCCCCGTGGGAAGGAAAGTCAAAGCTGTAGACGCCAATGCCCGCCTTGGGCATCTCCTGGTTCAGGGCCTGGACCATGGGGCTGAGCTTGCTGCTGCCGAAGCCATGGCAGACGATGAGGATGCGGTCCTCTCCCTTCCAGCAGTTATGGCAGGGGATGGTATAGCCGTGACGGCTGATGAGGGTCTCTTTTTTCATGGTCAGGTCCTCCCTATGATTGGTTGCCTTCATTGTTGCACAGGGTCTCTCCCTCGTCAAGAAAAAATTTTTTGAAACACCACCATTTTAGTGATAAACTCACAGTGTCGGGGCTCTCCCCGTGGTATCATGTACACAACAAAAGGAAATACTGAACAGAAAAGAAAAACAAACATTCGAAAGGAGCAGAAATTATGTTAAATCCCAACGTTTCCAAGCTGCTGGAAGAGCAGATCACCAAGGAGTTCTACTCCGCATATCTCTATCTGGATATGTCCAATTACTACTATGACAACAACCTGGACGGCTTCGGCAACTGGTTCAAGATCCAGGCACAAGAAGAGCGTGACCACGCTCTGCTCTTCATGAACTACCTGCAGAACAACGATGTGTACCCCAAGATGGCTCCCATCGCTGCACCTGACAAGGTCTATGAGAACTTCCGTGAGCCCCTGGTGGCTGCCCTGGAGCACGAGAGATTTGTCACCGCATCCATCAACAACATCTATGCCGAAGCATGGAAGGACAACGACTTCCGCACCCTGGAGTTCCTGAACTGGTTTATCAAGGAGCAGGGCGAGGAAGAGAAGACCGCCACCGACCTGGTGGGCCGCTTCGATCTCTTCGGGTCCGACCCCAAGAGCCTGTACGCTCTGGATGCTGAGATGGCAACTCGCACTTACACCGCACCCTCTCTCACTCTGTGAGATAGATCCTCCTAAATCTCCTTTCATAACTCCCGCGCCGGAGGCCCCGCCATAGGGCGGGGCCTTTGGCTTTTTCCTCTTGCGCAGGGATGCAGGATAGGATATGATGGAACAAAGAGAAACACGAGGGAGGATCCCCCATGAAATCTGTCTTTATCGTCAACCCCGTGGCCGGAGGCCGGAACATCAGTGACGAGTTTGCAAGGCTCCTGGCCCAGGCAGCAGCCACCCTGGAAAACCCGGACTATGTCATCACCCGCACCACCCATGTGGGACATGCCCGGGAGCTGGCCGAGCGCTACGCCAGGACCGGCCAGCCCGTCCGCCTCTTTGCCGTGGGCGGTGACGGCACCTTCAACGAGGTCATCAGCGGGGCCTATCCCTATAAAAATGCCGCCGTGGGGTGCATCCCCTATGGCAGCGGCAACGACTTTTTGCGAAACTTTGGCACCAAGGAGGAATTCCTGGACCTGGCCGACCAGCTCCAGGGGGGCGAACTGGACATCGACCTCTTCCGCACGGAGTTTGGTGTGGGCGCCGCCATTGCCGCCGCCGGCCTGGATGCCAAGATCGCCTTTGACATCCCAAAATTCCGGCGGATGCCATTGTGCGGCGGAGAGACGGCCTACCGTTTGTCCATCCTGCGGAATATCCTGGGCAAGCTGGACCGGAAGCTGAAGATCACCCTGGACAATCACACCATCATCAGCAACTGTCTCCTCACTGCTGTGTGCAACGGCGGATGGTACGGCGGCGGATTCAACGCCGCCCCGGAATGTGCCATGGATGACGGTCTGCTGGACGTTTTGATCGTCCGGAAAATTGGTCTGGCCCGCATCGCCCGGGTGCTTCCCCTGTATCAGAAGGGCAAGCACTTCCTGAACGGTGAGATCGTTCCTAAACTGCGGGACGCCATCGACTTCCACCGGTGCAAAAAGGTCTCCCTGGAAGTGGCGGATGACAAGGACAAACCCATCATCATCACCGTGGACGGAGAATGCCACCCCACCACCAAGCTCACGGTGGAGATGCTGCCAATGGCCGGACGGATCGTCCTCCCCAGAAAGGTTTTTGACCGCATATGACAAAACGCCTCCCCATAGCGGGGAGGCGTTTCCTGTTATAGGTTATGCCTGGGGAGGGACAGGGGCCGTGGGAGCCTTGCCCGTTTCGGGCTTTTTCACGGTCTCCACCACGCCGGCAGCCAGACCGGCCAGGCCCTGGATCTCGGACGGAATGATGATCTTGGTTGCCTTGCCGTTGGCAGCGGACTGGAAGGCCTCCAAAGCCTTGAGCTTCACCACCTGGTCGTTGGGGTTGGCCTCGTTCAGCAGCTTCAGGGCGTCGGCCATGGCCTGGTTGACCTCACGGATAGCCTGGGCCTCTGCTTCTGCCGCCATGATGCGGGCGGTCTTCTCGGCATCTGCCCGGAGGATCCGGGATTCCTTCTCGCCCTCTGCCACCAGGATCTGGCTCTGCTTCTGGCCCTCTGCCTGGAGGATGGCTTCGCGGCGCTCTCGCTCGGCCCGCATCTGCTTCTCCATGGCGTTCTGGATGTCACGGGGAGGCAGGATGTTCTTCAGTTCCACACGGTTGACCTTGATGCCCCAGGGGTCGGTGGCCTCGTCCAGGATGCTGCGCATCCGGGCGTTGATCACATCACGGGAGGTAAGGGACTGATCCAGCTCCAGCTCGCCGATGATGTTTCGCAGGGTGGTAGCGGTGAGGTTTTCGATGGCGTTCATGGGATTCTCCACACCGTAGGCGTAGAGCTTGGGGTCAGTGATCTGGAAGTACAGGACCGTATCGATCTGCATGGTGACATTATCCTTAGTGATAACAGGCTGAGGCGGGAAGTCGGCCACCTGCTCTTTCAGGGAAACCTTCTTCCGGACCTGGTCGATGAAGGGGATCTTGAAGTGCAGGCCCACGCCCCACACCGCCTGGAAGGCACCCAGACGCTCGATGACGTATGCCCGGGACTGCTGGACCACCCGGATAGAGGTAGCCAGAACCACCAGAATAACAATGATGAACAGTACCAGCGTGATTTTACCTAACATGTGTTACACCGTTCCTTTCTCCATCGGGGTGACGATGGCCTTAACACCTTCTATTCTTTCTACCCGGACCATGGTACCTACAGGGATGACCTCCCCGGCGGCAGAGCGCGCGGTCCAAACGGCTCCGCCGACTTTGATCTGTCCGGAGGCTTCGATGTTGTTGATGGTCTCGATGACCATGGCATCGGCATCCAGGATCCGGTCCGCATTGGTCTTTTCCGGGGCGGGCTGGATCCACTTGCCTGCCATGGGCCGAAGGATGGCCATGGTCAGAATGGACACAATGGCAAAGAGACCGATCTGCACCATCAGCCCGGCTCCCAGCCAGGCGGCAAAGAGGGCCACCAGGCTGCCTGCGCAGAACCAAATGGAGATCAGACCTGCCGTGGCTCCCTCGATCCCGGCAAATGCAATGAGCAGGACCAGCCATAACATGGGATAGTTCACAGTCCCTTCCTCCCTTCTCTGTCAATTAACTCATCGGTTTACTTACTTTTGTAAGTATTGTAACATAAGTTTGCAAAGGGTGCAACTGTTTTTTTGCAGAATTTCACAATTTCTGGTTTTTTCCTCTTCCATATAAATATAGTTTGACAAATATTCCCAACCTCTTGCAAGCAGACCACCCTTTTGATATACTATATTATTAATAATGTCTTCATGCGGCCCGGCCGCTCTTCTATCCCCTGGCGGACGCCCCGAAAGGAGGACCCCTCTTGAAACTCCCCATTAAGAAACTCATCCAATATATCCTTGTGATCCTGATCGGTTTCGTGATCCTGTTCTTCGCCGCCCAGGTCATGCTGAACATCAGCTCCGTGCTGGCCGGCATCAGCGGCATCGCCGGCGCCCTTCGGGCCATCGTTCTGGGCTGTGTCATGGCCTACCTGCTCTACCCGGTAGCCAGATTTGCCGAGCATTTCCTGCTCTATCACAATGTAAGCAAGCGGGTCGCTCGTGCCATGTCCACAGGTTTTGCCACCCTGGTGCTCATCACCCTGATCGTTATGTTCCTCTACTTTATTGTACCTGAACTGGCTGCCAACCTGCCTGCCCTGGTCCAGGACCTGCCCTGGATGATCCGAAGTACCTTCAATGAACTTTCCAAGTTCATCGAGGCCCAGGGGCAATCTGCAGATTTCCTCAAGGAAGTCTCTGTTAAGCTCACCAACTCCTTCACCACCTGGCTCCAGGGTGATGCTGTGGACACCCTGACCGACCTGCTCACCCGTGTGGTGGACCTGGCCAAGGGCCTTCTGAACTTTGTCATCGGCATCATCGTCATGGTCTACGTGCTCATGAGCCGGGATCAGTTCGTGGGACAGGCCAAGAAGTTCCTCTTTGCCCTGTGCAAGAACCGGGGAACCTGCGACACCATCCTCAAGCATGTCCGTGTCATCAACCGGATCTTCGGCGGCTTCGTCTCCGGCAAGCTTCTGGACTCTTTGATCATCGGCATCCTCTGCTTTATCTCCCTGTCCATCCTGAATATGCCCTACACCATGATCATCAGTCTCACTGTGGGCATCACCAACATCATCCCCGTCTTTGGGCCCTTCTTTGGTGCCATTCCCTCGGCCTTCCTGCTGCTGCTTACCGATCCTGCCAAGTGCCTGGTGTTCATCGTCTTTATCATCATCCTCCAGCAGGTGGACGGCAACATCATCGGCCCCAAGATCCTGGGCGACTCCACCGGCCTGCCCGCCTTCTGGGTCCTCTTCTCCCTGCTGCTCTTCAACTACCTCATGGGCTTCTGGGGAATGCTGCTGGGTGTGCCTCTCTTCGCCTCCTTCTATTATCTGCTGCGGGAGCTGGTCAATTCCCGGCTGTCCAAGAAAGATCTGCCCATGTCCACCCAGGACTATATCAATGTATCGGGGATCGACGAGGACGGCACCCTCCACTATACCGAACCCAAACGAATCAAGTTCTACCCCCTGGTGAAGGGAGAAGACAGCTACTGGTCCCAGTTCCGGGCCTGGCTGGACCGCCCCCTTCCCAAGGATGCTTTTAAGAACAATAAGTTCATTACCCTGCACAAGAGCGTGCGGGAGTACAAAGAAAACGAAGAGCAGGACAAGCAGGACTAAGAGTCCTGATACCCACCACGGAGGTGTTTCCCCATGCGCAACCAAGCCAGCCGTAAAATGGCCCTCTGCGGCATCACCGCCGCTCTGATGATGGTGGTCATGATGCTGGGCTCCATCCTTCCCCTGTCCACCTATTCCACTCCCATGCTGGCAGGTGCCCTGCTGATCCCTATCCTTTGGGAAATGGGTCCCAAGATGGGCGGGCTGGTCTACCTGGCCGTTTCCATTCTCAGCATCCTCATGGCCCCGGACAAAGAGGCCGTCTTCCTCTTCGTCTTCCTGCTGGGCTGGTATCCCATCGCCCGGCCCAAGCTGCAGCATCTTCGAAACAAGCCCATCCGCTGGGTGATCAAAATGGTCCTGTTCAACCTGGCCGGCGCACTGACCTATGTTTTCCTGCTGTTCGTGCTGACCATGCCGGATCTGCAGGCAGAGTTTGCCGACTGGACGGTCCTTTTCCTGGCAGGCTTCCTGCTGCTGGGCAATGTGACTTTCGTCCTCTATGATATCCTGTTGGGCAGACTGGGTGACTTCTACGTGGTCAGACTCCGCCCCAAACTCTTCTCCACACACACCATCGACCTGTGAGGTACCACATGAAACAGAGATTCCTTTCCCTCCTGCTGGCCTGTGTGATGGCCCTCTCCCTGGCAGCGCCTGCCAGCGCTGCCAAAGGACTTCCTTTCAGCGATGTGAAAGCTTCTGACTGGTTCTATGATGAAGTCAAAGACCTGTACAACTGGGAGGTCATCAACGGCATGACCGCCTCTACCTTCGAACCCCAGGGGACCGTCACCTTCGGTCAGGCACTGAAAATGATCCTGCTGTCTGCCGGTTACCGGGAACAGGCTCCCACCGACACCCACTGGGCCAGCGGCTATTACCAGCTGGCCGCGCAAAAGGGCTTCCTGCCCAAGAAAATGAACCTGGATCTGGATGACCCCATCAACCGTAAGCAGATCGCCCAGATCACGGTCAAGGTCCTGGGCGTGAGCCGCACCGGGGCCGAGCTTCCCTTCACGGACACCGGCAGCAAGGATGCCCTGATCCTGTACGATCACGGTATTTTCACCGGCGAGAAGGATGCCAACGGCAATCTCCTCTTTAAGCCCAACAGCAACATCACCCGAGCCGAGATCAGTGCTGTCATCTGGCGTCTTTACAACCTGGACTTGCCCGAGAAGGAACCGGAACCCACCCCCACCGGGGACTACTTCACGTTCGGCGGCAAGAAGGTGTACATCGTGGAGGAACTGCCGGAAAACACCTACGACAGAGAGTTCTTCCAGGTGAACGAGCAGGGCCTGCTCACCTACAACAGTGACGAGTACACCTGCAAGGTGGGCATCGATGTCTCCCGCTATCAGGGGACCATCGACTGGGCCCAGGTGAAGGAAGCCGGCGTGGACTTCGCCATCCTCCGCTTGGGCTACCGGGGCTATGGCACCGGCAAGATGGTACTGGACAACTATTTCTATCAAAACCTGAAGGGTGCTCTGGCCAACGACATCGAGGTGGGCGTGTACTTCTTCTCCCAGGCCATCTCCCCTGCTGAGGCCCAGGAAGAGGCCCGGTTCTGCATGAACGCCCTGAAGGGCTATGAAATCACCTACCCCATCGTCTTTGACTGGGAGCCCTACGACAGCAGCCTGGAGCCCCGCACCGATGAACTGGACGACAAGGTCCTGACCCAGTGTGCTGTGGCCTTCTGCGAGGAAGTCAAGGCCGGAGGCTATCAGCCCATGGTCTACGCAAACCCCACCTACTTCTACTTCCACTTCGACCTGAACGAACTGATCAACTACCCCTTCTGGCTGGCCCACTACAACACCTTCACCAACTTCTACTACCACTTTGATATCTGGCAGTATTCCGACGGTAAGTACATGGTGGGGCCGGACGGCACCTTCGTCCGCAACGAAGAGACGGATGAACCCATCATCCCCGGCATTGACGGCTATGTGGACCTGAACATCCACTTTATCCCCAAGAAGTAACAAAAAACGGAAGCGGTTCCACCCGGGAACTGCTTCCGTTTTCTTACTTTATGGCTTGGGCCCAGAACCCGTCAAAGTCGGTCAGGTCGGGCAGGTAGAGATGACAGAAGGTCTTCAGGACCGCCTGGTCGCTGTACAGGTCGTGGACACCGGCCACCCGGTACCCTGCCTGGAAGGCCGTTCTGGCCCCGTGGACGGCGTCCTCGAAGACCCAGGTCTCCCGGGTGGTGCTGCCCATCCGGTCCCGGGCATGGTCATAGATAAAGGGCTTGTCCTTACCGGTGTTCAGCTCCCGGCAGGTGTAGATCTCGTCCAGCAGGTCGAAGAGCCCTGCCGTTTTCAGCCCATCGGTGATAGGCCCCCGGTCGGTGTTAGTGGCCAGGGTGCAGGGGATCCCTCTGGACCGGAGGGCCCGGAGAAAGTCTGCCGCACCGGGCTTCGGTTTGACCTCATGGCGGTAGAAGTCCCAGACCGTGGCATTGATGCCCTCCATGATCTCCTGGTGGCTCTGGGAGAGGCCGTAGGCCTCCTTCATGTACACAGCGCCCTCCAGCTGGGTCATGGGAAACAGGATGGCCCGGAGGCCCGGACGGGCTGCAACCCCCAGGGATGCCAGGTACCGCTCCCCCACTGTGTCCCACATGCCCATGGAATCGATCAGGGTGCCGTCCGCATCGAAAATTGCGCCTTTGATCACAGGCCTCTCCTCCTTTTTCTGCAGTTCGTTCAGTTTATCAGAGAAATCCCCTCTGGTCAAGGGGGCAGGAACGTGGTAGGATAGTACCGACACCAACTGCGAAAGGAGACCTATCATGTCTGACTCCGCTTGCTATATCATCGGGGCCGGGCCCTTCTTCGGCCTGGTCCAGGTGCCCCGGGAGGGGGACTATATCCTGGCTGCCGACGGAGGCTACCGCCACTGCCAGGCCGCCGGACTGACCCCCGACCTGCTGTTGGGGGACTTTGACTCCCTGGAAGACCGCCCCACGACTCTGGAGACCCAAACCTTCCCGGTGGAGAAGGATGACACCGACTCCATGCTGGCCATCAAGCTGGGCCTGGAAAAGGGCTTCCGGACCTTCCACCTGTATGGCGGCACCGGGGGCCGGATGGACCACACCCTGGCCAACCTCCAGGGCCTGGGCTACCTGGCCCGGCACGGGGCCCAGGGCTTCCTGTATGACGAAAGCTATGTCTTCACCGCCATTCGAAACAGTTCCATCACCCTGCCCGCCCGGGAGGAGGGCATCTTCTCGGTGTTCTGCCTGGGACCGGAGGCCCACGGCATCAGCATCCGGGGGGCCAAGTATAACCTGGAAGGCGCAGACCTGGACGCCTTCTTCCCTCTCGGGGTGAGCAATCATTTCCAGGGTTCTACCGTAGAGATCCATGTGGAGGACGGATGCCTCCTCATTGGCTGGGAAATCTAATCAACATGAAAAAAGCCTGCTGGCAAAACCAGCAGGCTTTTTGATTTGTTACATCAGCTTAGAGGTGAAGTACACAGCCAGGATGAACAGCCAGGCTGCCATCACCCAGATGGCATAGTAGGCCACAGCAGCGCCCAGAGCCAGAGGTGCGATCAGCAGAACGGCAGTGATGGCTGCGGTGATGTAGTAGGTGAGGTAGGCTGCACCGGGCTGGAGCAGGGCCACCTTCTTGCCGCCAATCACCATCTCACCATCGGTCTTCTTCAGCTTCAGAGCCAGCGCCAGGAGGGCCGCCAGGACTACCAGAGCCAGAACCAGATACAGGTAGTAGTGGCTGCCGCCGCCAATGGAGCGGAAGACCCACAGACCCAGGATGCCCAGACCGCCGGCAAAAGCACAGGCGAAGAACTCCTTCTGGTACAGGTAGAACACCAGCATCAGCACACCCAGGCCGGGCACGATGCCCAGGATGAGGGGGGCTGCAGCGGCGCCATACAGTCGCATTCCAAATGCGCCCAGGCCCATCAGCAGGAAGGCACAGGCCAGGATGATCTGGATGATGCCATCCCGATTGGCATCGCCCTTCTTTCTCTGCCGGAGACCCCAGTAGAGGAGGCCGGCAAAGAGGATCACGCCCGCAATGGGTGCAATGCCGAGAATGGTGTGAAGGGTGGCCAGATGGTCCAGCTCTTCCACGCGAGCATGGATATAGTATCGATTGACAAGGAGCAGGACCACTTCGGTCAGGACCGTGCCAGCAAGCCAGAGGAGCATACGGTTAAAGGCCCGATCCTCCATCTGTTCCTTTTGACTGCGAACCTCGGCGGCCTTGGTTCTTGCCTTTTGGGTTTCATTCTTCTTCATAACGGTGAAAACACTCCTATACAGGAACGCATATCCCGAAGGAATATACATACAGAATCCAATTAATTATAACAGATTCTTTTGCAGTTCGCAAGGGAAACTAAGATTTTTCCTTTCCGAAATCTTCCAACCTTACTTCTTCTTGAAGCTGTCCTTCAGAGAAACGCTGCGGTTGAAGACCAGCTTGCCGGGTGCTGCGTCCCGGTTGTCCAGGCAGAAGTAGCCCTGACGCATGAACTGGAAGCCCACAGCGGTCTTGCCCTTTTCGGGCATGGGAGTTTCAGCCAGGCCCTTTTCCACCTTGCAGCCGGTGAGGACCTTCAGACTTTCGGGGTTCAGGAAGTCCAGGAAGTTCTTGTCGGCGCCGTCGGGAGCGGGATCGGAGAAGAGGTAGTCATACAGACGGACCTCGGCATCCACTGCGGTCTCGGCATCCACCCAGTGGATGGTTGCGCCCTTGACCTTGCGGCCGTCGGCGGGGTTGCCGCCCTTGGACTCGGGATCATACTCGCAGAGGACCTCGATGACCTTGCCGTTCTCGTCCTTGACACAGCCGGTGGGACGGATCAGGTAGGCGCCCTTCAGACGGCACTCCAGACCGCCGGGGGTCAGGCGCTTGTACTTGGGAACGGGCTCCTCCATGAAGTCGTCGGCCTCAATGTACAGGGTACGGGAGAAGGTCACAGCGCGCTCGCCAGCCTCGGGATCCAGGGGATTGTTCTCCACCATGATCTCCTCGCTCTGGCCCTCGGGATAGTTGGTGATGGTCAGCTTCACGGGGTCCAGAACGGCCATGACACGCTGGGCAGACTCGTTCAGGTCATCACGCAGGCAGGACTCCAGGAAGGCCCAGTCCACGGTGGAGTCCACCTTGGACACGCCGATGCGCTCGCAGAAGTTCCGGATGGACTTGGGGGTGTAGCCACGGCGGCGCAGGCCGCACAGGGTGGGCATACGGGGGTCATCCCAGCCGGAGACCATGCCCTCCTCCACCAGCAGGCGGAGCTTACGCTTGGACATGACGGTGTAGTTGATGCCCAGGCGAGCAAACTCGATCTGGCGGGGCTTGCTGGGCAGATCGCAGTTGTCCACCACCCAGTCGTACAGGGGACGGTGGTTCTCATACTCCAGGGAGCACAGGGAGTGGGTGATGCCCTCCAGAGCGTCCTGGATGGGGTGAGCAAAGTCGTACATGGGGAAGATGCACCACTTGGTGCCCTGGCGGTGATGCTCGATATAGCGGATGCGGTACAGAGCGGGATCACGCATGTTGAAGTTGCCGGAAGCCAGGTCGATCTTGGCACGCAGGGTGTACTGACCTTCCTCAAACTCACCGTTCTTCATACGCTCGAACAGGTCCAGGCTCTCCTCAATGGGGCGGTCACGCCAGGGGGAACGGGCGGGGGTGTTCACATCGCCCCGGTACTCTCTGAACTGCTCGGGGGTCAGTTCGCAGACGTAGGCCAGGCCCTTTTTGATGAGGCCCACAGCCAGCTCGTAGGTCTTTTCAAAGTAGTCAGAACCGTAGAAGAACCGGTCGTCCCAGTCGAAGCCCAGCCAGTGGATATCCTCCTGGATGGCATCCACGTACTCGGTGTCCTCCTTGGCAGGGTTGGTGTCGTCCATACGCAGGTTGCAGATGCCGCCGTACTTCTCGGCAGTGCCGAAGTCGATGGTCAGTGCCTTGCAATGGCCGATATGCAGGTAGCCGTTGGGCTCAGGGGGGAAACGGGTGTGGACCTTCTTCCCATCGCAGCGGCCGCCGGGCTGTAATTCATCCTCAATGATGGCATGAATAAAATTCGTGCTGATGATCTCTTCAGCCATGGTGTTCACTCCTTTTATCTCTATCGCTATTACGCTGATCGCAATATCATGACATTTTATTATATACAACTTCCCGTGTGAATGCAACCTTCTCTTGGAAAATCGGTTGGAATTCTTTATCCTTCCAGAGGTGCGGCCACAGCCTCAGCCACACGGATACCGTCCACTGCCGCAGACACGATACCGCCGGCATACCCGGCACCCTCACCGCAGGGATACAGGCCGCGGATATTGGACTGACAGGACTTGTCCCGCAGGATGCGGACCGGCGAAGAGGATCGGGTCTCCACACCCACCATCAGGGCATCGGGAGCCGCAAAGCCCCGAAGCTTCCGGTCCAGAGCGGGAAGGGCCTCGGCCAGAGAATCGGTGACAAAACCGGGGAGGGTCTCCCGCAGGTCCCCGAAGCAGACTTCAGGGCGGTAGGTGCTGCGGTTGGTCAGGCCGTTGGGACTGGGTGCTCCCCGGAGGAAGTCACCCACCCGCTGGGCAGGGGCCTCATAGCCGGGCCGTCCATACTGATAGGCCTTGGATTCCCAGATCTCCTGGAAGGCAACACCGGCCAAAGGATCTTCGCTGCCGAAGTCCTGGGGGCCCACATTGACCAGGAAACCGCCATTGATGTACTCCCCGTCCCGGGCCCGGTTACTCATGCCGTTGGTCACCAGATGGCCGGGGTGGGAGGCCGCCGCTACGATCTGACCGCCGGGGCAGACACAGAAGGAGTAGGCCGTCCGGCCGCTGGGCAGATGACAGACCAGCTTATAGTCCGCAGGGGGCAGCTTTTCCCAGCTTTCCCCAAACTGTGACTGGCTGATCCGGTCCTGCTTATGCTCAATACGGACACCGATGGCAAAGGGCTTCTGCTCCATCATCGCACCGGCATCCCGCAGCATCCGGAAGGTATCCCGGGCGGAGTGGCCGGGGGCCAGAACCAGG
Organism: Ruminiclostridium sp.; assembly: GCA_017435425.1. Taxonomy (GTDB): domain Bacteria; phylum Bacillota; class Clostridia; order Oscillospirales; family Oscillospiraceae; genus Evtepia. The sequence continues at coordinate 43,998 of JAFSFC010000042.1, read as the reverse complement.
GCATCACAGGCCATGGTGTAGGTGCTGCCGCCATCGTCCACCGTGATCTCCGTCAGCTGATCGCCCACAGTGGTAATCCCCTCCAGACGGTGGCCGAAGCGGACCTCGCCCCCAGCAGCCTTGATCTCTTCACGGATGTTCTTTACCACCCGGCGGAGAAGGTCGGTGCCCACATGGGGCTTGTGCTGCCAAAGGATGTCCTCAGGGGCTCCTGCTCCCACAAAGGTACGCATCACATGAGCAATGCGGGGGTCGTGGGTGCCGGTGGTGAGCTTGCCGTCAGAGAAGGTCCCTGCGCCGCCCTCACCAAACTGAACGTTGGACTCTGGGTCCAGGGCTCCCCCCTTCCAGAAGGCCTCCACATCCTTGACCCGCTGCTCCAGAGCCTGGCCTCGCTCCAACAGGATAGGGGCCAGACCTGCCTGGGCCAGGCATAGGGCGGCCAGCAAACCGGCAGGGCCGCTTCCCACCACCACAGGGCGTTGGCGAGAGGATCGGGTCACTTGAGGGAACCGATACGGGGCGGCTTCCGGCTGGAGGGTCACATGTTTATTCTGGGCACGGCGTACCACTTCCTCCTCATTGGAGACCGATACATCCACCGTCATCACATAGTGGACGTTGGACTTTTTCCGGGCATCGATGGACTGGCGCACAGGGGTGCACTGGTGGATCTTCCCCACCGGCAGGCCCAGAGCCTTGGCCGCCCGCTTCTTCAACAGCGTAGGGTCCCCATCGGGAGGCAGGATCAAATTGCTGATTCGTACCATGGTTTTCTCCTGTTGTTCCGGGAGGAAGGGCACACCCTGCCTCCAAAAGTTAGTATGATATTATATCACAGATCCCGGTTGTTTTCAATCAATAGGAAAACCCATATCGTCGAATCGGATACGACAACATGGGTTCTCTCATCAATGGTCGGTCAGACTTCTTCCCGCACGTCGGGCAGATCAACCAGTAAGGGCTCGATGCCCAGATGGGGCAGGAACTTGGTGCGGATATCCACCATGGACAGGGCCAGGGTAGAGGTATTCATGCAGGGGTGGCAGCCAAACCGCTGGGACTCCGCCACAGACTTGTCCAGGATCAGCTTCACCGCATGCGCCTTGTCGTTCATCATGGCCAGAACGGTAGCAGAGCCAGGGGTGACGCCCAGGTGCTTCTCCATGTCCTCAGGCGTGGCAAAGGAGAGTCGGGAAGAGCCGATCTGCTTAGAGAGATCCTTGGTACGGAAGGGCTTTTCCCCATCCATCAGCAGCAGGTAGAAATCGGTCTTCTGCCGGTTGCACAGGACCAGATTCTTGCAGATCTTGGTTCCCAGGTAGGTCTCCACCTCTTCGCAGGCAGGAATGGTATCGGCAGCATCGTGGTCCACACGCTCATAGGGAATCCCCAGCTGGTCCAGCAGATCGTAGCAGGCCACCTCACGATCCAGACGGCCGGTGGTATCGGCAGGACGGCCGGTATACAGGGTCTTATCAATGTACATGGTTCATCTTCCTTCGATCATATTTTTTCAACAAAATGGTTAAACCGCTTTATGAGGAACCAGCATAAGAGAGGGCTCAGCGGCAAGCCGCTGAGCCCTCTTGAATTTCGTAAAAAGCGAGATAGAGACAGAATTACTTCAGCATCCAGCCGGAGATAACCATCTTCTGAACCTCGGAGGTACCCTCGTAGATCTCGGTGATCTTAGCGTCACGCATCATGCGCTCGAAGGGATACTCACGGGTGTAGCCGCAGCCGCCGACCAGCTGGACAACACGACGGGTAACGTCGGAAGCAACCTCGGAAGCGAACAGCTTGCCCATAGCTGCCAGGTGGCTGTAGGGCTCGTGAGCTGCCTTAGCTTCTGCTGCACGGTACAGCAGCAGGCGGGAAGCGTCAACCTTGGTCTGCATGTCAGCCAGCTCGAACTGGGTGTTCTGGAATGCGGACAGGGGCTTGCCGAACTGCTTGCGCTGCTTCAGGTAGGGGATGCACTCGTCGATAGCGCCCTGAGCGATACCCAGAGCCTGTGCGCCGACGCCGATACGGCCGCCGTCCAGCAGCATCATAGCGATCTTGAAGCCTTCGCCTTCCTTGCCCAGCAGGTTCTCTGCGGGAACTTCGCAATCATCGAAGACCAGCTCGTAGGTAGCGGAAGCACGGATACCCATCTTCTTTTCCTTGGTGCCGAAGGAGAAGCCCTTGAAGCCCTTCTCGACGATGAAGGCGGACAGGCCCTTGTGGCCAACGCTCAGGTCGGGGTTGGTACGAGCGAAGATGACATAGGTGTCAGCATAGTAGCCGTTGGTGATGAAGATCTTGGTGCCGTTCAGGATGTACTTGTCGCCCTTCAGGACAGCGGTGGTGCGGACGCCGTTAGCGTCGGTACCAGCACCGGGCTCGGTCAGACCCATAGCGCCCAGCTTCTCGCCCTGTGCCAGGGGAACCAGGTACTTCTGCTTCTGCTCCTCGGTGCCGAACTCCAGGATGGGCCAGGAGCACAGAGAACCGTGGACGGAGAACATGATGGAGGTGGAAGCGCAGTACTTAGCCAGCTCTTCGCAGCAAGCGATGTAGGTCAGGTAGGACAGACCAGCGCCGCCGTACTCCTCGGGGATGTAGGTGCCCAGCATGCCCATTTCAGCCAGCTTCTCGCGGGCGTTCATGGTGAACTCTTCCTTCTCGTCCAGCTCAGCAGCGATGGGCTTAACTTCCTTAATGCAGAAGTCATGCATCAGGTCAACAATTTCCTGCTCGATCTCGTTAAACTTGAAATCCATGGTGTAGTTTTTCCTTTCTTTTATGCCATTAGGGGTGCTGCCCCGCCCAAAGGCGGGGCAGCACAAAAAATACTAATAAATTAGTACCAGTGACTAGGAATTAGTCCTTGTCAGCCAGAACCAGCTTGGTCAGAGCGGGGCAAACCTCGTACAGGTTGCCGATGACGCCCAGGTCAGCAACGCCGAAGATGGGAGCCTCAACGTCCTTGTTGATGCAGACGATGAAGTCGGAGCCGCTCATACCAGCCAGGTGCTGGATAGCGCCGGAGATGCCGCAAGCAACGTACAGCTTGGGGCCAACGGTCTTACCGGTCTGACCGACCTGGTGGGAGTGGGGGATCCAGCCAGCGTCAACAGCTGCACGGGAGGAACCCACAACGCCGCCCAGAGCGTCAGCCAGGGGCTTAATGGTGGTCTCGAAGCCCTCGGGGCCGCCCAGACCACGGCCGCCGGAGACGATGATCTCAGCGCCTTCCAGGTCGACCTTCTCGCCTTCTTCGGTGATGGTCTCGATGACCTTGATGCGGATCTGCTCTGCGGGGAACACGAAGTCGATGGTCTCGACCTCAGCGGTGCGGCTGTAGTCGGGCTCCAGCTTCTTGTTAACGCCGGGACGGCAGGTGCCGATCTGGGGGAAGGTGAAGGGGCACAGGATGGTAGCCATCAGGTTACCACCGAATGCGGGACGGGTCCAAGCAACCTTACCGGTAGCTTCGTCGATGTCCAGAGAGGTGCAGTCTGCGGTCAGACCGGTGCGCAGGCGGCCTGCAACACGGGGACCCAGGTCACGGCCCAGAGGAGATGCGCCCATCAGGATGGAGGTGGGGCAATCGTTCTCGACAGCGTGAACGATAGCTGCGGTGTAAGCGTCGGTGCTGTAGTGATCGTAAACTTCGTTGTCGATCAGCAGGACCTTGTCTGCGCCGTAAGCGATAGCGTCCTTAACAGCCTGCTCGCAGTTGTAGCCGATGACCAGAGCAACGGTCTTACCGCCCTGGATAGCAGCCAGACGACGGCCGGGATTCAGCAGCTCCAGGCCAACGTTTCTTGCCTTACCATTCTTGGTTTCAATAAAGACCCACAGGTCCTTAGTCTTTGCTTCGTAGCTAGTCTGTAACATTGTAGTTCTTCCTCCCCTCTATTAGATGATGCCCTTGTCCTTGAGCAGGTCGTACAGCTTCTTTGCGGACTCTTCGGGAGTCTCTTCCTTGATCTTCAGGCCGCCTTCCTTACGGGGAGGAGTGAAGCTCTTCTTAACCTTGGTGGGAGAGCCCTTCAGACCGGACTGCTCGACGTCCAGGTTAACGTCAGCTGCGGACAGGACGGGGATAACTGCCTTGTTAGCAGCCATCTTGGACTTAATGGTGGGGAAGCGGGGCTCGTAGTCGGGCTTGGTGATGGTGACTGCGCAGGGGCAAGCCATCTCCAGGATTTCGTAACCGTCTTCCAGTTCCTTCTTCACGCGGACGCCAGTGCCGTCCTCGGTGGGCCAAACTTCCCAGCCGAAGGTGACCTGGGGATAGTCCAGGTACTCAGCAACCTGAGGACCAACCTGTGCGGTATCGCCGTCGATAGCCTGCTTACCGAACATCAGCATATCGAACTTGATGCCTTCCATCTCTTCGATCTTCTTGATGGTGTTAGCCAGGATGTAGCCGGTTGCCAGGGTGTCGGAACCGCCGCAAGCGCGGTCAGAGACCAGGAAAGCCTTGTCGCCACCGACAGACAGGCACTCCTTCAGAGCTGCCAGTGCCTGAGCGGGGCCCATGGACAGGATGTAGACCTTGGTGTCCTTGTACTTGTCCTTCACGCGAGCTGCTGCTTCGACTGCATAAGCGTCGAAAGGATTGACGATGGCGGGAACGCCTTCACGCATCAGGGTGTTGGTGACAGGATCGATCTTAATAATGGTCGTGTCCGGCACTTGCTTGATACAAACAAGTATGTTCATTTCTGATTTCCCCCTATAATTTTGATTTGTTTTATTTTTGATGACGCTGTTCCTTGCTCCGGCTCGGTCGGCTTTGGGGGCGAGCCCCGTCCCCGTGGCTTTCTCTGCCCTTGCGCAGAACCTCATCACCTAAACGCCAGACCGGGTGGGTGCCCGGTGGCAGACGTTTCATCGGAAAGATGCACAGAGTACACCCATCCATTACACTACGGTGGTATTATAACAAAGGATTCTCCAAATTACAAGACGGGAATGTCACGTATCAGGAAAAAAATTTACTTTGAATTTTGCCGAAATTAGGCATATCGCCCAAGTTCTCAAAACGGTAAAAAAAGGGAGTTGGCCAAAGCACCAACTCCCCTTTTCGTAACTTTTTATCAGTCTTCAAAGAACTTATCGTGGATGGCCTGGACGGCTGCATTGCCATTGACCTCGTCCAGCAGGACGGAGACCTTGATCTCACTGGTAGAGATCATATGGATGTTGATGTCTGCGTCATACAGAGCACCGAACATCTTGGCTGCCACGCCGGCGTTGTCCAGCATGCCTGCACCCACGATGGAGACCTTGACCACTTCCTTGTTCATGTCAATGTGGTCGAAGCCCAGGGCGGCCTGGTGCTCGGACAGAATGGCCAGAGCCTGGTCAGCATCGCTGCGCTTGACGGTAAAGCTGATGTCCTGACGCTCATCACGGCCATAGGACTGCAGGATGATGTCAACGTTGATGTCTTCCTTGCCCAGCAGGGAGAACACCTGATAGGCGATACCAGGCTTATCCTCCACGCCCACCAGGGCCAGACGGGCTACGTTCTTATCTTTAGCGACACCGCTGATCTGGGTCTTTTCCATTTGCTTTGCAACCTCCTTGACTTTGGTGCCCGGCTTCCCGCTGAAGCTGGACAGGACTTCTAAATTCACCCGATACTTTTTGGCCAGTTCCACGGAACGATTGTGGAGGACCTGGGCACCCAGGCTGGCCAGTTCCAGCATTTCGTCAAAGGTGATCTCATCCAGCTTTCTGGCACCCTCAACATGTCGGGGATCTGCTGTGTATACGCCGTCCACGTCGGTGTAGATCTGGCACAGGTCTGCCTTCAGGGCAGCAGCCAGAGCAACGGCGGACGTATCGGAACCGCCGCGGCCCAGGGTAGTGATGTCGTCAAACTTGTTCAGGCCCTGGAAACCGGTAACGATGACGATGGAGTGGTTTCGGTCCAGCTCGGCCTGGATACGCTCGGTGCGGACCTTCTTGATCTTTGCGCTGCTGTAGCTGCTGTTGGTCTGGAAACCAGCCTGCCAGCCGGTGAGGGAAACGGCAGGATAACCCAGAGCCTGGATGGCCATGGCGCACAGGGAGCAGGACATCTGCTCGCCGGTGGACAGCAGCATATCCATCTCACGCTTGGATGCCTTGGGGTTGATCTCCATTGCCTTTGCAATGAGCTCATCCGTGGTCTTACCCTGGGCGGAGAGGACGGCCACCACCTGGTGACCCTGACGGTAGGTATCGGTGATGATGCGGGCAACGTTTTCCAGCCGCTCCTTATTGGCCACCGAGGTGCCGCCAAATTTTTGTACGATCAGTCCCATATATTACTTACCTCCTGACATATGACGCTGTGTGAACGAGCGCCACAGGGAATGGAATCGCGAATTCATATGTGCCCCTCTATGCTATGCTGCCGGGGCGGGGCAGGTCAGTCCAGGACTCGGATCACAGCCAGGACCTTCTTATCAGAGAGGACCTCCTCCAGCTGGGGACGGGTCATGGCGGGGGTGATCCAGCCGCTCTCCTCAGGAGAACCCGCAGCAATGGTCAGCTTCTCCCCTGCCTCCAGGCTGCCCTCTGCCAGACGGACAAACCAGGGGCTTGCGAACTCGTCCACAGACAGAACGGCCTCGGGACGGTTGGGCTGCCATGGATGATACCCGGCACGGGTGAGCTTTCGGGCGGCTGCGATGACATCGGCCACCACGGCGCTGGCGGTGGGGAGCTTACCGGCACCCCGGCCATAGAACATCACGTCGCCCACGGCGTCGCCCTTGACCTTGATGGCGTTGAACACGTCTTCCACACCGCCCAGGGGATCCTGCAGGCTGACAAAGTGGGGTTCCACGAAGGGGCAGACGGAACCGTCTTCCTGGGCAATGGCACGGCCCAGAAGTTTGATGCGGTAGCCGCTGACGGCGGCATAGGCCTCATCGGCCAGGGTGATCTTGGTGATGCCCTTGGTGGGGACCTGCTCGGGCAGCAGGTGCCAGCCGTAGGCGATGGAGGACAGGATGCACAACTTCCGGCAGGTATCCATGCCTTCCACGTCGGCGGTGGGGTCCTGCTCGGCATAGCCGTTGGCCTGGGCTCCCTTCAGAGCCTCCTCAAAGGGGATGCCGTCCTGGACCATCCGGGTGAAGATATAGTTGGCGGTACCGTTGACGATGCCGCAGATCTCCATGATCTCATTGGCGGCCATGCACTCGCTCAGAGGCCGCAGGATGGGGATACCGCCGCCCACACTGGCTTCAAAGAGGTAGACCACACCCTTTTCTGCCGCCAGATCCAGCAGGCGACGGCCGTGGGTGGCCACCAGCTCCTTATTGGAGCTGACCACGCTCTTGCCAGCCTTCAGAGCCCGCTCAGTGAAGTCCAGGGCAGCGCCCACGCCGCCGATGGTCTCCACCACCACGTTGACCTCAGGATCTGCTTCAATGACGGAGAAGTCCTTGACGAACTTGTCTGCAAAAGGACTGTCGGGAAATTCCCGCACATCCAGAATGTATTTCAGCTCGATGAGATTATCGGCCCGTTTACTGATGCCGGCGCCGTTGCCGGTGATGACCTCTGCCACACCGGAGCCAACCACGCCATAGCCTAACACTGCTACTTTAACCATAAAAAACCGTCCTTTTCATACGATACATATCTTATATTCAATGAAGGTTCATCCCGCCAGGATCTCGCCCCGCAGGACCCCTTCTGCCCTGTCCATACGCTCCAGCAGCTCCTGAAGGGACCCCTGGAGACCGGAGGTCTCGGCATTGACCGTCACCACAGCACAGCCGTTCACCGGCAGGCCCTGATTGATGGTCAGGATGTTTGCCCCGGAATCAGCAAAGAGGTTCAGCACCTGGGACAGGATGCCCGGCTGATCCTTCAGCATCATCTGGAAGGTAACGATCCGGCCATGGAGCATGTCCTGGAAGGGACGGACCGCATCCTTATATTTATAGAATGCACTGCGGCTGATGCCTGTGATCCGCACTGCCTGGTTGACGGTCTCCGCCTCCCCTGTGTCCAGGAGCCGGCGGGCCTCCACCACCTTGCGGAAGATCTCCGGCAGGGCCTCTGCATCCACGATGTAATAGTTGGGTGCTCTTGACATGATTCGCCTCCCTTTTTGTATCGGTCCGTTCCGTATTGTTTGCCATTCTACCACATTTGTCTCTGTATGGCAACCCAAAGTATTTGTCTGAGCGACATTTTTTCCATCAAATTTTCCTTTCGATTCTATGAGGATGACAAAAGGCCCCGGCAAAAGCCGGGGCCTTGGGGTACTTATTGTGCGGGAGTTTCTGCAGGAGGGGTCTCAGGGGTGGTTGCGGGAGGCGTGGTGGTGCCTTCACCGCCGGGGGTGGTGCCTTCGCCGCCTGCGCCCTCGGTGCCTTCGCCCTCTTCGGGTTCCTCAGGAGGCACGTACACGTGGACGGTGCAGGTCTTCTTGGGGACGTCCTCCGGGAAGAAGGTTCCCGTGGTGATGTGGCCTGCGCAGTACTGGTTGGGCAGATTGCCGCTGACGGCGCAGATCTTCACGGTCTTCATGGAACTGGTGTCCGGTGCGGGGAACTGCTTATAGGGGATGGACAGGTGGACCTTGGACATGACCTGGTTCCACAGGGTGGTGGAGGGATTCTTCAGGCCGCTGGGCAGTCTCTCCTGCTGGTCGTAGCCCGTCCAGACGGCTGCGGTGTAGTAGGGGGTGTAGCCCACAAACCACAGGTCCTTACGGGAGGTGGTGGTACCGGTCTTACCGGCGATGTCCTGGCCGGAGAAGTTGGCTGCGGTACCGGTGGCACCAGCGGGACCGGTGACAACGTCCTGGAGCATCTTGGTCATGTAGTAAGTGGTGCGCTCAGACAGAACGGTCTCGGTGTCCTGGGTGTTGTCCAGGAGGGTATCGCCGTTGCGGTCCAGGACCAGGGTGTAAAGGCGGGGCTCTCTGTATTCACCCTCACGGGGGAAGACGGAGTAGGCCGCTGCCATCTCAAAGGTGCTCACACCCTTGGTCAGGCCGCCCAGAGCCAGCTGGGCCCGACCGATGTCGGAGAAGTTCTTGCCGCCGATGTTCTGAGACTCCACCAGGCTGGAGATGTGGAACTTGTCCTGCATGAAGTCAAAGCTGGTCTGGTGACCCACCACGTCCAGGACCTTGACGGCCACGGTGTTGATGGATTCCCGGACGGCCTTAGCCACGGAGACGGTGCCCTGGTAGACGCCGGTGGCGTTCACAGGCCAGGCCTTGCCGTCAATGGTATCCACAGGAGAGTCCTCAAAGGTGGAGCTGGGAGTGATCTTGCCCAGCTCGATGCCGGGTGCGTAAACAGCCAGAGGCTTGATGGAGGAGCCGGGGGGACGGATACTGTCGGTGGCTCGGTTCCAGCCGCGGCTGGAGGTCTTCTGACCAATGCCGCCGGCCATGGCCACGCAGTCACCGGTCTCATTGTCGATGATGGTGATGGCAGACTGGATGGCCTGTCCGCTGCCGGAGTTCACATTCAGGGTGTCACGATTGCCGTAGACCTCATCCACCGCTGCCTGGACATCGGGGTCCATGCAGGTGTAGATCTCCAGGCCGCCGTTAAAGACCACGCCGGCAGCGATCTCCTCTGCCCAGCCGTAGGCCTCCATCAGGTCGTTGATGACCTGCTCGATGACGGCGTCCTCATACCAGCTGTAGATGGCAGAGTTCTTCTGGACGTCCTTGCCGTGGTCGAAGTTCATCTCTTCAGCGACGGCAGCGTCGTACTCTTCCTGGGTGATGTACTTCTGGTCCAGCATAGCATTCAGGATGAGCTCCTGGCGATACTTGTTGTAGTCACGGGAAGTGGTGACCTCACCGGTCTCCTTGTCCGTGATCTCCAGGTGACCCAGGGGATCATACTTGGAGGGGTTGTTGGTGATGCCGATGAGGCTGGCGCACTCGGCCAGGCTCAATTCAGAGACATGCTTACCAAAATACTTATAGGATGCGGTGTACACGCCGTTGCAGCGCTGACCCAGATAGATATAGTTCAGGTACCACTCCAGAATGTCGTCCTTGCTGTAGTTCTTTTCAAACTCCAGGGCACGGAAGATCTCCATGATCTTACGCTTGACGGTGACGTCGTCCTCGGTGGTCAGGTTCTTGATGAGCTGCTGGGTGAGGGTAGAACCGCCCTGAATGTCTGTACCCGTGAGCATAAAGAGGGCAGCACGGGCGGTACGGACCCAGTCCACACCATTGTGCTCGTAGAAACGCTTGTCCTCGATGGCCACCGTGGCGTCGATCAGGTTCTGGGGGATCTCATCCAGTTCCACCCACACGCGGTTTTCGTCACCGTAGAGGGTCTGCATTTCCGGATAGACAGGCTCACCATTGGCATCGGTATCCCGATAGTACATAGTGGTGGTGAGGTTCATGTTGGCCGAATAGGTATCCAACTGAAGGTCTGCCTCGGGAATGATGACATTCTTAATGTAGGATGCCGCCATGCAGGCCAGCATCACCGTGGTTATGACGAAAATCAACACAACGGTCATGACGATCTTAAAGACCCTGCCGTGCTTCTTTTTCTTCTTTCTTGACTTAGTGTCACGTCTTTCTCGATTGTGTTCCAATTTGACACCTCCGAAATCTGTGGGAAATAGGATCCAGCCGCCATACAGGGGCATAATTTACTTACGTCAGCGCAGTATACTACTACGCCTATCTTATGCATTATACCACAGCTTTCCAATTTGTCTATCTGTGATTTCGCAGGATTTACAGAAACTTCATAGAAAGATTTCTGCGCTCCTCCCCTTGCTTTTTCCGTCATCAGAGAGTAAAATAAGGCCAGATAAAAACAAGGAGCGTAGACCATGAGCGAAGAATACGGCGCAAACTTTATCACCGTGACCGACGACGACGGCAACGAATTCGAACTGGAGCATCTGGACACCATCGAATTCAACGGCAACACCTACCTGGCCTTCTTCCCCGCTGTCAGCGAAGATGCTGAGGAGGACGAAGAGGAAGAGCTGGGCCTGATCCTGATGAAGGTCATCAAGGAAAATGGCGAAGAGATCCTCTCCACCCTGGACAGCGAAGAAGAGACCGAAGCCGTCTACACCGAGTTCATGAAGACCCTCTTCGAGGACGAGGAAGAGTAACCCACTGACCCACCACAACATAATATAGAACAAAACGCCCTGCCTGGTGCGTGAATCGGACCCTTTTAAACCCACATTTCTTAAACGGGATGCTGACTCGCTGTGTGGATTGCAGGCCTCCCGACCTCGGTTGGAAGAAGGAAGCACGAAGCACAGCGGAGGCGACCCACCTGCCATTACGTGCAGGTTTTAATCGGGTCCCCACGGCCGGTGCGGGGCTTTTTATGTGTGAAAATGCCAGAATGCTGCCCTCATGGGAACCCTGTGGAATGGCAGAGAATTCTGCAGCGAAAAACACAACATTTAGTGAGAACCTCCGATCTCCTCCCCAAAAAGGGGTGGTTTTCGGAGGTTTTTGTGATTCTCCCCCGTTGACCGCAGTCGTTTGTTGCAGATTGACGGTTTTTTAGGCGTTCAGACTGTAAAATCAATTCTTTCCACCTGTCAAGTATACATTGTAAACAAAAAGACGCCCTTAATATTGGTACATATTTTCAATGGGGAATAACTTGCCAGTTGAACATTTCAATGTTATACTAAACGTGCAAGGAGATTCACCCAGTCCATTCGGGATTTGGTCAATCTACATAAATTGCAAACGAGTATTATTTTGGAAAGGAATAGATTACTATGATTAAGGATTTTGGTTTCATCATTCCTCAGAACTGCCAGTTCGGCCTGGGTGCCCTGAAGAAGCTGCCTGACTTCCTGAAGGCTGCTGGTTCCGACAACGTTATGCTGATCTCCGACCGCGGTCTGGAAGCTATCGGTGTTGTTGACAAGGTCCGTGCTATCATCAAGGACGCTGGCCTGAAGTACGCTGAGTACCTGGACGTCGTTCCCAACCCCACCACCGACTGCGTCGACGAGTGCGCTGCTCAGTACAAGGCTGCTGGCTGCACCGCTATCATCGCTCTGGGCGGCGGCTCCCCCATGGACGTTGCTAAGGCAGTTGGCGTCGTTGCTAAGTTCGGCGGCACCATCGGCGACTACGAAGGCGTTGGCAAGGTTCCCGGCCCCATCGACACCCTGATCGCTGTTCCCACCACCGCAGGTACCGGCTCCGAAGTTACCGTCGCTGCAGTTATCACCGACGAAGCTCGTAACTACAAGCTGTCCGTCCTGGGTCCCCAGATCTCTCCCACCTACGCAGTTCTGGATCCCGAACTGATCATGACCGCTCCCGCTTCTGTTGCTGCAGCTTGCGGCGTTGACGCTCTGATCCACGCTATGGAATCCTACATCAACACCGATGCTAACCCCTTCTCCATGGCTATGGCTGAGAAGGCAATGGAGCTGATCGGTGCTAACATCCGTAAGTTCGTCGCTCGCCGCAACGACGTCGATGCAGCTTGCGCTATGATGCTGGGCTCCACCTTCGCTGGTATTGCTTTCGCTAACAACCGTCTGGGCGACATCCACGCTATGTCTCACCCCGTTTCCGCATTCTTCCACGTTGCACACGGTGTTGCTAACGCAGTCCTGATGCCCACCTGCTTCGAGTACAACGCACTGGCATCCGACGAGCGCTATGCTAAGATCTACGAGTACATCACTGGCAAGAAGGCCGGTGCTGACTTCGTCGCTGAGGACCTGTGCGTTGCTCTGCGTCAGCTGAACAAGGATCTGGGCATCCCCGCTTGCCTGGCAGACGTTGGTGTCACCGAGGACAAGATTCCTCAGATGGCAGTCGACGCAATGAAGTCCGGCAACGTCATGGTCAACCCCAGAATCACCACCCTGAAGGACGTCGAGGCTCTGTACAAGAAGGCTATGTACGCATAATCCTTCCTTACAAGGTATTATTAAAAGAGACTGGCTTCGGCCAGTCTCTTTTTTACGCCCCGGATTTCACTCCGGGGCTTTTACTTTCCCAAAAAGATGGTATAATGGAGGCACGACTCTTTTGCTGAAAAGGAGGTTTCCCCATGGACACCACCACCCGCGCACAGCTGGAAGGCCTGCTGGCCTCCTGCTGCCTGTCCGAACAGGACATGGACCTGCGCACCCTCACCCAACTTTTTCTGACGCAGATGCGTATCTCTTTATACGGAGGCAAGTCCTCCATCCCCATGCTCCCCACCTTCCTGAAACCCTTTGGAGAATTGCCCGATGGTCAGCCCGTAGCTGTGGCAGAGATCGATGACCAGGAGGTCCGGGTCAGCCTGGTGACCTTCCAGAACGGCAAGCCCACCATCACCGAACAGGACAGCTTCCCCGTCCCCGGCCGGGACTACCCTGCCCCTCTGGAGGATCTCCTTTTTGCGGCAGCTGAACTGCTGGAGCCCATGCTGGACCGTGCCAAGGACGTGGCCCTGTGCCTCCCCTTCCCTATGGATTACGACAGCAAGGGGGATGCCTGCATCCGCCGCTTCCCCGGCACCATGGACATCAGCGACTACGAGGGCCGTCCCATCCTGGCCATCCTGAAGGAAGAGTTTAGCCAGCGGGGCTTCCCTGACCTGAATCTGGTGGCTGTCCCCCAGCCCGGCGCCATCCAGTTGGCAGCCGCTGTGGAAAAGCCCGGCCAGAGCCGCTACCAGGGCATGGTCTGGGGCACTCACATCGCCGGCGGCTTTGCCGCCCCCGGCTCTATGATCGTCCGCTGGCTGGCCATCCCCAGCCACCTGATGCTGATGGACTGCGGGTTCTCCTCCTTTGAGCAGATCCCCTTCGGCATGGCCGACCTGCCCAAGGACCGGGACTGCTATGCTCCCGGTCTGGACCTGCTGCTGAAAGCCGTCTCCACCGATTACATCGGTGACACCTACCGCCTGGTGATGCTGAAGGCCGCCGAACGCAAGCTTTTGTCCTTCGGCTGCAGCCGGGATTTCCTGTCCCTGACCACCATGGATCTGGCTTCCGTCATCGAATTCCTCAACGACCCCATAGAAGGCGGAACCATCGCCCACTTCTGCCGGGAGCCCCAGGACCGGGAGATCGGTCTCTTCCTGGCCAACGCCGTTCTGGACCGTCCCGTCCGCCTGGTGTGCGCCATGATTTCCGCCATGGCCTCCTTTGCCGGCATCGGCAGAGACCCCGAAGCCCCTGCCTGTCTGGGTGCTTTCGGCGAAGCCCTGGAGATCCCCCCACTGAAGGACCGACTGGAAAACCTGATGCAGTCCTTTACCCGGGACGTGCTGGGCCACCACATCACCCTCTGCACCGGCAAGGATATGCTGGCCGTGGGCTCCGCAGCCGCTGCCCTCTACAACCGCTGAAACAGGAGGAACACACCCATGAAAATCATTGGCATCAACGGCAGCCCCAAGGCCAACGGTAACACCAAGGCCGCTCTAGACCTGATGGGAGAGGTCTTCGCCCAGGAGGGCATCGAATTTGAAGTCATGCACATCGGCAGCAAACTGGCTCCCTGCACCGGCTGCTTCCGCTGCGCCAAGACCCATGCATGTACTCTGCCTGACGACGGACTCAATGAAATGTACCAAAAGCTTACCCAGGCAGACGGCGTGGTCTTCGCCTCTCCCGTCTACTTCGCCTCCATTACCAGCGGCATGCGCTGCTTCATGGACCGGATGGGCTGCATCGACATGAACAACGGCCGCCAGTTCCGCTTCAAAGTGGGTGTCCCCGTGGCGGTGGCCCGCCGGGCAGGGGCCGTCAACGCCATCGATGAGCTCATCCACTACATCAACTATGCCCAAATGATCATCCCCGGCTCCCTCTATTGGCCTCTGGCCTTTGGAAACAAACCCGGAGAGGTGACCCAGGATACCGAAGGTGTCCAGACCCTCCAGGTCCTGGCCCAGAGCATGGCCTTTGTGATGAAGGCCATGGAGGCTGGCAAGGCCCAGGTTCCTGTGCCGGAACTTCCCCGGAAATCCTACACCAACTTTATCCGCTGAAACGAGGGCTGATTATGAATCGAAAAATTCTTTCCTTTGCCCTGATCCTGGTGGTCATCTGCGCCCTGCTCATTGCCCTGGGCATTCGTCAGGACAACAAATCCGGCAGCTCCAGCCATAAGGAGACCGGAAGCGACCAGATCAAGCAGGAGCAGAAGGAACCCACCGAATATCCCGATCCCATCACCGCCACCCTGGCGGTCTGCGGCGACGTCATGAGCCACTCCCCCCAGACCAAAGACGCCTATGATGCCGCTACGGACACCTACAGCTATATGAACTGCTTCCAGCAGGTGGCTCCCTGGATCCAGCAGGCCGACTATGCGGTGGCCAACTTTGAGACCACCCTGAACGGGCCTCCCTATTCCGGCTATCCCCAGTTCTGCGCCCCCGATGCCCTGGCCTACAACATGAAGGAGATCGGCTTCGATCTGGTCTCCACTGCCAACAACCACTCCATGGACAAAGGGTTTAACGGCGTGGTCCGCACCCTGGACACCCTGGACGCCGCCGGTCTGGAGCACGTGGGCTCCTACCGCACCCAGGCCGAATTCGACGAGAACAAGGGCATCCAGGTGGTGGATGTGGGGGGCATTCAGGTGGCCTTCCTGAGCTATACCTACGGCACCAACGGCATCCCCATCAACGACAGCAATCTCTTCTGCCTGAATCGGTTCAACACCGACTATATGGCCGAGTGCTCCACCCTGGATGAAACCAAGCTGAAGGCCGAGCTGGCCCATGCAGAATCTCTGGAGGCCGATGCCATCGCTGTGATGATCCATTGGGGTATCGAGTATCAGTTCACCCAGAACGACTACCAGAATCAGGTGGCTGACTTCCTCATCGCCAATGGCGCCGACATCATTTTGGGCAGCCATTCCCACGTACCCCAGCCCATCCAGGCAGAGCGCACCGTCACCCTCCCTGATGGCTCCACCCGGACCGGTTTCGTGAGCTACTCCCTGGGCAACTTCGTCTCCAACCAGAGCCCCGCTACCGTGAACGTGAACTACACTGACACCACCGCCGTTCTGAACCTGGAACTCACCAAGGACTTCGAGACCGGCGAGACCACCGTCACCAACGTGAACTACGTTCCCCTGCTGGTGCTGAACCGGGGTGCCGGGGCAGGCGACCAGTACATCATCATGGACGTCCACGCCGGGATGAAGGCCTACGAGTCCGGCGACACCTCTCTGGTGTCCGCCAACGTGTACAGCAAGCTCCAGTATGCCCTGGAGGGCTGCCATAACATCCTGGGCCAGCAGTATGACATCCAGAATACCCAGGCACAAACCGCAGAATCCGCATAAGAGGCAAAAAGTCCGTTGCAAAAGCAACGGACTTTTCTTATAATGTAGGTAATCATGTTGGGAGGTGTCAGAAATGACCAACCATGCTCTTCTGGACAGCTGCCCCCTCTATCAGGGGTTATCTCCCCAGGACAAGGCCTATGCTCTGTCCTATTTCGATGCAAAGGCAAAACAATATGAAAAGGGAGAGTTTCTTCACCAGGTCTCCTTCCCTCTTCAGCGATTCGGACTGGTGCTGTCCGGCACCGTCCAGGTCTACATGGACGACATCGACGGCCACCACATCATCATGAACCATGTGGAGCCCGGCGACCTCTTTGGGGAGGCCTATGCCTTTCTGGGCACCGATGCCCCCATCTACATTCGGGCTGTCACGGAAGCGGAGATCCTGTGGATGAGCACCGCCCGCATCAAGGCTCCCCTCTCCCCTGCCGGTCCCCTGGACCAGGAATTATCCAACCGCTATGTGGCCTGTCTGGCCAGCCGGACCCTGACCATGAACCAGCGAGTCCAGATCCTGTCCCGAAACACCCTGCGGATGAAGCTCATTACCTTTCTCTCCCAGTATGCGGCAGAAAAGGGCGACACCTTCACCATCCCCTTTGACCGGGCCAGTATGGCCACCTACCTGGGGGCAGATCGAAGCGCCCTCTCCCGGGAGCTCTCCCGAATGCAGGCCGAGGGGATCCTCACCTATCACCGGAACCGATTCCAGATCTTGAAATGAACCTTACTCACCCCGGCGGCCCAGGGCGGCAAAGTAGTGATAGTAGGGCATGAGCTGGTCAAAGCCCTCCAGGATGTCCTCCACCAGGTCCCGGCTGTAGAGGAGCTGGTCCACCTGACGGTAGCAGCCCATGTCGATCCCCTTCCGGTTGTACCACTGGTCCAGAGGGGCAGGGGGATTCCCCTTGGGGCGCTTGTAGGAGTCCGCTCCCTGGACGAATCGGGTCTGCTTCTCAAAGGCCTTAGCCAGCTTCATATAGTCATCGGGGTGCTCATCCAGTTCCTTTCGGAACCGGGCCATATAGGCGGGCTTGGCGTCAAAGACACCCATGCCATAGTTGTAGCTGGAGGGATGGATGCCGAACCAGAAGGCAGGCATCTGGGCCCAGTCCTCCCCTGCCATCCGCAGGGTAAACCACAGGTTGCTCTTATATGGTCCCCGGCCGTGGAGACGGCGGGCATCCCGATAGATGCGGCTGATCTTCAGGTTCAGCGGCAGAACGGGGTACTTGGCGGTAAATCTCTCATATACCTCCTTGGCCAGCTGACGCAGAGGCTCCTGGACATGGTCGATGTACTCCTGCTTGTGGGCCTCGAACCACGGTTTTTCATTGTTGAAGCGGATGCCCCAGAGGAACTCGTTGGTTGCCTCAGAAAATCCCTGAAACATAGTATGTCTCCTATCTTGTTGGTGATTTTCTTTATCCTACCATATCAGTTGTCAAATTGCAACTCTGCATAGAAAAAGTCCGCTTGCCAGAAGCAAGCGGACTTTTTTACAGGTAATGATTAGATAGCGCCGTTCAGCTCTGCCTCGCGGACCAGACGTGCGGTGTCCAGTGCGATCATCAGCTCCTCGTTGGTGGGAACCAGCAGGATAGCATTGGTGGAATCATCGGTGGAGATGATACGCTCCTTGCCGCGGACATCGTTCTTGACGGGGTCGATCTTCAGGCCCAGGAACTCCAGACCTTCCATGATCTTTGCACGCATGGTAGCGGAGTTCTCGCCGACACCTGCGGTGAAGACGACTGCGTCCACGCCGCCCATAGCAGCAGCAGCGGAACCGATGCGCTTGGTGACCTTGTAAGCGAAGATGTCCAGAGCCAGCTGAGCACGCTCGTTGCCCTCAGCAGCAGCAACTTCCAGATCACGGAAGTCGGAGGAGACGCCGGAAACGCCCAGCATGCCGGATTCCTTGTTCAGAACGTTCTCAACACGCTTGCCGGAGTAGCCACGCTGGTCAGCGATGTACTCGGTGATAGCTGCGTCGATAGCGCCGGAACGGGTGCCCATGGGCAGACCGTCCTGGGGAGTGAAGCCCATGGAGGTGTCGATGGACTTGCCGAACTTGACGGAGCAGGTGGAAGCACCGTTGCCCAGGTGGCAGGTCACGATGCGCAGCTCTTCCAGGGGACGGCCCAGCAAAGCAGCTGCACGCTGGCAGACATACTGGTGGGAGGTGCCGTGGAAGCCATAGCGGCGGACCTTGTTCTCGGTGTACCAACGGTAGGGCACAGCGTAGATGTAAGCCTTGGGGGGCATGGTCTGATGGAATGCGGTGTCGAACACAGCGACCATGGGCTTGCCGGGCATAACGTCCTCGCAGGCCTCGATGCCAATCAGGTTAGCAGGGTTGTGCAGGGGAGCCAGAGGCACGCAGTCACGGATGCCCTTCAGGACCTTGCGGTCGATCAGGACGGACTTGGTGAACTCCTCACCGCCGTGAACGACACGGTGACCCACTGCGTCGATCTCGTCCATGGAGTTGATAACGCCATAGTGGTTGTGCATCATGATGTTCAGAACTTCCTTGATGGCGACCTCGTGGTCGGGCATATCCACGTCAGCGTCGAAAACGTCCTTGCCGGTGGGGGTGTGCTTCAGGTGGCCGTCGATGCCGATACGCTCGCACAGGCCCTTTGCCAGGACTTCCTGGGTGTCGGGATCCAGCAGCTGATACTTCAGGGAAGAACTGCCTGCGTTAATAACCAGAATTTTCATGGGTATTACACTCTCCTTCTAGTATGTTACAAAGATATCTTGATTGCTTGGCCCTTTCGGGGTATTATATCCATATACTCCTATATTTTATCCCATTCCGGCCAAAAGGACAACTATTATTTTTCCAAAATTCTAATTTTTCCACCGGAGGACTTTGGTTATGCGCACAATCGGAATCATTTCAGAATACAACCCTTTTCACAGCGGCCATCGATACCAGCTTGAGGAGCTCCGCCGGACCTTTGGCCCGGACTGCGCCATCGTATGCGCCATGAGCGGCAACTGGGTCCAGCGGGGAGACGTGGCCATCACCGACAAGTGGGCCCGGGCAGAAATGGCCCTTCACGGCGGGGCCGACCTGGTCATCGAGATCCCCACTCTCTGGGCGGCTGCCTCCGCCGAGACCTTCGCCCGGGGCGGCATTTCCGTTCTGGAGGCCACCGGCCTGGTGGACACCCTTTGCTTCGGCAGCGAGGCCGGTGACGTAGGCCCCCTTCAGGCCGTGGTGGATTGTCTGGACTCCCCCGCCTGGCAGAAGAGACTGCGGCACTACCTGGACAAGGGTCTCTCCTTCCCTGCCGCCCGACACAAGGCCACAGCTGACCTCATCGGAGAACAGGCCGAGTGCCTTCGCCACCCCAACAACAACCTGGGCATTGAATACCTCCGTGCCATGAAGGACCTGGGCTCCACCATGGAGCCCTACACCATCCGCCGGGAGGGGGCCGCCCATGATGATGCCGCTGACGGCGATCAGTCCCATGTATCCGCCTCTTATCTGCGGGCGCATTTTGCCCGGCGGGACCCTTCCCCCGTGACCCCCTATATGCGGGCCGAGGACGAGATCGAGGTCCGGGCAGACCCGGCCTTCCTGACCGAGTGTGAGCGGGCCATCCTGGCCAAGCTCCGGTCCATGGAGCCTGAGGAATACGCAAAGCTCCCGGACAGCGGCGAAGGACTGTCTGACCGGCTCTATGCTGCCGCCCGGCAGGCCCGAACTCTGGAGGAGCTCTATGACCTGACCAAGACCAAGCGGTACACCCACGCCCGCATCCGCCGGATGGTCCTGTGGGCCTTCCTGGGACTCACCGAATCTGATCGACCGGATTCCCTCCCCTACCTGCGGGTCCTGGGCTTCACCAATCGGGGCCAGCAGCTGCTGAAGCAGATGAAATCTACCGCTTCCCTGCCGGTCATCGTCAAGCCCGCCCACGCCGACAAGCTGCCCCCCGAAGCCCGCCGAATCTTCCAACTGGAAGCCCGGTCCACCGGAATGTACGACCTGTGCCGGTACTTCTTTGAGCGGGAACCCGGCAAAAACGAGTATACAGAGAATCCAATTCGAATCTAACAGCAGAGCGCAAAATGGCCTCGCAGAGTTTCGTCGCCACAGCGACGAAATAGAGGTTGATTCGTTTTGTTGATTCGTTTTCCGGCACGACATGTGCGTGCCGGAAAACACTTCTCGGCCTGCCAGTGTGCCCAAAGGGCGCGCGCAGCAGGCCGCAAGCTCCTACAAAAAGGACCCTGTTCCTCTCGGAACAGGGTCCTTTTTGTAAAAGTTTAGAACAGGCCGGTGATCTTGCCGTTCTCGTCCACGTCGATCTTCTCAGCGGAGGGAACCTTAGGCAGACCAGGCATGGTCATGATGTCGCCGGTGAGGGCAACGATGAAACCGGCACCGGCAGAGATCTTCAGGTTACGGACGGTAACGGTGAAGCCTTCGGGGGCACCCAGCAGGGACTGGTTGTCAGAGAAGCTGTACTGGGTCTTTGCCATGCAGATGGGGCAGTTACCATAGCCCAGCTCGGTGAGCTGCTTGGCCTGCTTCTTGGCATTGGCAGTCAGCTCCACCTTGGCACCATGGTAAATCTTGGTGACGATGGCTTCCAGCTTTTCCTCGATGGTGGTGTCCAGGTCATAGACGTGCTGGAACTCGTTGGGCTGCTCGCACAGACGGACCACTTCCTCGGCCAGAGCCTTGCCGCCTTCGCCGCCCTTGCCCCAGACTTCGGACAGAGCCACGTTGACACCCAGCTCCTTGCACTTGGTCTCGATGAGAGCCAGTTCAGCCTCGGTGTCCAGGGGGAAGCGGTTGATGGCCACCACGCAGGGCAGCTTGAAGACGGTGGTGATGTTCTCCACATGGCGCAGCAGGTTGGGCAGGCCCTTCTCCAGAGCCTCCAGGTTCTCCACGCCCAGGTCAGCCTTGGCCACGCCGCCGTGGTGCTTCAGAGCACGGACGGTAGCCACCACGACCACAGCGTTGGGCTTCAGGCCAGCCATGCGGCACTTGATGTCCAGGAACTTCTCTGCGCCCAGGTCAGCGCCGAAGCCAGCCTCAGTGACAGCATAGTCGCCCATCTTCAGAGCGGCCTTGGTTGCCATGATGGAGTTGCAGCCGTGAGCGATGTTGGCAAAGGGGCCGCCGTGGATGAAGGCGGGGGTACCTTCCAGGGTCTGGACCAGGTTGGGTTTCAGCGCATCCTTCAGAAGAGCGGCCATAGCACCGGCTGCCTTCAGGTCGTTGGCGGTGACGGGCTTGTCATCATAGGTATAAGCCACCACCATGCGGCCCAGTCTCTCCTTCAGGTCGGTGATGGAGGTAGACAGGCACAGGACAGCCATGACCTCAGAGGCCACAGTGATGTCGAAGCCGTCCTCACGGGGCACACCCTGCATACGGCCGCCCAGGCCGTCCACCACGTTGCGCAGCTGACGGTCGTTCATGTCCACGCAGCGCTTCCAGGTGATCTTCTTCACGTCGATGCCCAGTGCATTGCCCTGCTGGATGTGGTTGTCCAGCATAGCGGCCAGCAGATTGTTGGCTGCGCCGATGGCATGGAAGTCACCGGTAAAGTGCAGGTTGATGTCCTCCATGGGGACCACCTGGGCATAGCCGCCGCCGGCTGCGCCGCCCTTGACGCCGAAGACAGGACCCAGAGAGGGCTCACGCAGAGCCACCACGGAGTTCTTGCCGATCTTGCGCAGGCCGTCTGCCAGACCAACGGTGGTGGTGGTCTTACCCTCACCGGCGGGGGTGGGGGTGATTGCGGTGACCAGGATCAGCTTGCCGTCGGGACGGTCCACTTCCTCGAACATATTGTAATCGATCTTTGCCTTGTAGTTGCCGTACTGCTCCAGATACTTTTCATCCACACCTGCGGTCTTGGCGATCTCGCGAATGTGCTTCATTTCACAGCTCTGGGCGATCTCGATATCAGTCATCATGGGAACATCTCTCCTTATAATATTATATGGTATGGGAAGGGTCTCAGTTCGGCTCTCTACGAACTGAGACCCTATTAGTTTATGCCGTTAAACTAAATTATACGTTGTTGGTGGTGGAACGCAGGGTAACGTCGTGGGCGCCGCCCTCAACAATACTGGTGGGGGACACCAGGGTCAGGCGTGCGTTCTTCTGCAGGTCGGGAATGTTGATGACACCGCAGTTGCACATGGTGGACTTGACCTTGTACAGGGTCTTTGCCACGTTGTCGTGGAGGGAACCTGCGTAGGAAACGTAGGAGTCCACGCCTTCCTCGAAGGCCAGATCGGACTTGCCGCCCAGGTCATAACGCTGCCAGTTGCGGGCACGGTTGGAACCCTCGCCCCAGTACTCCTTCACGTAAGCACCGTTGACCATCAGCTTCTGGGTGGGGGATTCGTCGAAGCGGGCAAAGTAACGGCCCAGCATCAGGAAGTCAGCACCCATGGCCAGAGCCAGGGTCATGTGGAAGTCGAAGACGATACCGCCATCGGAGCAGATGGGCACGTAAACACCGGTCTCCTCAAAGTACTCGTCACGGGCTGCAGCAACCTCGATCAGGGCAGTGGCCTGGCCGCGGCCGATACCCTTGGTCTCACGGGTGATGCAGATGGAGCCGCCACCGATGCCGACCTTGACAAAGTCAGCGCCGGCCTCTGCCAGGTAGCGGAAGCCCTCCCGGTCCACCACGTTGCCGGCGCCGATCTTCACGGTGTCGCCGTAACGCTCACGGACGAAGTCGATGGTCTTCTTCTGCCAGACGGAGTAACCCTCGGAGGAGTCGATGCACAGCACGTCTGCACCAGCCTCAACCAGAGCGGGAACACGCTGCTCATAGTCCTTGGAGTTGATGCCTGCGCCAACCAGGTAGCGCTTGTCGGCATCCTGCAGAGCCAGGGGGTTCTCCTTATGCTCGGCGTAGTCCTTACGGAAGACGAAGTACATCAGGTGGTCGTTGTCGTCCACGATGGGCAGAGCGTTCAGCTTGTTGGCCCAGATGATGTCGTTGGCTTCCTTCAGGGTAGTGGAAGCGGGAGCGGTGATCAGCTGCTCACGGGGGGTCATGAACTCACGGACGGGGATATCGGGAGTCATACGGGTGATGCGGTAGTCACGGCTGGTGACCAGGCCCAGGAGCTTGCCGTTGGGGGTGGCATCCTCGGTGATGGCCACGGTGGAGAAGCCGTTCTTCTGCTTCAGGGACAGAACGTCGCCCAGGGTGTCATCAGGAGTCAGGTTGGAGGCACTGACCACGAAGCCAGCCTTGCTGCTCTTGACACGGCGGACCATGGCAGCCTCGCTCTCAATGGACTGAGATCCGAAGATGAAGGACAGGCCGCCCTCCTTGGCCAGGGCCACAGCCAGGGTGTCGTTGGAGACTGCCTGCATGATGGCGGAGACCATGGGGATGTTCAGGCTGATGGGGCACTCCTCCTCACCCTTGCGGTACTTGACCAGAGGGGTCTTCAGGGAGACATTGTCAGGGATGCACTCCTCGGAAGTGAAGCCGGGGACCAGCAGATACTCACTAAAGGTATGGGAGGGTTCAGAATAATAGAAAGCCATAGGAAACACCTTCTCCTTTCTTACTTGAAGTACTCAACGGCGGAACGGAAGATCTTCATGTCGTACTCGCCGGGGACGTTGATATACAGACCGGCACCGGTACGCTCGGTGTGGCCCATCTTACCGAACACTCGGCCGTCGGGAGAGGTGATGCCTTCCACGGCGTAGGCAGAGTTGTTGGGGTTGAAGCGGATGTCTGCGGTGGGGTTACCTGCCAGGTCCACGTACTGGGTGGCGATCTGGCCGTTGGCTGCCAGCTGCTGGATCAGCTCTTCGGAGGCCAGGAAGCGGCCCTCACCGTGGGAGATGGGCACGGTGTGGATCTCGCCGGGCTTGGTGTTCATGAGCCAGGGAGACTTGTTGGAGGCCACACGGGTCTGGACCAGACGGGACTGGTGACGGCCGATGGTGTTGAAGGTCAGGGTGGGGCAGTTCTCATCGGTGTCGATGATCTCGCCGTAGGGCACCAGACCCAGCTTGATGAGGGCCTGGAAGCCGTTGCAGACGCCCAGCATCAGGCCGTCACGGTTCTTCAGCAGCTCATGGACCTGATCCTTGATCTTACCGGCACGGAAGAAGGAGGTGATGAACTTGGCGGAGCCGTCGGGCTCGTCGCCGCCGGAGAATCCGCCGGGGATGAAGACGATCTGGGACTCACCCAGCTTCTTGGCAATGAGGTCCATGGAAGCGGCGATGTCCGCTGCGCTCTGGTTCTTGATGACCACGATCTCGGGCTCAGCACCGGCATTGCGCATGGCCTTGGCGGCGTCATACTCGCAGTTGGTGCCGGGGAAGACGGGAATCAGGACGTGGGGCTTGGCAGACTTGATGAGAGGCTTCTTCCAGCTGTCGGACTCGTAGGTCAGGGTGGGGATCTCCTTCTCGCCCTGGGTGATGTTGCAGGCGTAGATGGGCTCCAGCTTGCCCTCGTAGGCGTTCAGCAGGTCCTCTGCAGAGACGGTCTGCTCTCTCCAGGTCAGGCTGCCGTCGGCAACGGTGACACCCAGAGGCAGGCCGACCTTATCCTTGGTGTCGGTGAGCTCCAGGACGAAGGAGCCGTAGGAGTAGGCAAACAGCTCATCCAGGGTGCAGCCGTCATCGAACTTCAGGCCGATGCCGTTGCCCAGGGACATCTTCAGGACAGCCTCTGCCACGCCGCCGAAGCCGGGGGTGTATGCTGCCTTGACCTTGCCCTTCTTCATGAGCTTGTTGACGGTCTTGAAGGTCTCCTTCAGGGAGTTTGCGGTGGGCAGGCCGTCGGGGCCGTAGTCGGGGACCAGCCAGACAACGGAGTTGCCCACTTCCTTGAACTCGGGGGAGACGATGTTCTTGATCTTATCAGTGGTGACCGCAAAGGAGACCAGGGTGGGGGGAACATCCAGCTGCTCGAAGCTGCCGGACATGGAGTCCTTGCCGCCAATGGCTGCGATCTCCAGCTCCTTCTGGGCACGGAAGGCACCCAGCAGAGCGGCCAGAGGCTGACCCCAGCGCTTGGCATCCTTGCCCAGCTTCTGGAAGTACTCCTGGAAGCTCAGGTAGGTGTCCTTCAGGTCAGCGCCGGTTGCCACCAGCTTGGCCACGGACTCGATGACGGCCAGGTAAGCGCCGTGATAGGGGCTCTTCTCGGTGACATAGGGGTTGTAGCCCCAGGACATCAGGGAGCAGGTATCGGTGTCCTTCTTCTCCACGGAGATCTTGTTGACCATGGCCTGGGTGGGGGTCAGCTGATACTTGCCGCCGAAGGGCATCAGGACGGTGCCGCTGCCAATGGTAGAGTCGAAGCGCTCGGACAGACCCCGCTTGGAGCAGACGTTCAGGTCCTGTGCCAGATCCAGGTAGCCCTTGGCAAAGTCGGTGACCTGATCCTTCAGGATGGACTCGGGCTGTGCGGTGATGGCGGTAATGTGCTTCTCCACGCCGTTGGTGTCCAGGAAGGAGCGGGCGATGTCCACGATGTTCTTGCCGTTCCAGGTCATGGTCAGGCGGCCCTTGTCGGTGACCTTTGCCACCACGGTGGACTCCAGGTTCTCGGTGGAGGCCAGCTCCATGAAGCGGGCAGCGTCCTTGGCCTCGACCACAACTGCCATTCTCTCCTGAGATTCGGAGATGGCCAGCTCGGTGCCGTCCAGGCCCTCGTACTTCTTGGGCACGGTGTTCAGGTCGATCTCCAGGCCCTCGGCCAGCTCGCCGATGGCAACGGAGACGCCGCCTGCGCCGAAGTCGTTGCAGCGCTTGATCAGGCGGGAAGCCTCGGGGTTGCGGAACAGACGCTGGAGCTTGCGCTCCTCGGGTGCATTGCCCTTCTGGACCTCAGCACCGCAGGACTCCAGGGACTCCATGGTGTGGGACTTGGAGGAGCCGGTGGCGCCGCCGCAGCCGTCACGGCCGGTGCGGCCGCCCAGAAGGATGACCACGTCGCCGGGGGCGGGACGCTCACGGCGAACGTTCTCAGCGGGAGCGGCAGCGATGACAGCGCCGATCTCCATGCGCTTGGCTGCATAGCCGGGGTGATAGAGCTCGTCCACCTGGCCGGTAGCCAGACCGATCTGGTTGCCGTAGGAGCTGTAGCCTGCGGCGGCCTTGGTGACGATGGTGCGCTGGGGCAGCTTGCCCTCCATGGTCTCCTCGATGGGAGTCAGGGGGTCGGCAGCGCCGGTGACGCGCATAGCGGAATACACATAAGAACGGCCGGACAGGGGGTCACGGATGGCGCCGCCCACGCAGGTGGCTGCGCCGCCAAAGGGCTCGATCTCAGTGGGGTGGTTGTGGGTCTCGTTCTTGAAGAGGAGCAGCCAGTCTTCCTTGCCGTCGTCGGTGTCCACCTTGATCTTCACGGTGCAGGCGTTGATCTCTTCGGACTCGTCCAGGCGAGGCATCTTGCCCTGCTTCTTCAGGTACTTGGCCACCAGGGTGCCAATGTCCATGAGGTTGATGGGCTTGGTGCGGTTCAGGCGCTTGCGCATGGCCAGGTACTCATCCCAGGTCTGCTGGAGGATGGGGCTGGCGAACTCCACAGCGTCGATGGTGGTCAGGAAGGTGGTGTGACGGCAGTGGTCGGACCAGTAGGTGTCGATGACCTTCAGCTCGGTCATGGTGGGGTCACGGTCCTCGGTGCGGAAGTAGTCACGGCAGAAGCGCAGGTCGTCCAGGTCCATGGCCAGACCATAGTCTGCCACCATGGCTGCCAGACCATCCTCGTCCAGGTCACGGAAGCCCTCCAGGGTGGCCACGGACTCGGGGATCTCATAGGTCATCACCAGGGTCTCGAAGGGCTCCAGGGAGGCCTCGCGGGATTCCACGGGGTTAATGAGGTACTTCTTGATGGCTGCCACTTCGTCGCCGGTCAGGTTGCCAACCAGCTGATAGACACGGGCGGAGCGGACCAGAGGACGGTCGCCCTGGGACAGGATCTGGATGCACTGGGCGGCGGAGTCTGCACGCTGGTCGAACTGACCGGGCAGGTACTCCACAGCAAAGATGATGCCGCCCTCAGGCAGGGTGTCGGTGACCAGGTCCAGCTGGGGCTCGGACAGGATGGTCTTGACGCTGTAATCGAACAGCTCCGGGGTGATGTTTTCCACATCATACCGGTTGAACAGCCGCAGGCTCTCCAGGGATTCGATCCGGAGGAGGGTGCGGATATCGCCCAGGAGGGCGT
Organism: Ruminiclostridium sp.; assembly: GCA_017435425.1. Taxonomy (GTDB): domain Bacteria; phylum Bacillota; class Clostridia; order Oscillospirales; family Oscillospiraceae; genus Evtepia. Next base: position 16,467 of record JAFSFC010000042.1, on the reverse strand, counting down.
CAGCCTCGGCGGTCAGGCCGGGGCGCTTTTCTACATATACCCGATATACCATGTTTACTTTACCTCTTCCTTTGCCCGCAGAGCCCGTGCGCCGATGTCTCTGCGGCAGTAAGCGTTTTCAAATGTCACGTTGGCGGCCTGGGCGTAAGCCTTTTCGATGGCCTCTTCCAGGGTGTCGCCGATGGCGGTGACGCCCAGAACACGGCCGCCGGAGGTCTTCAGGACATCGCCGTCCAGCTTGGCACCGGCCACATAGACCTCTGCATCCAGGTCAGCAGGGATGGTGATGGGGTAGCCGCTCTGGTATGCCTTGGGGTAGCCGTTGGAGGCCAGGACCACGCAGCAGGCGTGCTTGTCAGCAAACTTTACCTCGGTCTCAGCCAGCTTGCCCTGGGCAGTTGCCTCCATGACGGTGAGCAGGTCGCTCTCCAGCAGGGGCAGGACCACCTGGGTCTCAGGATCACCGAAGCGGCAGTTGTACTCGATGACCTTGGGGCCCTTCTCGGTGAGCATCAGGCCGAAGTACAGGCAGCCCTTGAAGGTGCGGCCCTCGGCGTTCATGGCCTTCATGGTGGGCAGGAAGATGGTCTCCATGCACTCCTTGGCCACGGCCTCGGTGTAGTAGGGGTTGGGAGCCACGGTACCCATACCGCCGGTGTTGGGGCCCACGTCCCCGTCACCCACACGCTTGTGGTCCATGGAGGAGACCATGGGGATGACCACGTTGCCGTCGGTGAAGGACAGGACGGAGACCTCGGGACCGGTGAGGAACTCCTCAATGACAATGTGGCTGCCGCTCTCGCCGAAGACCTTGTCTTCCATGCATTCCTTGACGGCTGCCACGGCCTCTTCCCGGGTCATAGCCACAGTGACGCCCTTGCCCAGAGCCAGGCCGTCGGCCTTGACCACGGTGGGGATGGGAGCGGTCTGCAGATACTTCAGGGCCTCTTCCATGTCATCGAAGACATTATACTCGGCAGTGGGGATGTTGTACTTCTTCATCAGGTCCTTGGAGAAGACCTTGCTGCCCTCCAGAATGGCGGCAGCCTTGTTGGGGCCGAAGCAGGGGATGCCCACGGCCTCCAGCATATCCACAGCGCCCAGGACCAGGGGATCGTCGGGGGCCACCACGGCAAAGTCGATGGCATTCTCCTGGGCAAACTTGGTGAAGCCTTCCAGGTCCTTGGCGCCGATGCCGGTGCAGACGGCGTCAGCAGCGATGCCGCCGTTGCCGGGGGCTGCAAAGATCTCGGTGACCCGGGGGCTCTTTTTCAGGGCTTTGATGATGGCGTGCTCACGGCCGCCGCCGCCCACAACTAAAATCTTCATAGGGTGTTCTCTCCTCTTAGTGGTGGAACAGGCGCATGCCGGTGAAGGCAAGGACCATGTTGTAGCGGTTTGCGGTCTCGATGACGTTGTCGTCACGGATGGAGCCTCCGGGCTCCACGATGTAGGAGACGCCGGACTTCCGGGCACGCTCTACGTTGTCGCCGAAGGGGAAGAATGCGTCGCTGCCCACGGTGACGCCGGTCTGGGTGGCGATCCATGCCTTCTTCTCCTCCAGGGTCAGAGGCTCGGGCTTGACCTTGAAGGTGTTCTCCCAGACGCCGTCACGGAGGACGTCTTCGTACTCGTCGGACAGGTAGACGTCGATGGCGTTGTCGCGGTCGGGGCGGCGGATGGTATCCAGGAACTGCAGGCCCAGGGTCTTGGGATGCTGGCGCAGATACCAGTTGTCAGCCTTGTTGCCTGCCAGACGGGTGCAGTGGATGCGGCTCTGCTGGCCGGCGCCCACGCCGATGGCCTGGCCGTCCTTGACATAGCAGACGGAGTTGGACTGGGTGTACTTCAGGGTGATGAGAGCAACGATCATGTCGATCTTGGCGCTGTCGGGCAGCTCCTTGTTCTCGGAGACCAGGTTGGTCAGCAGGCTCTCGTCGATCTTATAGTTGTTGCGGCCCTGCTCGAAGGTGATGCCGAAGACATCCTTGTGCTCCTGGACAGCGGGGACGTAGTTGGGGTCGATCTTGACGATGTTGTAGCCGCCCTTCTTCTTGGCCCGCAGGATCTCCAGAGCCTCGGGGGTGAAGTCGGGAGCGATGATGCCGTCGGAGACCTCGGGCTTCAGGTAGGCAGCGGTGGCAGCGTCGCAGGTGTCGCTGAGGGCTGCCCAGTCGCCGTAGGAGCACAGGCGGTCAGCACCGCGGGCGCGGATGTAAGCGCAGGCGATGGGGGACAGTTCGGCGTCGGGATCCACGAAGTAGATGGCCTTGTCGGTGTCACTCAGGGGCAGGCCCACGGCTGCGCCGGCGGGAGAGACATGCTTGAAGGAGGCTGCTGCGGGCAGGCCGGTGGCCTCCTTCAGCTCCTTGACCAGCTGCCAGGAGTTGAAGGCGTCCAGCAGGTTGATGTAGCCGGGCTTGCCGCCCAGGATCTCGATGGGCAGGTCTCTGCCGTCGCTGACAGAGATGCTGGCGGGCTTCTGGTTGGGGTTACAACCGTACTTCAGTTCCAGTTCTTTCATTCTTGCACTTCTCCCCTGTTACTGATTCTTGTTGATGATGGTCTCGTCGTAGGCCCCGGTCTCCAGGTCGGTGAAGCGGACATACAGAGAGATCTTGTTTGCTTCGTTCAGATTGTTCCAGATGAGCTGGATGAACTCTTCCATATCATTGCCGATGGCCACCCGCTCGGGCTCACCCTGGAAGGTGGGGATGGGGTTGCCGTCGGTGACATAGGTGTGGATGAAGTGACCCACACCGGCCAGGCCGGGATACTCGTAGAAGTAGCGGGCGCAGGCAGAGCCCTCGGCGTCGGCGCTCTTCAGGATGGACATCTTGTAGCTGCCATCGGGGGACAGCAGGCCGGAGATGCGGGGGGTCCAGTTGGGGCCGTCGGGCTCGAACTCACGGGTCCGCAGGGACTGCTCAAAGGTCAGACCCTTTTCCAGGAACTCCCGGATGGTGTCGGTCTGGTCGCCGTTGGTGACGATCAGGCCGCGGCCCACCTGGCGGACGGGGTGATAGATGATGAGGCTGGGGTCGGCCAGCTTGGCGGGGTCGTGAGCCTCGGTGCGGATGCCGTCTGCTTCGGGGATGAAGACACGGTTGCGGCTGTTCTCGCTGCGGCCCATGATGAAGTATGCCACCACGGACTTGGTGCCGTCAGCAGTCTTGCCGATGACGATACCACGGCCGGGGTAAGGATTCCCGGCCAGCAGGGCGGCCAGGTCTAAGTTCTCATAAATGTTCATTGGACTTTCCCTTTCCCGATTTCTTCGGATACCATTTGGGTGGCCTGGGGCAGGAGCTTCCACTCAGCCTGCTCCATGACACGCTTCTGCAGGACCTCGGGGGTGTCCCCGGGGAGGATATCAACGGCCTTCTGGAGGAGGATCTCGCCTCCGTCGGGCACTTCATTGACAAAATGTACGGTGGCGCCGGTGACCTTCACGCCGTATTCCAGGGCGGCCTCGTGGACCTTCAGCCCGTAGAAGCCCTGTCCACAGAAGGAGGGGATCAGGGATGGGTGGACGTTCAGGATGCGGCGGGGCCACTGCTTGGTGAAATTCTCGCTGAGGATGCTCATAAAGCCTGCCAGGACGATGAGCTCCACCCCGTGGTCGGCCAGGGCCTGGGAGATGGCGGCTTCGAAAGCCTCCTGGCTGCCCAACTCCTTACGGCTGCATACCACAGCGGGGACACCGGCGTTTTCAGCACGGGTGATGGCATAGGCCTTGGCATTGCTGGCAATGACCAGCACGATCTCACCGGCGGTGAGGACGCCGCTCTTCTGGGCATCCAGCAGGGCCTGGAGATTGGTGCCGCCGCCGGAGACCATCACGGCGATCTTGGTTTTCATCACAGGATCACCTTTTCGTCGCTCTCGATGATCTCGCCGATGACATAGGCGGTCTCACCGTTGGCCTCCAGGATCTCGATGGCCTTTTCCACCTGGTCAGCGGGGACCACGATGCTCATGCCAACACCCATGTTGTAGGTGTTGAACATATCACGCTCGGGCACGTTGCCGGCCTTTGCGATCAGGTCAAAGATGGGCAGGACCTTCACAGCGCTCTTGTCGATCTTTGCGCCCAGGCCATCGGGGATGGAGCGGGGGATATTCTCATAGAAGCCGCCGCCGGTAATGTGGCTGATGCCCTTCACGTCCACCTGCTCCAGCAGGGCCAGGACGCTCTTGACATAGATGCGGGTGGGGACCAGCAGAGCCTCGGCAATGGTCTTGCCGCCCAGCTCTTCCTTGGCCACATACAGGTCGGGGTTGTTGTTGTCGATGTCAAAGACCTTGCGGCACAGGGAGAAGCCGTTGGAGTGGATGCCGGTAGAGGCCAGGCCGATGACCACATCGCCGGCCTTCATGCGCTTGTTGTCCACCATCTTCTTCTTGTCCACGATACCCACGGCAAAGCCGGCCAGGTCGTAGTCCTCCACGGGCATCAGACCGGGATGCTCCGCGGTCTCGCCGCCAATGAGGGCAGCACCGGACTGGACACAGCCCTCTGCCACGCCGCTGACGATCTCGGCGATCTTTTCGGGGACGTTCTTGCCGCAGGCAATGTAGTCCAGGAAGAACAGGGGCTTTGCGCCGCAGCAGATGATGTCGTTGACGCACATGGCCACAGCATCAATACCGATGGTGTCGTGCTTGTCCATGAGGATGGCCAGCTTCACCTTGGTGCCGCAGCCGTCGGTGCCGGAGACCAGCACGGGCTCCTCCATCCCTGCCACAGGCAGACCGAAGCAGCCGCCGAAGCCGCCCACGTCATCCAGACAGCCCTCATTGCGGGTGCGGGCAATGTGGGCCTTCATCAGCTCAACCGCCTTATAACCAGCGGTGATATCCACGCCTGCTGCGGCGTAGCTTTCAGATCTGGAATGCTGCATAATAAAAACCTCTCTTTCAAAATCCTATATCTTTCTCACGCTTGTGTTTACTCTTCGTACTTTTCGCCGGTCCAGCAGTAGGTGCACAGCTGGCAGCGGGGCAGGCCGATGGCTTCCACCATGCCGTCCAGAGACTGGAAGTCCAGGCTGGTGAAGTGCATCTCCTTGCAGATGATCTCACGGAGCTTCTTACCCCGCTCGGTACGGCCGTCGGCATACTCCTCTGCATGCTTGATGCCCTCTTCCCCTTCCAGATCCTCAATGATCCGGCGGGCGATGAGCTCCTTCTCGGACTTGCTGCTGGAGAAGTTCAGGTAGCGGCAGCCGAACAGGATGGGCGGGCAGGCAGAGCGGATGTGGACCTCCTTGGCCCCGTTCTCGTAGAGGAACTCAACGGTCTCCCGGAGCTGAGTGCCCCGGACGATGGAGTCGTCCACCATGAGGAGCTTCTTGTCCTTGATGAGCTCATGGACGGGCACCTGCTTCATCTTGGCCACCATGTTGCGTTCCTTCTGGTTGGTGGGGGTAAAGCTGCGGGCCCAGGTGGGGGTGTACTTGATGAAGGGGCGGCCAAAGGTCTTGCCGCTGGCATTGGCATAGCCGATGGCGTGGGGGGTGCCGGAATCGGGCACACCGCTGACGATGTCAATGTCCTGGGCCACACCGTTCTCTGCGTCAGTCCGGGCCAGGATCTCACCGTTGCGGTAGCGCATCATCTCCACGTTGGAGCCGTGGTAGGTGGAGTTGGGATAGCCGTAGTAGGTCCACAGGAAGGAGCAGATCTTCATGTTGTCCCGGGGCGGGATGATGGTCCGCCAGCCGTCGGCAGTGATCTCAACCACCTCGGCGGGGCCCAGCTCGTAGGCATCCTGGTAGCCCAGCTTCTGGTAGATGAAGGACTCAAAAGCCACACAGCAGCCGTCCTTATCCTTACCGATGTGGATGGGCAGACGGCCCAGCCAGTCACGACCGGCCAGCAGGCGGTCCTTCATCATGATGAGGGTGGACACCGTGCCCTGGATGCGGTCCTGGGCGTAGTGGATGCCCTCCTCGATGGTGGGCTTCTGGCTGATGAGTGCGGCTACCAGCTCGTTGGAGTTGACCCGGCCGCTGCTCAGTGCTTCGAAATGACCGTCGTTGCCCTCCATGAACTCCTTGATGAGTTCCTCCTCATTGCGGATGATGCCGATGACGCAGATGGCATACATACCGTGGCGGGACCGGACCAGCAGGGGCTGGGGGTCGGTGTCGCTGATGGAGCCAATGCAGACGTTGCCCCGCATCTTGGACACCACGTTGTCAAACTTGGTGCGGAAGGGCGTGTTTTCAATGTTATGGATCTCACGCTGGAAGCCATCCTCCGGATGCCAGGCGGCCATGCCGCCCCGTCGGGTGCCCAGGTGGGAGTGATAGTCAGTGCCAAAGTAAATGTCGATCACGATGTCTCGCTTGGAGATCGCGCCGCAAAATCCACCCATAGTGATTCCTCCGTTCGTCTGTCAGACGCAGTATTTGGTTTTAGCTGTTGAACTTTGCCTCAACGGCGGCGTTCTTTTCCAGGACCTTCTGGGATTCTGCGGCTCTGGACTGGCGGAGCTTCTCTGCCAGGGCTTCGTCGGAGACAGCCAGGATCTGGATGGCCAGCAGGGCTGCGTTGGCAGCACCGTCGATGGCCACGGTGGCCACAGGAATGCCGGTGGGCATCTGGACCGTGGACAGCAGAGCATCCAGGCCGTCCAGGGTAGAGGACTTCACGGGGATGCCGATGACGGGCAGGACCGTGTTGGCGGCCACAGCACCTGCCAGATGGGCTGCCTTGCCGGCAGCGGCGATGAGCGCGCCGAAGCCCTTCTCATGGGCGGTGCGGGAGAACTCACCGGCCTGCTCGGGGGTGCGGTGGGCAGAGTAGACATGGACCTCGTAAGGCACACCAAACTCCTTGAGCTTGTCGATGGCCTTTTCCACGACGGGCAGATCGCTGTCGCTGCCCATGATGACACCTACTTTTTTCATACTTTACCATCCTCTCTGTTGATTACTCTCGGTGAATACTGTTTAACAATGCGAAAAAGGACAGTCCAATTCCCTCTTTGTGAAAATTGAACTGCCCAGACGGTCGGCTAACACTTCTTTTTGCTCCCCTGTGGTTCCACCACTTCCGTCAGTCACAAAAAGTTCCTATTCTCTTCTTGTCGCCAGATGGCGATTTTTAATCGATAATATTATACTATAGTACGCTCCGTTTCGCAAGCCAAAGAATGACCTCTTTTCATCTTTTCCTCTGTATAATCTACCCTTTGACTCGGATAAAAAACATCCGCAGGACAAATCTGTCCTGCGGATGTAAATTTCTGGTATTCTTTAGAAGATTCCGGTGCTTGCACTGCAGCTGCCGCTGCAGGACTCACGCCCGTGATGCTGTGCACAGGTACCTGCCATGGGGCAGCCCACGCACTTCACACCGCGCTTCTTCTCCCGCACGATGTAGGCGATGGCACAGGATACCATCAAGATGAGGATCGCCGAAACGATAACGTTGACCATACAGATACCTCCTTCTGTCAGTTTTTTATGCCTTCAGAGCGTACTCTGCAGACAGTTCCTTGTTGGTTCTCTTGATGAGATAGACCACGATGCCAACCATCACCAGGACGGCGATCAGGCCGGGCATAAAGCCGGTGCCCACGGAGCCGGTGGTGATGAGGGTGCCGATCTGGTAGACCAGGAAGGCCACAACATAGCCAGTGCCGAACTGCAGGCAGATGCCGCCGAACAGCCACTTCTTGCTCTTGATCTCGGAGTTCATAGCACCGATGGCTGCAAAGCAGGGAGGGGTGAACAGATTGAACATCAGGTAAGCCAGAGCAGCGACCTGGGTCAGGCCCATAGCAGCGGCCACATCGGATGCCCCGGTAACCAGTTCCAGAGCGTCGGTGTCAATGAAGTTGGTGATAGCAAAGCAGACGGCCAGGGTGCCCACCACGTTCTCCTTGGCGATGAAGCCGGTGACGGCTGCAGCTGCCAGCTGCCAGATGCCAGCGCCAATGGGGATCAGCAGAACGGCAATGGGGGATGCGATGGATGCCAGGATGGAGGTGTGCTCCATGCCCTCTTCCACCACCTGGAAGTTCCAGTTGAAGGACTGCATGATCTGGACCACGGTGTTGCACACCAGAATGATGGTACCGGCCTTGATGATGTAGGCCTTGGCACGCTCCAGCATAGCCAGACAGGCTCTCTTCAGGCTGGGCAGCTTGTACTCAGGCAGCTCCATGATGAAGAAGGACTTGCGGTTCTTGTGGCCTGCGATCTTGTTGACCAGCAGAGCACCCAGGAAGATCAGGACGATGCCCACGATGTACATCAGGGCACCCACCCAGGAAGCATCGGCGAAGAAGACGCCGGCGAACAGAGCGATAACGGGGAGCTTTGCACCGCAGGGCATGAAGGGAGTCAGCATGGCGGTGGCGCGGCGCTCACGCTCGTTGCGGATGGTACGGGCAGCCATGACGCCGGGGATGGCACAGCCGGTGCCGATGACGAAGGGAATAACGGACTTGCCGGACAGGCCCACCTTCTTGAAGATGGGGTCCAGGACCACGGAGACGCGAGCCATATAGCCGCAGTCCTCCAGCAGGGCCATCAGGAAGTACATGACCATGACCAGGGGCAGGAAGCCAACCACAGCACCCACGCCGCCGATGATGCCGTCAACCAGCAGAGCGAACAGCAGGGGGCTGGCGTCGGCCATGGCCTCACCCACCATGCCCTGGAAGGACTCGATCCAGCCAACCAGCAGGTCAGCGATCCAGACGCCCACGGTGGACTGGGAGATGTAGAACACGGAGAAGATGACGCCGATGAAGATGACGATACCGGCGATCTTGTTGGTCAGGACCTTGTCCAGCTTGTCACCCTTGGTCTCTTCCACGGTGAAAACCTTACGGGTCTCGACCTGGGAGACGATCTGGTTGGTGAATTCGAAGCGCTTGCGGTCAGCCGCCACGACCACAGCCTTATCGGACAGGTCGATGTCACCCTGGACATAGGGGGCCTTCTGGGTCTGACCCTTCAGGGAGATGGCGGTCTTCACCAGCTCGTTCAGACCGCTGGCAGAGGTGGAAACGGTCTCGATGACAGGGCAGCCCAGCTTGGAAGCCAGGGCAGCGGCATCGATCTTGTTTTCCTTCTTCTCGTTCACGTCGGACTTATTCAGAGCAACCACCACAGGAACGCCCAGTTCCATCAGCTGGGTGGTAAAGAACAGGCTGCGGCTCAGATTGGTGGCGTCCACAATGTTGATGATCACGTCGGGCTTTTCGTTCTTCACGTAAGCGCTGGTGATGCTCTCTTCGGAAGTGAAGGGAGACATGGAGTACGCACCGGGCAGGTCAACCACGATCAGGTCTTCCCCGCCGTCATAGTAGTTCTTTTTGATAGGGCTTTCCTTCTTTTCCACGGTAACGCCCGCCCAGTTGCCAACCCGCTCACTCTTGCCGGTGAGGGCGTTGTACATGGTGGTCTTACCGCTATTGGGATTGCCCGCCAGAGCAATTCTCATAGTAATCTCCTCCTCATAAATTAAAACCTATCACAGGTTCTGTCAACACTTTTTAAGTTAGTTCAAGCTAACCAGATTCCAAAAAGAGAAGTGATGATCTCTCATCACTTTTCTTTTGCAGTTAGATTAAAATGGCAGATGCCAGCAGTTTGTCGATGGTATATCGGCCATCCTTGATGGTGACCACACAGCCGCCCTTCAGGTGAGAGTTCACGGTGATGGGCTCGCCGCTGTAACACCCCAGAGAAAACAGGAATGCGTCCATATCTTCGTCATCGGTGATGATATCCCGAACGATATACTGGGTGCCGGGAGTTGCTTGTAACAGACTCATCATGTCATCATCCTTTCACACTTCGGTTAGCTATCGCTTATTACATGGTTAGCTTACCACAACCCGCCCAAGTTGTCAATAGCTAACCAAGAAATATTTTCCTCTCCCCTGCCCATAAAAAATCTGCGGAACGCATTTGCGTTCCGCAGATGGAAAGAGCAATATTTACTTCTTTGCCAGAGCCTTCTCTTCGTCGACCTTCTTGAAGTACTCTCTGGTCTCCTTGACCACGACGCCGGACAGCAGAACAACGCCGATCAGGTTGGGGATGGCCATGCAGCCGTTCAGGGTGTCGGAGATGTCCCAGATGACGCCCAGGTCCACAGTTGCGCCCAGGACGGTGCAGATGATGTAGATGATGTAGTAGGGCTTGATGGCCTTGGTGCCGAAGACGAACTCGCAGCAGCGGGAGCCGTACAGAGCCCAGCCCAGGATGGTGGAAAACGCAAACAGAGCCAGACCGATGGCGATGATCAGGGAGCCGCCCTTCTCGGTGAACAGGGTGCCCAGGGAGTATGCCACCAGGTTGGTCTCACCCATGGTGCCGATGTGCAGGTCCACGCCGCCGTGGTATGCGCCGCACAGCAGGGTCAGACCGGTCAGGGTGCAGATGACGATGGTGTCCAGGAAGACTTCGAAAACGCCATACAGGGCCTGCTTGGCAGGAACGGTCTCGGAACTGGTGGCGTGAGCCATGGGTGCGGTACCCAGACCAGCTTCGTTGGAGAAGATACCGCGCTTCATGCCCCAGGAGATAACCACGAACATGGAGCCGACCATGCCGCCAGTGACGCCAGAGGGAGAGAATGCGCCCACGAAGATATCACGGAAGATAGCGGGCAGAGCAGGTGCGGAGAAGATGATGACGGCCAGGCAGGCCACGATGTAGATGACGGCCATGCCGGGGACCAGCTTCTCGGTGACGGAACCCAGACGCTTCACGCCGCCGAACAGAACGAAGGCAGCGGCAGCAGCCAGGATCAGGCCGATGATCAGGTTGACGGTAGCAAAGCTGCCGAAGTCAGGGTTGAATGCCAGAATGACAGTGTCGATGGAGGAGACGATGTTGCCGGACTGGATGGCGTTGCCGGTGCCCAGTGCGGCCAGAGCTGCGAAGATGGAGAACAGGACAGCCAGCCACTTCCACTTGGTGCCCAGACCCTTGGTGATGGTGTACATGGGGCCGCCGACCCAGTCGCCCACTTCGTTGCGCTCACGGAACTTGACGGCCAGCAGGATCTCGGAATACTTGGTGGCCATACCGATCAGTGCGGTGACCCACAGCCAGAACAGAGCGCCGGGGCCGCCCAGGGTGACTGCTGCGGTGATGCCGGCGATGTTGCCGGTGCCGACAGTGCCGGCCAGTGCAGTGGAAACGGCCTGGAAGGGGGTCATTTCGCCCTCTGCAGCCTCCTGCTTGGTGAAGATCTTGCCCAGGGTGTTCTTCATGGCATGACCGAAGCGGCGGAACTGCATACCGCCCATGCGGACGGTCATGAGGATGCCGGTGCCGATCAGCAGGACCATCATGACGGGACCCCAGACGAACCCGTTGATCGCGCTGTTAACGCTAACAATTAAATCCATATGAAACTCCTTCTCTTTTCTCCTTTGAATTCAAAAACCTATCACATACGTTGTGAAATCGCTCCATTTTCAGTTCCAGAATTCGGCAGGATTTATTTAGATTGTACACATATTTTACAATATGTTCACTTTTGTGCGCAAGGCACAGAATGTATACATTTTTTCGATTTTTCTCGGACTTCCTATCCAATTTGTCAATACTGTTTCGGTAGGATTCCAAAATGCAGGATTTCCTCCACTTTTTTGTAAGAATGCATGAAAAAAACCGCTGCCCGAAGGCAGCGGTTTTTCCATTTTCAAACAAATGGTAGGAAAAATCAAGACAAGAATGACCGTTAGTCGTAGTTCTTGATGCGGTTCTCGAAGTAATCCTTGGTCTCCTTAACAACAATACCGGACAGGCCAACCAGAGCGATCAGGTTGGGGATCGCCATCAGGCCGTTCAGAGTGTCGGCGATGTCCCATGCCAGAGAAAGGTCCATGGTAGCGCCAACCACGACGACGATGACGAAGATGATCTGATAGATCTTGATGGACTTGGGGCCCAGCAGGAACTCGCAGCAGCGAGTGCCGTACATACCCCAGGACAGAACGGTGGAGAAGGCAAACAGAGCCAGGCACAGAGCGATGATGATAGCGCCGCCCTTAGCACCGAAGACAGTACCCAGAGCTGCCGCATTCAGGGAGGTGTCGCCCTGGATGCCGTAGGTCATTTCCACGCCGCCGGCATAGACGCCGCACAGGACGGTCAGGCCGGACAGGGTGCAGATGACGATGGTGTCCATGAAGACTTCGAAGATGCCGTACAGACCCTGACGGACGGGGTCCTTTTCGGAGGAAGCTGCGTGAGCCATGGGAGCAGAACCCAGACCAGCCTCGTTGGAGAAGACGCCGCGCTTAACACCCCAGGTGATAACCAGCATCATGGAGCCCACAGCGCCGCCAGTGACGCCAGCAGGAGTGAAGGCACCCTTGAAGATGTCTGCGAAGATTGCGGGCCAGTAGCCGATGTTCCAGAAGCAGACGATCAGGCAGGAAACGATGTAGACAACTGCCATGATGGGAACCAGCTTCTCAGTAACGGAGCCCAGACGCTTGATGCCGCCCAGCAGGACGATAGCAGCGCAGACAGCCAGAATGATACCCAGAACCAGGTTGACGGTGGACTGACCAGCGAAGTCAGGGTTGAAAGCGGTGATCACGGTGTTCACGGAAGAGGTGATGTTACCAACCTGAACAGCGTTGCCGATGCCGAATGCTGCCAGTGCGCCGAAGATACAGAAGATAGCGCCCAGCCAGGTCCACTTCTTGCCCAGACCGTTCTTGATGTAGTACATGGGACCGCCAACCCAGTCGCCGAACTTGTTCTTCTCGCGGTACTTAATGGCCAGCAGAACTTCGGAGTACTTGGTACACATGCCGATCAGAGCGGTGACCCACAGCCAGAAAATGGAGCCAGGGCCGCCCAGGGTAACTGCTGCGGTGATACCAGCGATGTTGCCGGTACCGACGGTAGCTGCCAGAGCGGTGGTAACTGCCTGGAAGGGGGTGACCTCGCCCTCAGCAGCTTCGGTCTTCTTGAAGATCTTACCGAGAGTGTTCTTCATGGCGTAGCCGAACTTGCGGAACTGAACGCCTGCGGTACGGCAGGTCAGCAGAATGCCGCAGCCAACCAGCAGGATCAGCATGGGGGGACCCCAAACGACGCCGTTGATAGCACTGTTAATACTTGCGATTAATTCCATTACTATCTCTCCTTTTCGATTTTTCTCTCAATGAGGTTTTGATACCGTCAGAATGCGACAAAAACGGAGTGCCGCAAGGTCTGCAGCACTCCGTTCAAAAGCACAAAAAATCGGACGAAATCTCGCTCAGTTTATGTCCCATCATCTGTCCTTTTGCCTGAGAGTTTCGACTGCGTCTTGCCCCTTCGGCACCCGCATAAGTATGCGGGGTTCTCCAGATTGCCATCCGCTCCAGTAACTTTCCTTCCCATCTCTGGCAAATGAAGGAAAGCATTCTGTAAGTTTCATCTGACGGTATACACTTCACGAGGTTATTGTATCCTTAAATGGAAGAAATTGCAAGCATTATTTTGGATATTTTTGACTTTTTCGGAATCAACCGGAAGAGTTCGTAATAATACCCAATTTACTTTTACAGGGACAGGGCGTTCTTTATGACAATCGCCTCTCTCACCTTTTCTGCAATGCCCTCTGCATTGATGGCGTAGGCATCCAGCACCTTCTGGGCAGCACCGGAGCGGCCAAACTCGTCATAAACACCATGACGGATGACGGGGACGGGACATGCAGTGGAGAGATATTCTGCCACAGCGCTGCCCAGGCCGCCGATGACGTTGCCTTCCTCGGTGGTGACGATGCAGCCGGTCTCACGGGCGGCTGCCAGGATGATCTCCTCATCCAGAGGCTTGATGGTGTGCATGTCGATGACACGGACGGAGATACCCTCCTCTTCCAGGATCTCGGCAGCCTTCAGAGCCATCTGGACGTTCATGCCCACAGCCACCACGGTGACGTCGGTGCCCTCACGGACCAGAACGCCCTTGCCGATCTGGAACTCATAGCCCTCCAGGGTGTCGGTGACGGTCTCCACAGCCAGACGGCCCAGGCGCATGTAGGCGGGGCCATCGTAAGCCAGCAGAGCCTTAACGGCGGCACGCATCTCGTTTCCGTCGCAGGGGCACAGAACGGTCATGTTGGGGATGGCACGCATGATGGCCAGGTCCTCGATGCACTGGTGGGTGGCGCCGTCCTCACCAACAGACAGACCGCCGTGGGAACCGATGACCTTCACATTCAGGCCGGGGTAAGCTACGCTGTTGCGGACCTGCTCCCAGGCACGGCCGGCGGAGAACATGGCAAAAGAGTTCACGAAGGGCTTCTTGCCGCAGGCAGCCAGACCGGCGGCCACGCCAACCATGTTGCCCTCTGCGATGCCCATGTTGAAGAAACGGTCGGGATGGGCCTTGCTGAAATCCTTGGTCATGGTGGAGCCGGACAGGTCGGCGTCCAGGACCACCAGGTCAGGCTCCTGGTCAGCCAGCTCTACCAGAGCCTTGCCGTAAGCGGCACGGGTTGCGATCTTCTCAGCCATCTTACTTGCCCTCCTTCTCTGCCAGGGCGGCGACCAGCTCTGCCCGGGCCTTCTCATACTGCTCTGCGTTGGGTGCCTTGCCGTGCCAGCCGGCATCGTTCTCCATGAAGGAGACCCCCTTGCCCTTGACGGTCTTTGCCAGCAGGACGGTGGGCTTGCCGGAGACGGTCTTGGCCTGCTCAAAGGCAGCGGACAGGGCAGCCAGGTCGTGGCCGTCCACGGGGATCACGTTCCAACCAAAGGCCTTCATCTTCTTGTCCAGGGGCTCAGTGGGCATGACGTCAGCGGTCTTGCCGTCGATCTGCAGGCCGTTCACGTCGATGACGGCACAGAGGTTGTCCAAGTCATACTTGGCAGCTGCCATGAAGGCCTCCCAGACCTGACCCTCTTCGATCTCGCCGTCGCCCAGGATGGAGTAGACACGGTAGTCCTTCTTGTCCATCTTGCCGGCCAGAGCCATGCCAACAGCGGCGGAGATGCCCTGACCCAGAGAGCCGGTGGACATATCCACGCCCTTCACATGGTTCATTTCCGCGTGGCCGGACATATGGCCGTCGATGCTGCGGAAGAGCTTCAGGTCCTCCTGGGGGAAGAAGCCCCGCTGTGCCAGGATGGGGTACAGGGCGGGGGTGCAGTGACCCTTGGACAGGACGAAACGGTCCCGGTCGGGGTTTGCGGGGTCCTGGGGATCCACGTTCATCACGTCGAAGTACAGGACGGTCAGAGCATCCATGGCGGAGAAGGATCCGCCCAGGTGGCCGGATGCACAGTCATAGACCATGTCCAGACCCAGAAGCCGCCCCTTGGCTGCGACGACTTCCAGCGTTTTCATATCTGTTTTCATATCGTTGCCTCCTCATACGCACCGCATATGTTTATAATCCCTTTCAGTGTACCACGGAAATTTTCTTTGGTCAATTCTCTTTCTCGCCTTGCTTTTCTCTTTTGAATCCACTATAATGAGTTCCGGTCAGATCCGGGTGTAGCGCAGTTGGTAGCGCGCCTGCTTTGGGAGCAGGATGCCGCAGGTTCGAATCCTGTCACTCGGACCAGGAGGAGTACTTACGTTGCAGTAAGTACTCCTTTTCGTTTTTTCATTGCTGATGATTGAATCATCACTCAGCCATGGTATAATTGGTTCGACAAATTTGATTTTTATGGAGGTGCTTATGAATACACCTATATTGGAAACTGATAGATTGAAACTGCGCCCATTTAGAGAAGATGATGCAGAGTGTGTATTTGAATGTTGGGAAAGTGACCCGGACGTTGCAAAATATATGTTTTGGACAAGTCATAACGATATAGAAAAAACGAAGGAATGGATTATATTTGAGCTTGGGCAAATAGAAAAGCAAGATTGGTATAGATTTGCTATCGTATTAAAAGATACCAACGAGCTTATAGGAACAGCGCTAATCTATTATGAAAAAGAAGTAGAATGCTGGGAAATAGGCTATAACCTTGGAAAAAAATATTGGGGAAAAGGTTATACGACTGAGGCAATGAAAACAGTGATTGATTTTGCAAGAGAGCAATTAAAGATTTCTCAGCTTGTAGGCAGATACGCAAAGGAAAATCCTGCATCAGGCAATGTAATGAATAAATTGGGATTTCAATACGAAAAGGATATTTCTTATGAATGCAATGACGAAACGGTTTTGCGAGAAGGAATTCAGTGCAGACTAATCCTTGATAAGTAGCCACCGGTTGTAGGCGACAGAAACTTTCAGTTTGACGGAGCGTCAAATTCCAATTTGTCCAACGATCTATGCCTCTGCCAAAACGGCAGAATCCCTTCAGAAATCCTGCCGTTTTATTTAGACAAGGACGATTTGTAGGCCGTTGATATTTTGGGAACGCAGCCGTATAATATAATAAAAAACCGAAAGGCGGAATCATCGTGGATACTTTAATTGAGCTGTATGATGAGCGTGCCATCGAAAATATTCTGGCACCGGATA
>JAFSFC010000041.1 GCA_017435425.1 Ruminiclostridium sp. | reverse complement strand
GTTTGGAGTGATCCGATGCGAGCGCGCATTTTGAGCATTTTGATGACGGTACTGATGATGGTGACCATGCTCCCCACCGTGGCCATGGCAGCCACCTTTGAAGAGATCAACCAGCAGGAGGTCTTCCTGACCCAGGAGAACAACGGCACCTGCACCTTAGCATCCACCGCCATGATGCTCAGAAGAACCGCGATGCTCAGAGGCGACCAGGACTGGCAGTCCATCACCGAGGCTTCCTGCCGGGAGGCTTTCTGGATCGGCGGCCGGGGCCTGCCCTATAAGTTCCAGTATGACGGCATGAAGGTTGCCCACGGGAGACTCCCCGGCGGCGAAGCCAACCGTCAGATCCTCATCGACATGCTGAAGGAACACCCCGAAGGCATCGTCCTCCACGCCCCCGGCGTGCCCCACGCAGTCCTCCTCACCGACTACACCGACGGTGTGTTCTACTGCTCCGACCCCGCTCCCAACAAGCCCGATGACCGGATCCCCATCGACCAGGCCCATGGCACCCGCATTGAGAACTCCTACAAGTACTGGGCCGTGACCACCCCCGATGTGGCCCTGGAGAGCGGCTCCCTGGTGATCACCCCCGACCTGACCGAGGCCGCCGAGGCTGATCCCGTCCTGTCCGATCTGCTCCCCGCTCTGGGTGAGCCGGAGGCCACCGCCGATCACTTGGATCACCTGATCGTGATCTCTGAGGCATAATAAAGAATATCCAAAAGGAGAAGCCAGCTGGCTTCTCCTTTTTTTACATTTTTATCTGGGGGTTAACCCAAAAATAACCGAACTTTTACGGGAAACTGGTGGCAGGGAAACCGCTGTTGCGGGTAGGATAAATACAGTTCCTAATCCCCCAGATTTCCGAAAGGAGAGAACAAATGAAACGATTGGTAAGTATGATGATGACCCTCATCCTGGCCCTGAACATGTTCCCCACCGCCGCCCTGGCTGTGCAGAACGATGGGCAGCCCGACCAGCCTGAGGCGGTCAGCGTAGAAACCACAGAGGAAACCGGGTCCATTCATGGAGACACCCGCTGGTCCTATCTGGACAACGGCAGCGACCCCGCCGGTGATCCCGCTGCGGAAGGGTACGTTCGCACCAGCTGGACTGCTGTCGACTTCGATGACAGCAGCTGGGAGACCTCCAAGGCTTCCCTGGGCGCAAAGAGAGGCCAAATTGGCAGTGTGGACGGCTACACCCCTGAGTACCTGCTCAATCAGTACAAAGAGGATGGTTCCACCAATGTGGAAGCGTTCTTCTTCCGCACCAAGGTGCATGTGGCCGAGGCCTCTGCCGTCAAGCAGATCCTGGGCACTGTGGTCTATGATGATTCTGCCACTGTGTACATCAACGGCGTCAAGGTGGCCGGATTTGATGACAGCGAGATCACGGCAAACCTCCAGTACGGCGGCCACAACAGCAGCACCGCGGAGGGCGAGATCAACATCACGGATCAGGATGTCATCCAGTCCGTCCTGAAGGACGGTGATAATGTGGTGGCAGTGGAAGTCCACCAGGGCCGTGCCTCCAGTTCCGACATCTACTTCGATATGCCTTCTCTGGAGTTCCGCAGCGAAGTGTACAAAGAACCGGTGATTCAGTCCAACATCAGCCTGTCTGTGGGTTCTAACCAGACCGAGATGAACTTCACCTGGCATGTGAACACCGAGGAAACGGGCACCTTGCTGATTGCAAAGAACGATGAGCTGGCGGATGGTGCGATGCCTGAGAACGCCACCACGGTTTCGGCTGTTTCTACTGTCAATAACGACAGCCAGTACACCAACAAGGCCGTGGCCACCGGTCTGCAGGCCGGCACCACTTACGCCTACCAGATCGTGAATGGCGATGTGAAGTCTGAGATCCGCACCTTCACCACCGACGACGGTGGAGCCTTCTCCTTTGCCTATGTGGCTGATCCTCAGATCGGTGCCAGCGGCAATGCCGACAGCGACACCACTGGTTGGGAGAAAACCCTGAACATCATCGGCACCAACCAGCTGTTCTCTGGGGTTTCCTTCCTGCTGTCTGCCGGTGACCAGGTGAATGCGGCCTCCAGCGAGGACGAATATGACCGGTATCTGGACCATGATGCCCTGGGCGGCCTGCCTGTGGCCACCGTCATCGGCAACCATGATTCCAGTTCCGATGCCTACAACCAGCACTTCAATGTGGCCAATGAGTCTGTCGAGTATGGCGCATCCACCCTGGCTGGCGGTGACAGCTGGTTTGTCTACAACAACGTGCTGTTCATGGTCCTGAATACCAACGACCTGTCTGCCGCAGAGCACAGGGACTTCATGGAGGAAGCCATTGCAGCCAACCCCCATGTGGACTGGAAGGTGGTTGCCTTTCACCAGTCCATCTACACCGTGGCCAGCCATTACAACAATGATGGCACCGACCGCCGGGAGACCCTGACCCCCATCTTTAAGGAGCTGGACATCGATGTGGTCCTCCAGGGTCACGACCATGTGTACTGCCGTACTTACATGATGGATGGTCTGGACGTCTCCGCAAACGAGAACTACACCTATGGCAACGGCCAGGAGAATGCACCCACCGCAGTCACTGACCCCGAGGGTATCCTGTACATCACCGCCAACTCCGGTTCCGGCAGCAAGCACTACAACATCGTGACCAATGTGGAGTTCCCCTACGCTGCCGTGCAGAACCAGGAGCGTATCCCCAACGCATCCCGGATCGACGTGACCGAGAACGCCTTCACCATCACCACCTTCCGCACCACCGACATGACCGTGGTGGATGCATTCACCATCAACCGCACCCCCCAGAAGACCCTGACGGATATCTCCGTCACCACCCAGCCTGCCAAGGTCACCTACACCGAGGGGGAAACCTTTGATCCCGCCGGCATGGTGGTCACCGCAGCTTACTCCGATGGCACCAGAGAAGCGGTCACCGACTACACCATCGCCCCCGACGGTGCGCTGACCCCTGCAGACGAGTCTGTCACCGTGGCCTATCAGGGCAAGACAGCCACCGTCCCCGTCACCGTGAACCAGGCCGTTGTGGACATCAACACCACCTCCGACACCGGTCTGGTGGAATACCTGTCCAGCTACTCCACCGGCAACACCAATGCAGACGGCGGCGTGGCTGAGATCGTGAAGTTTAACGAAGACAACGACTGCATGTATCTGGTCAGCGGCCAGACTCAGACCCTGGATATTGTGACGGTCAACGCCGATGGCTCCACCGAACTGGTAAAGAAGATCGACGTGGCCGCCCTGGGGGCTGCCAACGGCTTCTCTGCCGGTGACATCACCAGCGTGGACGTGAACACCGCCCGTGACCTGGTGGCCATCGCCGTCCAGAACGCCGACTACACCGCCAACGGCGCCATCGTCCTGCTGGACTACGAGGGCAATTTCGTGGACAAGTATGAGACCGGCGTCCAGCCCGACATGATCACCTTTACCCCTGATGGCAGCAAGGTCCTCACCGCCAACGAGGGCGAACCCAGAGAAGGCTACGGCGAAGGCACCACCGACCCCATGGGTTCTGTTACCGTGGTGGACCTGGATGCAAAAACCGTCACCACCTGTGACTTTACTTCCCTGGACAACAACCGTGCCAAGCTGGTCAGAAACGGCGTTCTGCTGAAGACCGGCACCGCCCCCAGCGTGGACCTGGAGCCTGAGTTTATCGCCGTCTCCGCCGACAGCAAGACCGCCTACGTTACCCTCCAGGAGAACAACGCCATCGGCGCTCTGGACCTGACCACCGGCACCTGGCAGTACGTCAAGGGCCTGGGCTTCAAGGACCACAGCGCAGAGGGCAACGGCCTGGATCTGGACCAGGACGGCAAGATCGACATCCGCAGCGAAAACGTCTATGGCGTTTACATGCCCGACGGCATCTCTGTGGTCACCATCGGCGGTCAGGACTATCTGATTACCGCCAACGAGGGTGATGCCCGGGAGTGGGGTGAATACGAGAACATCGACTCCGACAAGCTGATCCTGGCCGATGGGGAAGAAGCCGGCAAGAAGATCGAATTCCTGGATACCGCCAAGACCGACGGTCTGACCACCGGCAAGACCTACATCCTGGGCGGCCGCTCCTTCTCCATCTGGAATGCCGATACCCTGCAGCAGGTCTTTGACAGCGGCGACGACTTTGAGACCATCACCGCCAAAGAGTTCCCCAAC
Organism: Ruminiclostridium sp.; assembly: GCA_017435425.1. Classification (GTDB taxonomy): domain Bacteria; phylum Bacillota; class Clostridia; order Oscillospirales; family Oscillospiraceae; genus Evtepia. The sequence goes on along the minus strand of JAFSFC010000041.1, from coordinate 19,524 downwards.
TACTTCAACTCCGGCCACGACGAGGCCGGTCTGGACAAGCGCAGCCACAAGAAGGGCGTAGAGCCCGAGACCATCTCCGTCCTGAAGACCAACGGCAAGACTTACGCCGTGGTGGGCCTGGAGCGCATGGGCGGCATCGTGGTCTATGACATCACCAACCCCGCCAAGGCATCCTATGCCGACTACCTGAACGTCCGCGGATTCAGCGAGGTCGTCACCGATCTGTCCCGTCTGGGCGACCTGGGCCCTGAGGGCATCTGCACCATCCCCGCAGAGAACAGCCCCACTGGCAACGCCATGCTCCTGGTTGCCAACGAGGTTTCCGGCACGGTCACCGTGGCCCAGATCGAGAAGACCGCTTCCAACGAGGGCCCCTCCTCTTCCCCCAGTGCTCCCACCTCCTACGCTGTGAGCTTGGAGGACATGGAGAATGGTTCCGTGACTGCCTCCTCCAAGTCCGCTGCCAAGGGCAGCACCGTGACCCTCACCGTTACCCCCGACGAGGGCTATGAACTGGCTGACCTCACCGTCACCGACAAGAGCGGCAAGGAACTGACCCTCACCCAGAAGGGTGACGGGGTGTACACCTTCACCATGCCCGCCTCCAAGGTCACCGTATCCGCTGACTTCCAGAAGAGCGAAGCTCCCGTTTCCCAGCTGCCCTTTACCGACGTGGCAGAAAAGGACTGGTTCTATGACGGCGTGTCCTTCGTCTATGAAAACGGCATCATGAACGGGCTGACCACCACCACCTTCGGCCCCTCTGCCGCCACCACCCGCAGCATGGTGGTCACCATGCTGTGGCGCATGGAGGACCAGCCCCAGGCCGGTTCCGACGCAGCCTTTGCAGACGTGAAGGAGGGCGCTTACTACGCCCAGGCCATTGACTGGGCCGCTGAAAACGGCATCGTCAACGGCACCTCTGACACCACCTTCGCCCCTGACCAGTCCGTCACCCGCCAGCAGCTGGCCGCCATCCTGTACCGGTACAGCCAGTATAAGGGCTATGACGTTACCGCCCAGGGCGACCTGACCACCTTCGGTGACTGGGAGCAGGTGAGCGACTACGCCGTGGAGGCCATGGAATGGGCCGTCGGCTCCTCCCTCATCCAGGGCATCGATGATAACCTGGTCCCCGGCGGCAGCGCCACCCGCGCCCAGCTGGCCACCATCTTCTCCCGCTTCATCACGAACTTCGGTTCGTAATTCCCCTCTCTTCTCCTGCGGGCGGCAGCACAAATGCTGTCGCCCGCAAAGCCTTTTTCAAAGGAGACTTGTGTATGAAATGTGTTCGCAACTGGAAACCCCTCCTGCTGGAGGTCCTGGTCCTGCTGTCCGTTCTGGTGATGATCCTACACCCGGCCCAGGCCGACAGCTACCGCCGCTATGCCACCGACACCATCCATTATGTGCGGGGTCAGGTAGTCCAAGTGGTCAGTGAGGAACTGGAGGCCAGTCCCCTGGGCACCGGCCAGAAGCTGGGCATTCAGGAACTGGAAGTGGAACTGACGGACGGTCAGGCCATTCCCATTACCAACTACCTCACCGAGACCCACAATGTCCTGACGAAGGAAGGCCAGTGGGTGGTGGTCTGCGTGGACGCACCGGAGAACACCCAGCCCTACTACACGGTCTACAACTACGACCGGACCCCCGCCCTGACCATCCTCATCCTGGTCTTTCTGGCATTTATGCTCCTGGTGGGCCGTCGGAAGGGCTTCGATGCCGCCCTGGCCATCCTGTTTACCCTGGTCTTTTTCCTGCGGGTGACCCTCCCCGCCCTGTACAGCGGGGTCTCTCCCGTGGCCATGGGCTTTCTGGTGGTCATCCTCTCCACGGCTGTGACCTTGACCCTCCTCCACGGATTCACCCGTCAGTGCGCCCTGGGCATTGGGGTCACCCTTCTGGGGGAGCTGGCCGCCTGTCTGCTCTTCGGGATGTTCTCCGGCCTGCTCCATCTGACCGGCTTCCAGACCGACAGCGCCGAAGGGCTGCTGCTCATCGCCCAAAGCACCGGGCTCCAGGTTCGGACCCTTCTCTTCGCCGGGACCATGGTCTCTGCCTTGGGTGCCGTCATGGACGTGGCGGTCTCGGTTTTGTCTGCCCTGCGGGAGGTGGCCCTGGCCTCCCCGGATCCCAAGAGGAAGGATCTCTTCCGGGCGGGCATCCGCCTGGGCCAGGACATGATCGGCACCATGAGCAACACCCTCATCTTTGCCTTTACCGGCGGTGCCCTGGCCACCATGCTGGTCTTCTACTCCTACGGGGTCCAGGTCCAGCAACTTCTCAGTTCGGATTACCTGACGGTGGAGCTGGCCCAGGGCCTGTGCTCCACAGCGGCGGTGGTCCTGACCGTTCCCCTGGCCGCCCTTGTGGGCAGCGCCGCCTACAGCAGAAAAGTAAAATAATCGTTGCCTTTCCCTGCGCTCCCGTGCTATTATGCTGGGGTGCAATTCCCGTGAAAGAAGGCGTTTTTTCTGCGATATTTGAAACAGTTCGGCATCATCCTGGGGATCTCCTTCCTGGGAGAGATCTTATATCACCTGATCCCCCTGCCCATCCCGGCCAGCATCTACGGCATCGTCCTCATGTTCCTGGCTCTCATGACCAAGACCGTGGTGGTGGCGGACATTCAGGAGACCAGCCGTTTCCTCATTGACATCATGCCCATCCTCTTCCTGCCTGCAGCCGTGGGCCTGCTGGACTCTTGGCCGGCCCTCCGGCCCGTTCTCCTGCCGGTGGCGGTGATCACGGTGATCTCCACCGTGGCGGTCATGGCCTCGGCGGGCCTGGTGACCCAGGGGGTCATCCGAAAGGGAAAGAAGGGAAAGGAGGCGGACCATGGCTGAGTTTGCATCCACCTCCCTGTTTTTCGGTATGGCCCTGTCCCTGGCGGCCTATGGGGTGGGGGTCTTCCTCCGAAGCCGGTGGAAGTTTGCCCTGTTCAATCCCCTGCTGGTGGCCATCGTCCTGGTGGTGGCCTTCCTGGTGGGTTTCAAAATCGACTACGCCACCTATATGGAAGGGGCCCGGTACATCAGCTACCTGCTGACCCCGGCCACGGTCTGCCTGGCCGTTCCCCTGTACCAGCAGTTCTCCCTGCTGAAGAAGAACGCCAAGGCCGTCCTGCTGGGCATCGCCGCCGGTACCCTGGCCAGCCTCTGCGTGATTTTGGGCCTGTGCGTTCTCTTCCACCTGGACCACACCATGTATGTGACCCTCCTGCCCAAGTCCATCACCACCGCCATCGGCATCGGCGTGTCCGAGGAGCTGGGAGGCATCCAGTCCCTGACGGTGGTGGTCATCATCATCACCGGCGTTCTGGGCAACATCTTTGCCGAGCTCATCTGCAAGGTCTTCCGGATCACCGACCCCATCGCCCAGGGTGTGGGCATCGGCACTTCCACCCACGCCGTGGGCACCGCCCGGGCCATGGAGATGGGCGAGATCCAGGGTGCCATGAGCGGCCTGTCCATCGTGGTGGCCGGTCTCATGACCGTGGTCCTGGCCAACCTGTTCGCTGTGTTTTATTGAGAAGAAAAGCGACCGTTCCAAGGAACGGTCGCTTTTTTTGATGCTGTCAGGGGGAAGTCCAGGTCAGGCTCAATTCCTCCCCTTCCATCAGGTAGAGGCTGTTCTGCCAAAATTCAATCTCTGCTGGGGCGGGATCCTCCACATCCAGCTCCAGAGAAGTGTCGTAGCTCCCCCGGTAGAGGAGGCTTCCCTGGGCATCCAGGACCCACAGCTCCAGGCCGGGGGTGCCGTCGTTGTGGGCGATGGCCAGCTTTTCCCCGTTCCACAGGCTCTCATAGCCCGGGCGGATGGTCTGGAGGTGGAAATCCTCGGTGGAGGCGGAGAACTGGTGGACATAGGCCCCATCCTTCCACAGGTACAGGTGGATATCGTCATGGCCCAGCAGGAGGAAGGTGTCCTCATTCACCACCGAGCCGAACACCTGGAAGGCATAGTAGGGATAGGAGGACCGGTTCCCCTCCTTATCCAGGGTGTAGGTGGTGGTGATCACCGGCGGGTCCATGGGGATGGGGAAGGTCTGGAGCGCCTCCAGGGTTTCCGGGTCCAGCACGGTGCAGGTGTACCCCTCGGCGCTGCCGGTGGTCATCACCAGCCGGGCGCTGTCGGGGGTCAGGGCCAGGTCCAGGACGAAGGTCCCCTCGGGCAGGGGGTAGACGCAGGACAGGGTGTCCGGGTCTCCCTGGCTGTCCACCCGGTACAGGCCATAGCCCCCGGGGACGTTCTCGAAGGAGGGGAAGGGCCAGGCCCCGGGCTGGAAGGAGAAGAAGACGGCCTCCTGGGTCATGGCGCTGGGCACATAGAAGGACATGCCGGTGCTGTCCGGCTGGGTGGTGAACTGCCACATGGCATTGGGGCTCGGGTCCACGGTGATTTCCAACGTATCTCCGGGCAGGATCGGGAACCGGAAGAAGTCGGTGAAGCCGGCATCCCTTGCCTGGTCCTCTTCGGTGAGATCGGTGTCATCCGTTGAAAGGTAGACGGACAGGGGATAGCAGTCCCAGTAGTCCGAGAGAAGGACGGTCTCGGTGCGGGCCTCCCCCTGGGGGGTCCGCCAGACTACGTCCCGGGCCATGGCCTCAAAGTGGGCGGGGAGATGGTCCAGGTCGGACACAGAGGCCCAGCTGGTGGGGGTTTGGATCAGGATGGCCTCCCCCATGCGGGGGGTGGGGATCCCCAGGTCCTCTTTCACATAGGCAAACTCGGTCCGGGTGGCGTCCGGGTCTCCCAGGTCGATGGTCAGGTCCCACAGCAGGTGGCCGCCCCGGTGGACCGACTGCCGGGCGGTGAAGCCCTTGGCGGCGGCGGGATCCCCCGCCAAGGTGTTGGCGGTCACCACCACATCATCCCGGTCGTTGTGGAGGGCGGTCACCGCCAGGATGACTCCGCCCAGAAGGACCAAAAGACAGAGGGCGAAGATGGCAAAGGTCTTTTTCATGGGAACCTCCTTTCAGTTCCAGGTGAGTTCCAACTCAGCGCCGGGGAGGAGCTCCACATAGCGGTAGGAGCCGCCCTGGCGGATATTTTCATTGGGGTCAGGTTCATAGAACCCCTGGAAGGCCAGGGCGCCGTCGGCAAAGACGGAAAGGGTCAGGCCGGGAAGCTGCTGCTGGTAGTCCCCGGCGGTGGCCACCGCCAGCCTTTCTCCGTTCCAGACCGCCCGGAGAAGATAGTCCTCGGCGTTTCTGATATGGTCCTCCATGGGGGCAGAAAACACGTGGGTGTAGGTCTCCCCGTCAGGCTCGTACAGGTGGAGGGTCTCCGGGCCCAGGAACAGGAGGAAGTTCTCCCCCCAGAAGACCCGTTCCGGGACCTCCTGGGGGATGGGGAAGGTGTGGAGCAGCCCCATGGTCTCCGGGTCAATGACCTGGAAGATGGCCCCATCCCCCTGCTGAATGGTCAGCAGCAGGCGGCTCTCGTCAGAGGAGGCCTTCAGGTCCAGGACCTCTGTCCCCTGGGGCAGGGGGTAGACGTTGGAGAGTTGGTCCAGCTGCTGCCAGGGGGATCCGTCCTCCCAGACCACCTCCGGGGCGTAGAGACCGAACCCGCCGGGGGCGTTGGCGCAGGCCCCGCTGCTGTTGCCGTCCAGGGTGAAGAAGAGCCGGTCCCCGGCGTAGGCCCACAGGGCGTTGGGGGAGTAGGCGGGGTTTTCGCAGAACAGCTGGAAGGCCAGGATGGCCCCGTCAGAGCCCTTTTCCATGGTGATGGTCCAGTCTTCCTCCTCCGGGATGGGGAAGGAGAAGAAGTCCTGCCAGATATCGTTCAGTTGTTCCAGCTCTCCGGCCATGTATGGGGCATGAGCTTCCACGGCTAAGGGGTAGCTCTCAAAGTAGTCCTTCAGAAGGAAGGTCTTGCTGTGGCGCTGGTTGTTGGGGGTCTCTGCCAGGGTCTCGTTCACCATGGGGAGAAAGTCCCGGTAGACCGCCAGATTGGAGTCGGTGAGGAAGAGTTCCTCCAGGTCGTAGAGGGTTTGGTGCAGTTGATAGCTGTCCCCTTGGGGGGTATTGATGTACACGGCGCAGTTGACAACGGTCCCCTCCCCGCCGTAGTACAGGTCCTTCTGCCGGGAGAAGACGGTCTCCGTGTTCTCGGGATGGGCCAGGGGGATGGTCAGATCCCAGCGGAGATAGTTCTCATAGTGGAGGGATTGGGCGGCGGTAAAGCCCTCTGCGGCAGCGGGGTCCCCTTGCAGGGCGGCGAAATGGACCGTCATGTCATCCCGGTCGTCGTGGAGACGGGTCACCGCCAGGATGACCCCGCCCAGAAGGACCAACAGACAGAGGGCGAAGATGGCAAAGGTCTTTTTCATGGGAACCTCCTTTCAGTTCCAGGTGAGGGTCAGCTCCTTGTCATCCATCAGCTGGACGGAGCCGGAGTAGCGATACCCCTCGGTGTCGGGGGTGTCCGTCAGGGAGGTCTCGTAGGTGCCGTTGAAGAGCAGTTCCCCGGCGCTGTCGTAGACCCACAGGGTCAGGCCGGTGGTCCAGGGGTCGGCACAGGCCAGAGCCAGCTTTTCCCCGTTCCAGGCGGCTTCTACCCTCTGGGGAGAGGAATACCACAGGACCTGGAAGGCACCCAGACGGCTGAAGAGCTGTTGGTTCCAGCCCTCCCCGGTCCGGGTGAAGAGCCAGAACTGTGTCTCCCCCAGGAAGAGGATGTAGTCCTCCTTGGGAATGGCCCGGAGTTCCACATAGGACCGGGTCTCATAGGAATACTCCTGTCCGGAGTGGTTGTCGCAGACGATGACCTCGCTGACCTTCCAGGGCTGGTGGAAAATCGGAAAGGTCTCCCGGGGCTTCAGGGTCTCGGTGTCCAGGATGGTGCAGAGGTAGTCCCCGTCGTCATACCAGGTCACCAGCAGGCTGCCTGCCCCGTCCAGGGTCAGGTCCAGGACCATGGCCTCATCGGGGATGGGGAAGATGTTGGTGAGAGACTGGACCTCCAGGTAGTCAAACTCCTTATGTTCGCCGGGGACTCTCTCCATCCGGTAGACCCCGTTCCCCTGGGGGAACCTGGAATAATCCGGCTGGGGCCAGGTGTTCTGCCCCAGGGCCAGATAGAGGGCCTGGTCGTTGTAGTCGGTGATGAGATCGATCTGGCTGACGGGGCCGTTGGAGCTGTAGGATGCCTCTTCGATGTAGCCGGTGGTCCGCTTCTTCACGGTGACCGTCCAGACCTCCTCCGGGGCAAAGTCCAGGGGGAAGGCCTCTTGGAAGAACCGGGGGATCATGCCCTCGATGTCATGGTGGTCCAGGGTGTTTTCGTCATACCGCAGTTGGTTATTGGGCAGGGAGGCGTAGACCGAGTAGGGGACGGAGTCCAGGTAGTCCCCCGGGTGGATGGTCTCCATGGTGATCCCGCCGGGCTCCGTCCGGGCGGCGAGCTCCTCTAACAGGGGGGCCAGTTGGGAGAGGGCCGGGTCTCCCCGGAGCAGTTCCTCTGTGGGGGTGGTGTGGGTCCCCTCGATGTAGTGGTGGGAGGCCTCCGAGGTGTACAGGCTCAGGGGGGTCTCCTCGTGGGCCAGCCACTCCAGGCCCCTGGCGTAATAGGAACAATCGGTCTCTGCCAGGACGGGGTCATGGGCGGGGATGGTCAGGTTCCACAGCAGGCTGTCGGCAAACCGGGCCTGCTGCTGAACGGTGAGCCCCTGGGCCTGGACGGGGTCCCCCGCCAGGGTGGTTAACGTGACCTCCACATCGTCCCGGCTGTGGTGGAGGCTGACCGCCGCAGCGGTAAGCCCTGCCAGCACCAGGACCAGGCAGAGGGAAAAGACGACGAATGCTTTTTTCATGGACGCCTCCTTTCGCGTTGAGGAAGATGAGGCTCCCCTTGATAGGGGAGCTGGCAGCCGACAGGCTGACTGAGGGGTGCTATCTTAAGGTGTGTTCTGTTGTATCGGTACGACAGCATACCCTTTGACCCCGCACCCCTCCGGCCTTCCAGGCCACCTCCCCTCACAGGGGAGGCTCTGGTTCCGTTAACTTATCTAACGCCTGCAGGACACGGTCGGCCTTGTACCGGTAGGCCTCCTTCACGAAGGACATCAGGTCCTTGCCCTCCTCCTCCAGGTCCAGCATGGACTTGTCGGCCACCACCTTGCCCTTGTGAAGGAGGATCGCCCGGCCGATGAAGGCCGAGACCTCTTCCAGAAGGTGGGTGGAGAGGAGGATGGTCTCTTCCGGCTCCAGGATGCCAAGAAGGACCTTGTAAAAGTCCTCCCGGTTGAAGACGTCGTTGCCGGCGAAGGGCTCATCCATCAGGATGTAGTCTGCCCCCTGGCACAGGGCCAGGATGACCTCGAACTGGTTCTTCTGGCCGGTGGAGAAGGACCCCACCTTTTTACCCATGGGCAGCTCAAAGAACTCCATGAGGGCATCGAACCGCTTGCCTCGGAAGGATTTGAAGTGGTCGGCGTAGAATTCCCGGTGGTCCTTGGGGGTCAGGGCGGGGAAGAAGGTGTGCTCGCTGGTGGCGAAGGAGAGTTTTTCGATGTTCTTTCGGTCCAGGGGCTGGCCGTCCAGGGTGATCTCCCCTTGATACCGGTGGAGGCCCAGGATGCACTTCATGAGTGTGGTCTTGCCTGCGCCGTTTTCCCCGAAGAGGCCTACGATCTCACCCCGGGGGATGGACAGGGAGACATTCTCCACGGCATTCTTCTTGCCGGGATAGGATTTGGAAATGTTGTTCAGAGTCAGCATAGATAACACCTCTTATGTGAAGATCGCAGGAATGAAAAGGAGATACATGTGGCTTGCCAAACCCTGGAGCTGTTCCAGGACGGAGACCTCATTGGGTGTGATCAGCAAGTAAATTCCAAAAAACACCAAGGTCAGCAACAGGACGCACAGAGCGCAGAGACCAATGGTGATGAGGGGCAGGGCCAGGCAGCGGCGGGCCAGCTCCCAGCGGTCGGGCAGACGGTGCATGAGATAGAGGGCTTCGCTTCCCTGGCTGAAACTTCGGTAGTAGGAGATAGCCAGGATGACAGCGGCAAAGGATATCAGAACAAAGCCAAAGAAGATGGAGACGTACAGGAGAGGAAAGATTGTCATGGCATAGAAGTCATCCATCCGGGTATCCGGAAAAACCTGAACGTAGCTGTGATATTGTTGCCAGCCAATATACATTCGGAAGGCAAACCCCATTAAACTGAGGATCAACGAGAGGAGCAGGCCGGTATAGATGCGGTCTGCGTGCTTTTCTCCGTCCACGCCGGGGGGGACCAGTTGGTGCAGTTTCCATTTTTTCATGGGGAAGACCTCCTTTCGCAGGTCAGATCAAGAAGGGAAGTACGATATGGAGGAAACCTCCCAGAAACGAAGATGAACGGGCAGGAGCAGATATTGCAGGGAGTCCCGAAAGACCTCCCACTGGCCGGGCTGGAGGCACTGGGCCGGGGTGGTGTGGAGGTAGAGGACGTAGAACAGGCCCATGAGGACCGGGATGAGGACCAGCCCTGCCAGGGTGGCGGCCAGGGGGAGGGCCAGGCACCGGCGGTGATACTCCCACTTGTCCGGCAGACGGCGCATCAGGTAGTAGCTCTTGCTGCCGTTCCGGAAGCCGCTGTAGTTGTAGGCGGCCAGAATGGCGGCCCCCAGAAAGAGGAGGGAGAACCCCGTAAACACCGGGGCAGAGTACCAGCTGTAGACCGGGTCATTGCCGCAGATGAGGTGACCGAAGTATTTCATCTTGGCCCCCTCCAGCAGGGGGCTTTCCCCAATGTGCCCGGCGTACAGGGCTTCCACAGCGTGGTTCAGCAGAGACTGAAAGCGGGCGTAGCTGGCCAGGGCGCAGAGGACCAGGCCAACGATCAGCCCTGACAGATGGGCGGAGAGGTCCGCCCAGGGGGGAACCAGGTCACGAAGCTTCTTCTTCATGGTCCCCCTCCTTTCCCGCAGTAAAGGCGTTGAACAGAACGGCGGCGGTGACTGCCAGGGAGAGGAGGCTGTAGACCACGTCCAGGCCCAGGTTCCCCATGGGGCACCGGAAGAAGGCCCCGGAGGCGCCGATGAGGAAGAAAATGCCCACGGCCTTTTCCTTCTGCCGCAGCTGGGCAGAGCCTGCGGCGGCGGTGAAGCCCACGGCCACGCACCAGATCAGGTTCCGGACCCAGCGGCTCACCTCCTCGGTGGGGAGGAAGGAGTGGAGCAGGTCGTTCTGCCAGGTGGCCAGGAAGATGGTCTGGGGGCCCAGATGGCCGCCCATGGCCCCGTACATCCGGCACAGGCCCAGCAGGACCAGGGCTTCGGCGGCCCAAAAGAGGAGGATGGTGAGGAAATTGCTGATCCCCTGGCAGAGGATGACCTCTTTTGGGGGAATGGCCAGACGATCCAGCAGGTAATCGGTGCGGCCCTTGCCCCTGCCGGTGGTGGCCCCCAGAAGAAGGCCCACGATCACGGAGAAGGTGAGGAGGGTGATCCACCACAGGGGGGACTCGATAGGAACAAGGGCAACCTCCAGGCTGTTCTCGGTGGGGTAGGGCATCCGGAACCAGGCCAGGGCAAACTGGAGGGCGGCAGAGGCCAGCAGAACCAGCAGGACCTTCCAGGCGGTGTGCCGCAGGAAGAGAAGAAAGAGGGTCTTGTGTTGTTTCATCATGTGTCATCCTCCTTCCAAAGGGAATCCAGGAGGGCCAGGGCTTCCTCCCTGGTGACCCCCATCTGTTTCATGGCGGATATCATGGCCCGGGCGTCCTGGCCCAGCAGCTGGGTGCGGACCCGGGACCGGGCGGCATCGTCGGCCACCACGCAGCTCTTGGCCCCGGTGTGGGACTGGATGAGGCCTTCCTCCTCCAGCATCCGGTAGGCCTTCTGGACGGTGTTGGGGTTCACCCCCAGCAGGGCGGAGACCACCCGGCGGGAGGGAAGCTCCTCCCCGTTTGCGATGGTCCCGGCGGCGATGCCCTGTTTCACATAGCGGAGGATCTGCAGATAGATGGGGCCGGATTCGTCCAGAACCAGCCGGTCAAAGTTCAGCAAAGAATCTCCTCCTTCCTAAAAGTGTGTCACTCGAATAATACGGTTTCTAAGTGTATTATATGAGTAACACGGTTTGTTGTCAAGGGGTTTCCCAGGAAAAAGGTGAAAATTAGGCGTATCGCCGCTGCTATGTGCAGACCTGTGAGGTTACAATCCCTCAGTCAGCTTCGCTGACAGTTCCCTTTACACAAGGGAGCCTTGAGGATTTGCACTCGCCTCAGCCTCCCTTGTGCAAAGGGAGGTGGCTCGCCGGCAGGCGAGACGGAGGGATTGTAGACCCAAAGGGTTTGACTCTCGTTGGTTTTCAGCACAAAAAAAGAGACGCCATCGGCGTCTCTTTTTGCATCTATATGAGCTTTACTTCCCGCCCAGGTTCTCCAGGCTGCGCAGGGACATGGCCAGAGCCTGTTCTCTGGTGGCCAGAGCGTAGCCGATGGCGATCTCCTGCGAGGTGGTAGCCTTGGGGGCGAAGAGGTTATTGCCAATGCCGTTGATGATCTTGTGCTTCACCATGAAGTAGACCGAGGGCTTGGCGTAGTCGTAGATCTTGCCGTCGTCGGCAAAGGGCTTCACGCCGGAGGTGTCCAGATAGAAGTCGTCGTTGGTCAGGGTCCAGGAGGGGTCGCTGACCTTCTTGTACACACGGGTCAGCATGGCGGCCAGCTGTTCCCGGGTGATGTTGGTGTTGGGCTCAAAGGTGGTGTCAGAGGTGCCATTGGTGATGCCCAGATAGGCCGCCTTCTGGATGTCGGTCTTGCTGGGGTTTCCGGCAATATCCACGAAGGGAGAGACCGGGGCGGGAGCGGTGGTGCCGGTCCACTCCTCATACAGGCGGACGGCCACGCTGGCAAACTCGGCACGGCTGATGTTGGTGGTCATGTCCTTGCCGTAGAGGACAGAGGGGATCAGATCCTTCTGCTGGGCCCGTTCCAGTTCGTTGTCGGCCCACTGGGAGGCGTTGGCCCACACGGCCTCGGTGAGCTGGATATTCTTCACAGCGTGAAGATTCTTGCCTGCGCCGGTGGCGGCGGTGATGCCGATCTCATACTGGCCGTTGGGGGCTACATTGGTCTGCTGAAGGACCTTGACGCCGTCTACATAAACGGTGCAGACATTCCGGCGGTTTTCCACCTTCAGGTGGTGCCACTGATAGTCCTCGGAGAAGGCGGTGGCGTCGGCCATCTGCAGGTGGTTGCCTACCCGGTCCTTGACGATGGCGATGTGGTTGTTCCGGGAGTCCCCCTGCTCGCTGTTGTAGAAGGTGTCGATCTCCACGCCGTAGCCGCCGCAGCCGTCAAAGCCCAGGCCGTAGCCGTCCGCACCGGTCTGTCCGCCCTTGGCGTAGAAGGCCACGCAGATGCCGTCGGCGCCGTTGTAGATGTCATTGTGGTCGCTGTGGCCGGTGTAGTAGTCCATTTCCAGGGAGAAGTTGTCGTTGCACCGGACCTGGCTGAACCACAGAGCGCCGGCCTTCCAGGTTTCGTCCGGGGTGAGGACGTACCAGCCCTTGGCGCTGTCGTAGTAGGCGTCGCCCTTTAGGGAAATATCATTCTGGCTCACCGCCTGGGCGGGGAGGACCAGGAGGGTCAGGAGCATGACAAGGGAAAGAAGCAGGGATCCTGCACGTTTTTTCATAAGGAATCCTCCTCCATGTGTATTCTGTAAAGACAGGATACCATGCAGGAAGAACACGGTCAATAAAAAAGAGACGCCAAGGCGTCTCTTTTTAAAAGCAAATATTTAGTCAAAGGCCAGGCCCAGGTAGGCGTCTTCTCTGCTGAACCACTTGTTCCGCAGGTTGGAATCATACCACTTGATCATGCCGAAGGCCTGGGTGTAGCTGCCGGGCAGACCTTCCCAGAAGGCGGGGGTGCGCAGGTGGTAGCCGGAGGCATCGAAGGTCTTGCCGATGATGTCGGCGGCCTTCTGCATGTTCTTGGGGGAGATGAGCAGCTCCTTTACCAGCAGGCGGCGGGTCTGGACGTACTCAATGGCGGCGCAGCCCACCTCGCCGTTGACCTCGATCTTGTACAGGTCGCCGTTGCTCATCTGGCTGGCGAACTTCTGCAGCTCAATGCGCTGGTCTTCATAGGTCATGTGGAAGGTGCCGATGAGGAAGCTCTTGCGGATATCGTTGTACTCGCTGGAGGTGATGGGGGTCATGGTGCAGCCCTCGGTGTTTTCGGACAGGTTGGAGGCCAGCAGCTCGATCTTCCGGGTGCCGAAGCACTCGCTCATGCCCATGGCGGAGAAGAAGCGATGGAGGGAGGGAGAGGCGGGCACCAGGACCATGGCCTTCATGCCCTGTTCCTGGAGATACTGGTCTGCGTAGCTCAGGAGCTGGCGGGCGTGGCCCTTGCCCTGCAGGTAAGGGTTGGTGGCCAGGGCGTAGATATAGCCGACCTTGATCTCACTGCCGTCGGGGAGTTCCAGAGTAGACGGGAGCACGGCTGCCATGGAGTCGATCTCACCGTCGTCCTCTACCACTAAGACTTGTTCGGCCGTACAAAACTTCTCATAAAACGTGTTGATGTAGGCGCTGGGGTCGCCGAAGCACTTCTTCCAGAGTTCCTTCTGCTGAGGGATCTCGGCGGGGGTGGAGGGGCGAATGGTGATCATGGTGTAAAACCTCCTTATTTGAAATGGGCACTGCCCCTTGCGGGGTGTCGACCCTCAAAGAATTGCTGAGGGAAAGACCGTCGTTTCCACGGCGGAGATATTCACCTGTAAATGGTCCGGACCGTAAGAGAGTTTGGCCTTGCGCAGGCCCTCAATGCCCATGTCCTCCTCCCGGTCCAGGTAGCGGAGGTCAGGGTGTTTGTCCCGGAGATACCGGGCGAAGGAGCGGTTCACCGCAGGGAAGGCCCCTTGGATGTCCGCCCGTGCCTTTTCAAAGTGGACGTCGAAGATGGTGTCGGTGAGAGGGGAGCCCAGGGTGAAGCCCAGGATCTCGTCCCCATAGCGGAGGACCACACCCTCCAGGCCCAGAGCCTCCCGGTGGCGGATGGCCAGGGTGAGGGATTCCTCCTCCTTCTTCAGCTCCTCTTCCGAGGAGCGGGCCAGGGCCTCTTGCTGCCAGAGGCGGGCCATGGCCAGGCAGGCCTCGGCGTCGGCGTCGGTGAAGGGGGCAAAGTCCCAGTCGGGGCAGTTGTCGTTGAGGCGGTTGATGTGGTTGCGCTTGGCCTGGAGCTTCTTGCCCGGCAGGTCGGCCAGCCGGTCGATGGCATACTGGTAGTCAAAGCTGTCCCGCATCTCGGTGAAGGTGAAGCGGTGGGGCCAGCAGTCCTCCAGCCAGTTCCGGTGGTAGAGGGACAGGCCCAGAAAGCGCAGGGGCTGTCCCTGGTTGTGGGCGTCCTCGGCCAGAAAGTCCAGGGAGGGCAGGGGGTTTCCCTTGCCGGTGGGCCACAGGTAGGCCAGGCCCAGGCCGGAGTGCCGGAAGCGGACCAGAACACGGTCTAAGTCCCGGGCGATCTCGGTGCCGTAGGTGTCCTGCCAGCAGAAGAGGTTGGTGAAGTTGTAGGCGCACAGGGGGATACCCTCTCTGCGGAGAAGGGGCTCCACCCATTGGCGGTCTTCTAACGTGGGTTTGCGGAATTCTATCATAGAGTGGGTCATACCTTACAGAGTGATGGTGGGGATGTCGTACTGGTTGTTCCGGGCGATCTGATCCAGACGGATCTCTTCCGTCACGGAGGACAGCAGGTTGTAGGCCTCGCCCTGGTTCTTGGCACGGCCGGTGCGGCCAATGCGGTGAACATAGTATTCCCCTTCCTCAGGGATATCATAATTGATGACGGCATCCACATCGTCAATATCCAGACCGCGGGCGGCCACGTCGGTGGCTACCAGGACCCGCAGCTCTCCCTTGCGGAAGGTGGACAGGACCTTTTCCCGGACCTTCTGGCCCAGGTCGCCGTGGATGCACTGGGCGGAGACCCCCTTCATCTTCAGCAGACCGGTGATCCGGTCGGTGGTGTTCTTGGTGTTGCAGAAGACGATGACCCGGTCCAGGTTCTTCTTCTCCAGAATGTCGGCCAGCAGGTCGACTTTACCGCCCATGTCCACCTTGATGCGGTACTGGCTGATCTTGGGCTTGTTCTCCTCCACGGGGCGGACCACGATCTCCACGGGGTCACGCTGGTAGACCCAGGAGATGTCCATGACCTCCCGGGAGATGGTGGCGGAGAAGAGGCCCAGATTCTTCCGGTTGGGGATCTGCTTGAGGATGTGGGTGACATCCTTGATAAAGCCCATGTCCAGCATCCGGTCGGCTTCGTCCAGGACCACGGTCTGCACGTGCTGCAGGCGGACGGTCCGGCGCTTCATGTGGTCCATGAGGCGGCCGGGGGTGGCCACGATGATCTGGGGGCGTTTCTTCAGGGTGGTGATCTGCCGGTCGATGGGCTGGCCGCCATAGAGGCAGGCGATGCGGATACCCGGCAGGAAGGCGCACAGGGAGCGCAGCTCGTCCTGGATCTGGAGGGCCAGCTCACGGGTGGGGGCCAGGACCAGGCCGGTGATGTCGGTGCCCTCGGGATCGGTGGCCTCGATCATGGGGATGCCGAAGGCGAAGGTCTTGCCGGAGCCCGTGGGGGCCTTGGCCATGACATCCTTGCCTTCCTTAAAACAGGGGATAGCGCCTCCCTGAACAGGGGTGGCGTGGGTGAAGCCCTTCTGGTCCAGGGCCTTCATGATCCCCTCGGAGAGGTTCATTTCGCTGTATCGGAGGTCCAGTTCGACCTCAATGCCGTTGATTTCCATAAAACGATTCCTTAATTTCTCTTATATTTTACCCATTATCATAGCACAACTGTAAAAATGATGCAAGAGGGGAGCTTTTTTTCTTCATTTTCGGGTATGATTTCCCGTGATAAAAAATTTCCCGGAATCGAAAAATCGCCGTGGCGTTTTCCTATATTATGTGGTATCATATTAAATACGATTTTTTAGGAGTCCTCACTCCTGGGAAAGGAGTCCTTTTTCATGCGAAAAGCATTGGTTCTGCCTGCCGTGGCAGTGATCGGCGGTCTCATCGGTCTGGTGGTCCGCAGCCGCTTCCTGGTCCAGGCATTTGAGCCGGACACCGGCCTTGCGGTAAGGGGCGTGCCCGTTGCCTATGCCATGTGGGCGGTGGCCCTCATCACCGTGGCTGCCATCGCTGCCCTGTCTCTGGGTAAGCACCGGACCTTTGAAAAGGCCTACACCAGCGCCTTCGGCCGGGGGAACATGATCCAGACCAGTTGCAACCTGGCGGCTGCCGGTCTCTTCCTGGCGGCGGGCTTTTTCAACATCGAGGCCTTCGTCAGCAGCCCGGTGAATGCCTTCACCATGGCCCGGGAAGTCTCCATCGTCCGGCCCATTCTGGGTGTGGTCTGTCTGGGCGCCGCTGCCGGCATCTGGTTCGTGACCCAGGAGATGAAGTCCTTCCGGCAGGCCAAGAGCGTCTGGACCCTGCTGCCCGGCTTTACATCCTGCCTGTGGGTCATGGCAAACTACCAGACCTGGGCCCAGGACCCCAACCTGGAGAAGTACCTCTTCTCCCTGGTGGCCATCCTGCTGTCCATGGTGGGCTGCTACTGCCTGCCCGGGTTCGCCTTCGGCAAGGGTCAGGTGCCCCTCACCCTCATCACCTGCCTGTCGGCGGCTGCCTTCGGCATCATGGTCCTGGGTGACGGTCTGCCCCTGATGGACACCGCCCTCATTCTGGCCATGGTGTTCTACCTGGGGTCCATGGCGTCCATCCTGCTGGACAACGACGCCCGGCCCGAGCCCCCCAAGCCCGTGGACCCTACATCCTGCGGCGGTTCCTGCCAGGGCTGCACGGGATGCGGGCCTGTTCCTGCTCCGGAAGGGAACGAATAAAGAACAAGGCTTCTCCCTGGGGAGAAGCTGACTGATGAGGGGAACAGGTCAAGGCCCCTCATCCGACCCGGTTTTGCCGGGCCACCTTCTCCCCAGGGGGAAGGCTTATTACAAAAACAAATGCGCACAGCGCAGAGAGGATACATGCACTATGGAAAGAGATCAGAAGAAGAAATTTTATATCACCACCCCCATCTACTACCCCTCTGACAAGCTCCACATCGGCCACACCTACTGCACCGTGGCCACCGACGCCATGGCCCGCTACAAGCGCCTGACCGGCCACGATGTTCTGTTCCTGACCGGCACCGACGAGCACGGCCAGAAGATCGAGGACAAGGCCAAGGAAGCCGGCTGCACCCCCCAGGAGTTCGTGGACAACATCGTCCAGGGTGACCGGGGCATTCTGGACCTGTGGAACCTGATGAACATCTCCAACGACCGCTTCATCCGCACCACCGACGACTACCACGTGGCCGCCATCCAGAAGATCTTTAAGAAGATGTACGACAAGGGCGACATCTACAAGGGTAAATATGTGGGCAAGTACTGCAAGCCCTGCGAGTCCTTCTGGACCGAGTCCCAGCTGGTGGAGGGCAAGTGCCCCGACTGCGGCCGTGACGTCCAGGACGCTGAGGAGGAGGCATACTTCTTCAAGCTCTCCAACTATGCAGACCGCATCCAGGACCTGCTGGAAAACACCGACTTCCTGGAGCCCCGCTCCCGCGTCAACGAGATGGTGAACAACTTCATCAAGCCCGGCCTGGAGGACCTGTGCGTCTCCCGTACCTCCTTCACCTGGGGCGTGCCCGTTGACTTCGACCCCGGTCACGTGGTCTACGTGTGGGTGGACGCTCTGTTCAACTACACCACCGCCCTGGGCCTGCTGAACGACAAGTACGACGATTATGACCACTACTGGCCTGCCGACGTCCACTTCGTGGGCAAGGAGATCGTCCGTTTCCACTCCATCATCTGGCCCGCCATGCTCATGAGCATGGAGATGCCCCTGCCCAAGAAGGTCTTCGGCCACGGCTGGCTGCTGCTGGACGGCGGCAAGATGTCCAAGTCCAAGGGTAACGTGGTGGATCCCTACATCCTGGCTGAAATGTTCGGCGTGGATGCTCTGCGCTTCTTCCTGCTGCGCACCTTCCCCTTCGGCTCCGACGGCAACTTCTCCAACGAGTCCCTGATCCAGACCATCAACGTGGACCTGGCCAACGACCTGGGTAACCTCCTGTCCCGTACCACCGCCATGGCCGGCAAGTACTTCGGCGGCACCCTGCCCGCCGGCCGTCAGGCAGATGCTCTGGACGAGGAGCTGCTGGGCATGGTTGCAGCTCTCCGGGGCAAGTATGAGGAGCACATGGAGAAGTACGCCTTCCAGAACGCTCTGGCAGAGGTCTTCAAGGTCATCCAGCGTGCCAACAAGTACATTGACGAGACCGCACCCTGGGTCCTGGGCAAGGACGTTGCCGCCAACGGCGACCGTCTGGCCACCGTCCTGTATAACCTCCTGGAGACCACCCGCATCTGCGGCGTCCTGCTGACCCCCTTCATGCCCGCAAGTATGGACAAGCTCTTCGACCAGCTGGGCGCCGGCGAGGCTGCCCGCACCTGGGAGTCCGCCGCTGTCTGGGGCGGTCTGGCTGCAGAGGTCTCCGTCACCAAGGGCGAGAACCTCTTCCCCCGTATCGACATGGACAAGGCCCTGGCCGAGCTGGAAGCTGCCCGTCAGGCAGCCATGGCCCCCGCCAAGCCCGCCATCGAGATGGAGCCCTGGCAGGAGGACGTGGACTTTGACACCTTCGTGAAGTCCGACTTCCGTGTGGTGAAGGTCAAGAACTGCGAGGCCGTGAAGAAGTCCAAGAAGCTGCTGAAGTTCACCCTGGACGACGGCTCCGGCGTGGATCGCCAGATCCTCTCCGGCATCGCCATGTTCTACAAGCCCGAGGACCTGATCGGCAAGTCCCTGGTGGCCATCGTGAACCTGCCCCCCAGAAAGATGATGGGCCTGGACTCCTGCGGCATGCTGCTGTCTGCCATCCACAAGGAGAACGACGAGGAGAAGCTGAACCTCGTTATGGTGGATGATAAGATTCCCGCTGGCGCAAAGCTGGGCTAAAAGCCAGACTTTTGGGATGCGTACCGAAAAGGGGCTTCGTTCGGTGCGATCGCATACGAGGGTGTCAAGTTGCCTTTGGGCATAAGACGCATCCCAAAAGTGGAGATTGCGACCCGACCCGCGCCCGGCAGAGCCGGTCACTCTCGGGCCGAGAGGAATGATTTCCCATGCACATGTCACGGGAAATCATGATTGGACTTTTTTCCGGTCTGCGGACCGGAACTCTGCGAGGCCATTCTGTATTCATAGGGTAAAAACCGGGTCCAAAAGGACCCGGTTTTTTGTCTGTCAGGAAATTCAAATTTTTTGAAAATATTTGTTGACAAATGGGGGTCGGGTGGTGTATCATACACCTTGCGCCTGAGGGGAAGACCCCTTTCGCAGCACGCCCAGGTAGCTCAGTTGGTAGAGCAGCGGATTGAAAATCCGCGTGTCGCTGGTTCGATTCCGGCCCTGGGCACCATATGCGAGTGTAGCTCATCTGGTAGAGCGCCACCTTGCCAAGGTGGAGGTAGCGAGTTCGAGCCT
>JAFSFC010000007.1 GCA_017435425.1 Ruminiclostridium sp. | reverse complement strand
GTTGGTAGAGCAGCGGATTGAAAATCCGCGTGTCGCTGGTTCGATTCCGGCCCTGGGCACCATATGCGAGTGTAGCTCATCTGGTAGAGCGCCACCTTGCCAAGGTGGAGGTAGCGAGTTCGAGCCTCGTCACTCGCTCCAAAAAAGAAGTCCGCATCCGTAAGGATGCGGATTTTCTTTTTTGGAGCGAAAGGTAGCTCGACTCGCTAACCTCCACCCAAATCCGCAGTGTAGCTGCGGATTTTTCAATCCAGGAGGTAACCCGGGCTCCCGCAAAGGCGACAGCCTTTGTGGGACAAGGGAGCGAGTCGAGCCTTGTCACCGCCAGCAACGTGAAGGGCTTTTTGATGGGAGCAGAAGGAACTCGCTAACCTCCACCTCCAAATCTGCGGTGTGACCGCAGATTTTCAAATCCAGGAGGTGCCCGGGCTCCCGCAAAAGCGACAGCTTTTGTGGGACAAGGGAGCGAGTCGAGCCTCGTCACCGCTGAATCGGGGTGGGCGGATGAGGGCAGATATTGACAGCGTTCCTCTTTTCCCTTATCCTAAATATACACACACATTTTACTACGGAAAGAAGGTTTTTCCCATGAAACCTGCCTCCGCACCTGCCCAGGGCAACCCCCTGGGTACCGCCCCTCTGGGGCCCCTGATCTACAAATTCGCCGTTCCCTCCATCATTGCCATGCTGGTGGGGTCGGTGTACAACATCACCGACCAGATCTTCATTGGCCAGGTGGTGGGCATGCTGGGCAACGCCGCCACCAACGTGGTCTTTCCCCTGGTGGGCCTGTCCATCGCCGTGTCCCAGCTGGTGGGCGTGGGTCTGGCCGCCAACTTCAACCTCTCTCTGGGTGCCAGGCGGGAGGAGGAGGCCAAGGCCTTTGTGGGCACCGGCCTGACCCTGGTGACCCTGGTGGGCATCCTCTTTACTGTGGTGGTCCTTCTGTTCGAGACCCCCATTCTCCTCCTCTGCGGGGCCACCGAGGCCGCCCTGCCCTATGCCCAGGACTACCTTTCCATCACCGTCTGGGGCATGCCCTTCGTGATCTTCGCCAACGGCGTCTACCCCATCATACGGGCCGACCGCAGCCCCAAGGTGGCCATGACCTCCTCCCTGGTGGGCGCCGGTTTGAACATTTTCCTGGACTGGCTCTTTATGTTCCCCCTGGAAATGGGCATCCGGGGGGCCGCCATTGCCACGGTCATCAGCCAGGTGGTGTCCTTCGTCATCTGTCTGCGGTACTTCCCCAGGTTCAAGGCCTTTGCCATCGAGAGGTCCTCTCTGGGGATCCGGCGGGACTATGCCGCCCGGATCTTCAAGCTGGGCACCGCCAGCTTTGCCAACCACATGGTCATGACCCTGGTGAACGTGGTGCTGAACAACACCCTGGTCCACTACGGCGCCCTGTCGGTCTACGGCAGCGACATCCCTCTGGCGGTGGCCGGGGTGGTGGGCAAGGTCAACGCCATCATGGTGTCCTTTGCGGTGGGCCTTGCCCACGGCTGCCAGCCCATCATCAGCTACAACATGGGGGCCAAACAGTACAGCCGGGTGAAGGGGACCTTCCAGCGGGCTGTGGGTGTGGGCCTGGTCTTCAGCTTCACGGCCTTTGCCCTCTTCCAGCTCTTCCCCCACCAGATCCTGTCCATTTTCGGCACGGGGGATGCCCTGTACTTCCAGTTCGGCGAGGACTACCTGCAGATCTACCTGTTCATGGTCTGCCTCTTCGGGGTCCAGCCCCTGGCCATGAACTATTTCACTTCCATCGGAGACATGAAGCAGGGGACCTTCCTGTCGATCTCCCGTCAGGGATTCCTGCTGCTCCCCCTGCTCATTATCCTGCCCCTGTTTTTCGGCCTGGACGGCGTCCTCTACGCCGGACCCATCGCCGATTTCCTGGCGGTGGTCCTGTCCCTGGGCATGGTGGCCCGGAGCTTCAAAAAACTGGACCGTCTTGCCGCAGAACAAACGACTTCGTAAGGAGGTTTCCCATGAAACTCTACATCAAAGAAAAGGTCTTTTCCTGGACTGATAAGTTCACCGTCAAGGACGAGTACGGGGAGGACCGATACACCGCCCAGGGCGAGCTGATCTCTCTGGGCAAGAAGCTCCACGTGTACGACCGCTTTGGGGAGGAGGTCATCACCATCCGCCAGAAACTGGTGAGCCTGCTGCCCCGGTATGATATCCACGTCCGGGACCGGGACTTTGGCCAGCTGGTGAAAAAGATCTCCTTCCTCCGGCCCAAGTACGTTCTGGAGGGTCCCCGCTGGGAGATCTCCGGTAACTTCCTGGCCCTGGATTTTACCGTCACCCAGGCCGACCGGCAGATCTTCTCTATCTCCCGGGAGTGGATGACCTGGGGGGACAGCTACTGCGTGGACATCCCCGACCCCTCCCTGGAGCTTCAGGCTCTGGCGGTGGTCCTGGCCATCGACTGTGCCAACGAGACAGGCGATAATGCCAGCATCGGCCTGGACATTGCAGATATTTTCGACTGAGAACGCAAAAATCCCACGGCTTCTGCCGTGGGATTTTTCTTATGCAAAGGGCCGCACCCGGAAGATGGCGCCCAGGCTCTCCGCCAACTGGCGGCAGGCATCGATCTCGGCCTGGCTCTTGTCGTAGTCCACGATGGAGACCATGACCTTGGGGACGTATTTTCCCGCATCCCGGACGAAGTCCAGCATGGCCTGCCAGGCCTTCTCCCCGGCACCGGGCCGGGTGAGCCGCAGGTATTCCTCCAGATTGGAACCGTTCAGGGACACGGAGACCGCATCCAGACGACCGGCCAGTTCGGGGGTCACATCCCGGTGGTTAATGAGGGACCCGTGGCCGTTGGTGTTCAGGCGGATGGGGGGACAGGTGTCCCCCAGCTCCTCATGGAGACGGTCGCACAGCCAGAGCATGTCGTCCAGGCGGCAGGTGGGCTCTCCGTAGCCGCAGAAGACGATCTCCGGATAGGCGGTGGGATCCATGGCCAGGATGGAGTCCAGGACATCCTGGCGGGTGGGTTCCCCGTCCAGCCACAGGCCTCCCAGGGCGGAGGCCTCCTGGTCCCGGATGCAGAAGACGCACCGGCAGTCGCACCGGTTGGTCATGTTGATGTAGAGACTGCCGAAGTAGTCATAGGTGATGATATTGTTGGGGTTCATAGGCTCAGTCCTCAATGCCAAACAGCCGCTTGCCGTTTTCTGTGGTGATGGCCTCCACTTCCTCCCGGGTCAGGCCCTTGATCTCGGCGATGGTCTGGGCCATCCGGTAGACGTACCGGGAGTCGCACCGCTTGCCCCGGAAGGGGGTGGGCGCCATGTAGGGGGCGTCGGTCTCCACCATGATCCGCTCCATAGGAACGGCAGCGATGACCTCGGGGGCCTTGCGGGCGTTCTTGAAGGTGATGGTGCCGGTGAAGGACAGGTGCCAGCCCAGCTTCACCAGGGTCTTGGCATCCTCGGCGCTGCCGGAGTAGCAGTGGAAGACACCCCGGACCTTGGGGAACTCCTTCACGATGGCCAGGCAGTCGGCGTGGGCTTCCCGGTCGTGGACGATGACGGGGAGATCCAGCTTTTCCGCCAGGGCCAGCTGAGCCCGGAAGACCTCCTTCTGCAGGTCGTGGGGGACTTCCTTCCAGTAGTAGTCCAGGCCGATCTCACCGATGGCCTTCGCCTTGGGGTGGGCGGCCATCTCCTCGATCTGGGCCAGCCAGTCCTCCGGCAGGTTCAGGGCGTCCTCGGGGTGGATGCCGGCGGCGGCGTAAATGTAGGGGTACTGCTCGGCCGTCTCGATGCACCGGCGGGAGGACCACAGGTCGTTGCCGGGGCAGAGGACCAGACCGACCCCCTCCCCGGGCAGGGAGGAGAGGACCTCGTCCCGGTCCTCGTTGAAGGCGGAGGAGTAGTAGTGGGCGTGGGTATCAAAGAGCATGGGTCAGTCCTCCTTTTTCTGGGTCATTTCCATGGACCGGTGCCAGGTGCCGCCGCTGATCTGTTCCAGGTCCAGGACCTGCTGGGTGTCGGCGTCCTGGAGGCGCAGGAGCTTTTCGGCCAGGATCCGGGAGAAGCCGGACATGAGGATGCTCTGGATGATGAAGTGCTCCACGGCATCCTCCCGGGGCTCCTGCTCACCGGGGTCCCCCAGGATCTCCTGGGCGGCGGTGCGGGTCTGGGCGGTGTAAAACAGAGCGATGTCCTGGAGGCGGTCAATGTAATGGGTGTAGAAGGACTTGACCTCCTCCTCGTCGGCGGTGATGGGCAGCAGCTGCTGGATGCCGTTGATGCTGGTGCCCTGCTTCAGGGTGAAGATCATGATCAGGTAGGCAATGTGGATGCGGTAGTACTTCCGCTTTTCCGGGGCGGGCATGACCTTCAGCCGGACGTAATTGTTGATGGTGGTGGGGGTGACGGGCTTGTTCTTCTGGTCCTCCACGGGGATGAAGTCCAGGTACTGGCCCAGCAGGGCGATGACCTGATCCATGTAGAGACCGATGTCGGGCAGTTCCTTCCAGGCGGGGAGCTTGTAGTTGTTCAGGTAATTCTCCCACCGCTGGAGCTTGTGGGCCACCAGTTCCTTGTCGTAGCTCATAGGACGCTCTCTTTCTATGCAAAAATTTCGTGGTTCTGTTGGTGAATATTATGTGCCTGATTATTTTACCACAATGAAACCGGAAGAACAATGAAAAGTGAGAAATATTTTTCTGTCCACCTCGTTTTTGATATTAAGTAGACGGGAAAAGACCCTCTGAGAGGGAAGTCAGCGAAGCTGACTGGGGGAGGTTCAAGCCCCGGAATCAGGTTCAAACCGCTTTCGCTGGATTTGACTCTGGATGTTATTCAGGAACATCTGAATAAACGGTTCTTCGTTATAGTGGGGGTCATCCGGCAGATAGAGATGGTCAAAATCTGTTTCCCGGCAGACGCCGGGAAGGGAATCAGGGGAAACCGGCTTGCGGCGGCAGCTATACGCAACGGAGTGAAACCCCAGGCGGGACAGCGCCAGGAACAATCGCATCCGGTTGGCAAAGGTCAGTCCGGGGTCATCCATAATGTCCAGCAGAGATTGGGGGCAGAGGGCGTAAAACACATCCCATTCTTGGTTTTCCTTTGGCATGGTGATTCCTCCTGGCTAGTATTATAACCGTGATAGTTATAATTATAACTACAAAAGGAGACGAAGGCAAGAAAAGAGACCCTGCCAGAAGGCAGAGTCTCAAAAATCAAGAAATTTGTAAGCTGGGGTGTCCAATGCCTCTGCAATACGGAACAGAGTGGTCAGGGAAATGGGCTTATAGATATTGGGGGCTTCGATCTGGCCGATATAGGGAGTGGCGACATCCATTTTTTCGGCTAACTTCTCCTGGGTGAGCCCCTGGAGCTTGCGATAATAGGCGATTTTCAGGCCGATCTGCTTGAATTCTTTTTCGTATGGGTTCATAACAACACCTCTGCAAATATTCTAGGCAGAAATTTGGTGCGTTAGAATTCCATAAAAATATAATAATTATTACTATATAACTTATAAATAGAAGTGTAGTAGTTATAATTATAACTGTTATAAGGAAAAGAGACGCCGTCGGCGTCTCTTTTCTTGAAATCGTTTACATAAATGCGTTCAGCATACCGAAGACCACGGAGACCGCAGCCAGGATGGGGGCGATCTTGTGGAGCTTCTCGTTCTTGCCCAGCAAGGTCATCAGGAGGGCTGCCACGCTCAGGCCGCCCAGGCCCCAGCCAATGGCCAGCTCACCGGGGAAGGTGAAGGGGGTCATCAGGTGGTTCAGCACGGCCACCAGCATACCGAAGATGGCCAGGAAGTAGAAGGAAACCTTCTTTACGGTGGGGTGCTTCACCAGGAACATCAGGCAGATGGCCAGCAGGCTGATGGCGGTCATTGCCATGAAAACGATAATCAACAGGTCCAGAGAGTTCATCATAATTTATATCCTCACTTTCTTTTTTTGTGCGGGGGTGTTTTTCTTTTGTGAGGTAATCATACCAAGGGTTTCTGAAGAAGATGGTCAGGAAATTCTGAAGAATTCTGAAGAAGCTCTGTTAAAACTCTGAAAGGACCACAGAGATGGAGAAGGTCGTCTCGTCCTCCCGGACCTCCACGGTTCCCCCGTAGCTGTGGGCGATGCGGCGGATGCTGTTCAGGCCCATCTGGTGGCTCTCGGCGGGGCTTTGGCGGGTCCCCTTGCCGTTCTCCTGGGAGATGACCAGGCTGCCGTCCTCCAAGGCCAGCCGGAAGACCACCGGCCGGGCGGGGTCGGCGTATTTCTGGATGTTGGATACCAGGTTGTCAAAGATTCGCTGGAGCTCCCGCAGGTCAAAGGTCCCCTGGAAGGGGGGACAGGAGGACAGGTCGATCTCCACGGTGAAGTCCTCTTCCAATGCCTCCTCGGCCTCGGCCGCCAGCTGTTCCAGCAGGAACCGGGCGTTCTCGAAGGGCTCCGGGTTCCGCTTGCCCCCGTCCAGGAGGATGTCGGTGAGCTCCTTGATCTGCCCGGCCTTCTTCTGGATGAGGGCCAGGTGGGCCCGGATCTCCCGGGGGTCGTAGTCCTCCTGGGTCTGCAGCAGCTCCGAGTAGGACAGGATGGAGGTGAGGGGGGTACGGATGTCGTGGGAGAGGGTGCGGATGAGCTGCTCCTTCTCCTGGGCCAGGGCCCGTTCCTTCTCCTGAACGGCCCGCTGGGTGGCCGACAGGTAGTTGATGGTCTCGGCCAGCTGGGTCAGCTCGTTGTTGCCCTCCAGGGGCATCTCATAGTCCATCCGGTTGGCCCGGAGGGCCTCCACCCCCTGGGTGAGAGTCCGGATGTAGGAGAGTTTCTGGCCCAGGAGGATCAGAAAGAGGGCCAGGAAAAAGAGGAGGGCTACCAGCAGGCTCAGGTTCAGGAGCCAGCCGTCCAGGGTAATATACTGGTCCTCGTTGAGGATCAGATCGTTGACCTCGATGTAGTGGTGGGAGATCCCCAGGGCGGTGAGGTACAAAAACTCCATCAGGAAGAAGGCCACGGCAAAGGAGGCGGCCACCAGGCCCAGGATCTCGTGGGAGAGCTTGCGCCGTTTCTTGGTGTCAGTCAATGTAGTAGCCCCTCCCCCAGGCGGTCTTGATGTAGGTGGGGCTGCGGGAGTTGTCCCCCAGCTTCTTGCGGATGTTCTTGATGTGGACCATGATGGCGCTGTCCCCCACGGCGTCATCCCCCCAGATGCTCTGGTAGATGTTGTCCAGGGAGTAGATCTTCTTCCGGTGGGTGGCCAGGAGCTCCAAAATCTTGAACTCTGTGTGGGTCAGGGAGATGGTCTCCTCCCCCCGCAGGACGGACTGGCGGTCCAGATCCAGGATCAGGTCCTGGATGGCCACCCGGTTGACGGGTTCCTCTTTGGGCTGGACGGGGGTGATGACCGGATTGCGCCGGAGGATGGCCTTCACCCGCATGAGCAGCTCCACGTTGGAGAAGGGCTTGACGATGTAGTCATCTGCCCCGGCAGAGAAGCCCATGACCTTGTCCGACTCGCTGGAATAGGCGGTGAGGAAGACGATGGGGGTCTCATAGGTCTCCCGGAGCTTGGCGGCGGCCATGATGCCGTTCATGTTGGGCATGTTTACGTCTAAAATATACAGGTCGATGTCCGGGGAGGCATTGTCCACCACCGCCTGGCCGTCGGCCACGGGGAGGACGGCATAGCCGTCTCCGGTGAGGAGGAGCTTTAAAATATCCCGGATCTCGGGCTCGTCATCGGCAATGAGGATGTATTTCTTTCCGTCTTTCATGTGGGGACCTCCGTTAGTCTTTGCCTGCCTTTGCGGTTCGAATGGATGCAATCAGCATGATGCGCAGGCTGGAGCAGTCGGCATCAAGTTTCTGATAAGATTCGGGAGAAAGATATCCGGTTCTGAACAGAAGTTCCAGCCAGTAGCCGGTTTCGTTGGCTTCTTTCAAGGCGATCTGCATCTTGGAAATGAAGTCAGCCCGCCCATGGGCATACTGGGCTTCCCGGATATTTGCGCCGATGGAGGTTCCGCTTCTTCCGATTTGGTTAGAGATGATGGTTTCCCGTTGTTGCTTCAGTTCTTTGACAAGTTGGATGATAGAAACAGCAAAGTCCATAGACTGCACAGACAGTTTATCGTTTCTCATAACAGATCACCTCTTTTGTAAAGCATATCATAAATGCAGGCATATCGCAATGAAGTGTTTGCTTGGCAAACATGAAGGGGCGGCAGGGCCGCCATGAAGCACCGCACTTCGTGCGGTATGAAGAGAAGCGCACCGATGATGATACATGGGCCTATAGGCCCGCATCATAGGGCGGAGCCCTGCTTCATTTCTTCATGCACCGTTAGGTGCGCTTCATTCACAAGGAGAATGATGGAGAAAACAAAATCCATGGACTGCACAGATAGAATATGATTCCTTGTGAAGGATAAATTTTTTGCAAAGCATAGTATAAAAAGGAAAGGTATCAATGAAGTGTTTGCGTTGCAAACATGAAGCGGCGGCAGGGCCGCCATGAAGCACCGCACTTCGTGCGGTATGAAGAGAAGCACACCGATGACGATACATGGGCCCTTGGGCCCGCATCATAGGGCGAAGCCCTGCTTCATTCCTTCATGCACCGTTAGGTGCGCTTCATTGAAAAAAGCACTTGCTCACGCAAGTGCTTTTTTCTGGAGCAGGATACGGGAGTCGAACCCGCCTCACCAGCTTGGGAAGCTGGGGTAATACCGATATACCAATCCTGCAATTGAATTTTCAGTGTGGTCAGTATAGCACGGCCCGGAAAAAAATTCAAGGGGGAAGTTTTGTCGTATTTTCTCCTCCTGTCCCAAAGGCGCACCACCCCGCCTGCCCTGCATAGAATGGAGTGGCAAGTGCCAATATAGGAATAGGAGGTCATACCATGAGTGAAAGGGTCGTGCCCGGTCCCGTGCAGGACAGCTGCGCCATCCGGGAAGCCGTGTGTATCCATACCAGAAAAATATTCGACAGCTGCCGGGACAAGGACTGCATCGAGGACCTGCGGGTCTATCCCACCCGGAACTCTCAGGCGGTCATCGACCGGGCCCTCAGTGTCCGGGGCGGCCGCGCTGAGCTCCTTCACGCCTACATCGACGTGGAGCCCACCGCCTACAACAAGGGGTTCTTCCACGTGGACATCCGGTACTATTACCGCATCACCGCCGAGGCCTTCGTGGGCGGGGCCAGACCGGCAGAGGTCTGTGGGCTGGCGGTCTTTGAAAAGCGGGTCCAGCTCTACGGGGGCGAGCGGGGGGCCAAGGCCTTCTCCTCCCGGGATCTGCCGGAACTCTGCTGCTGCGGTCAGACCAATCTCCCCGAGGCGGTTTTGGAAGTTGTGGATCCTATCGTCCTGAGCCTGAAGCTGCTGGAGGCCTGCGAGCCCTGCCTCTGCCCGCCTCCCTGTCCCCCTTGTCCTCCCAACCCCTGCAATCCCTGCTGCCCGCCCCCGCCTCCTCCCTGCGGGTGCCTGCCGGAAAACGAGGTCATCGAGATCCCGCCCTGCATCAGCGCCTGCTTCGACTGCGACCTGACCTTTGAGTCCAACTGCCGCCGGCTCTATGTGACCCTGGGCCAGTTCTCCATCGTCCGGCTGGAGCGGGACACCCACCTGCTCATCCCCATGTACGACTACTGCATGCCCACCCGGGAGTGCTGCACCGACCAGGAGGAGGGGGACAGCGATCCCTGCGAGATCTTCCGCCAGATCCGCTTCCCCGTGGGAGAGTTCTTCCCGGCGGGCCGTCCGGAGGAGGAAGGTCCCCAGGACTGCGGCTGCTTCTGAGGTGTCCCAGGAAATCCCCTCTTGTCCTTTCCCAAGAAATTTAGTATAATTATCCCATAGACATTACTTTAGATAACAAGGAGGGCAGTCCCATGGGCCGTACCGGTTTTATTCGCGATCAACTGGATATCAGGATCCTGGTGCTCTACCTTATGTCCCGGGTGGCCGCCCCGGTGGACTTCGTCACCCTGGCCGACCTGGCCTTCTGTGACGACGGCGTGACCTATTTTGAGTTCGCCGAGGCGGTGAACCGTCTGGTGGAGCTGGAACAGCTCACCATGGAGGATGGCCTCTACGCCATCACCGACCGGGGCCGTCAGAACAGCAAGGTCTGCGAGGACCACCTGGCCTATTCCGTCCGCCGCCGGTGCGACCGGAACCTGGCCAAGGTCAACGGCGCCCTCCGCCGGGATGCCCAGGTCCGGGCGGAGATCCTGCCCAGAGAGGATGGGGGCGAGACCCTGCGCCTGATCCTGGACGACGACAAGGGCAACATCATGACCCTGGATATGCTGACGGTCTCTCCCGAGCAGTCCACCCAGCTGGCGGAGAAGTTCCGGGCAGAGCCGGAGAAGCTCTACAACGGCATCCTGCAGGTCTTGCTGGAGGAGACCCGGGAACCCGACGAGGAAGAGTAAATCCTGATAAGAGTACGACACCCCTGACCATAAGGTCAGGGGTGTTTTTTGCGTAAGGAAGTCTAAAACCTCGTAGAGTTTCGCCACCGCAGCGGCGAAAAAAGTTAAAATAGGGGCGAGAACAGCCGCAGGAGGGACCGTTTCAGCCTTGCCCACAGGTTTCGGGGGGTGGCGTCCTCCGGGAAGATCTCCTGGCAGAGAGGGATGGTGTCCAGGAAGTCGTCCCGGACGGATTCCACGGATTCCGTGCCGCAGAGCCACACGCCGTTTTCGAACTGCAGGTAGAAGCTCCGGTAGTCCAGGTTGCAGCTGCCCACCGAGGCGTACAGGTCGTCGGCCACTACGGTCTTGCTGTGGAGGAAGCCGGGGGTGAACTCATAGATCCGCACGCCGGCCTCCAGCAGGGAGGCGTAGTTGGACTGGGTCACGGCGAAGACCGCCTTCTTGTCGGGGATGTGGGGGGTCATGATCCGCACATCCACCCCGGACCGGGCGGCCGTCCGCAGGGCAGCGGTGAGGGTCTCATCCAGGATCAGGTAGGGGGTGGTGAGGTAGAGGTAGTTCTTGGCCTTGGCGATCATCAGCAGATGGAGGTCGGCGCAGACCGTGTCCTCCGAGAAGGGGGTGTCCACATAGGGGACCACCAGCCCACGGGGGGCTTCCAGAGGGGGCAGGGCCTGGGGGCGGAACCAGGCGTAGTCCGACTTCTCCTTTTGGCCGTCATCCCACATGGCCAGGAAGAAGACCACCAGGCTCCAGACGGCCTCCCCCCGCAGGCGGAGGGCGTTGTCCTTCCAGTAGCCGAACCGCTCCTTTCGGGCGATGTACTCATCGGCGATGTTCAGGCCGCTGACAAAACCCGTGACCCCGTCGATGACGCAGAGCTTCCGGTGGTCCCGGTTGTTCTGGTGGATGGACAGGATGGGCAGGAAGGGGTGGAAGGGACGGCAGTGGATGCCCTTGGCCTCCAGGGTCTCGTCATAGTCGGCATCCAGGGTGTTGGCCGAGCCGATGCCGTCGTAGATTACCCGGACCTCTACCCCCTCCCTGACCTTGTCCCGGAGGACGGCCAGGATCTCATCCCACATGGAGCCCTCGGCAATGATGAAGTACTCCAGGAGGATATAGCGGCGGGCCTGTTTCAGTTCCTCCAGAAAGACGGGGAAGAAGGCCTCGCCCGTGGGGAAGTACCGGGTATCGGTGTTTCCATAGGCGGGACAGAGGGCGGAATTTTGCAGATACCAGGCCAGCTGGGCGGCATCGGGTCCGTAGGGCAGGAAGTCCAGGTTGTCCAGGGTGGGGCTTAGCTGCCGGCGGTAGACCTTCAGGGCATCTTCCCGGCGGAACTGGGGCTTTCGCCCACCTCCCAGGAAGATATACATGAGGCCGCCCACCACGGGGACCAGGAGGATGGGGATGATCCAGGCCACCTTATAGGCCAGCTTATTCCGGCGGGTGGAGATGAACAGGGCCACCAGGACACTGACCACCACGCAGAGCCAGTAGAAAAAGACAAAGTATTGGTTGAAGAAGTGAAGGACGGTCACCATCAGGCCGATCTGGAGGAGGATACTCAGGACCACCCAGAAGGTCCTCTGATGGTGAGGGGTGAAGGCGGAAAGGGGTTTCATAGGACACCTTCTTTGGAATGGGATCAGAGGGATCAGTCAACCAGGAACAGGCCGCAGCACTTCCACTGGCCGTCTTCCCAGATCATGTCATAGCGGTATTCCACCGTGTAGGGCTTGCTGTTTTCCATCCAGACATTCTGGTGGTAGGCAAGCACCTGAACCACGGCGTAATTGCCGCTGCGGGACAGGACCTTTTCGGCCTGGATGGTCTGGAAGGTGGGGTCGTCGCCGATGCCGGGGTTGGAGGTGTAGAGCTTGCCGTTCTTCTCCGTGTAGTTGACCAGGTATTCATCGGGGAGGGGCCAGGCCTTGGCAAAGTAGGTGTGCCACACCCGTTCG
Organism: Ruminiclostridium sp.; assembly: GCA_017435425.1. GTDB lineage: Bacteria > Bacillota > Clostridia > Oscillospirales > Oscillospiraceae > Evtepia. The sequence goes on along the minus strand of JAFSFC010000007.1, from coordinate 24,192 downwards.
ATGTCAGAGAAGCTGTTCATGCCGGGCTCCACCACCCGGAACCAGGGGGTGGGCCAGCCGCTGTCGCTGGGGGTCTCAAAGGCTACGGTCCAGTCCTGCTGGAAGACGGCGCCGGGGCGCAGACCGTAGAGGAAGTAATACTGCTTGAAAATGTTCTGGTTGGCGATGCTGAGGAGGGCTCCGTTGGAGACCATATCAGCGGGGGTAATGGGGTCGGTGCCGGGGGACTGAACGGGGACCAGGTCACCCAGGCGGCACATGACGGTGGCAGCCTGGGCCCGGTTCATGCCGGTGCTGCCCGCGAAGGTGCCGTGGGCATCCACACCGGAGAGCAGACCCAGGGCGTAGGTCCGGGCCACGGGGTTCCGGTATTCCGAGGGGACGGTGGCCCAGTCGCCGATGATGAGGCCGGGCTCAAAGGACGGGGCGGTCATACCCGTGTCAGTGAGGACGTTGTCCATGATGACCGCCATCTGGTAGCGGTTGAGGGGTGCGGTGAGAGCCTTGGCGGAGGAGAGCCCGGCGCCGCTGCGCAGGTCATGCTGGTCGGCGGCCTCCACATAGGGCTGGTACCAGGGGTCGGCCACGCCGGCGGGGATATCGCCGGGGTAGAAGGCCCGAACCACCATGGTAAGGAACTGGGCGCCGGTCACCAGACCGGCGGGCTTGTACTGGGTCTCGCTCATACCGGTGACCCAACCCTTTTCCACGGCGGTGTTCACGTATTCGTAGGCCCAGTGAGAGGGAGAGACGTCAGAGAAGGTCTTGGCCGCAAAGGCGGTGGGGACCAGGGAAAGGCAGAGGGCCAGGGATAAAACACAGGTAAGCAGACGTTTCATAGAGATCCTTCCTTTCAAATCAGTTCGGGGGCAGGCGATCACTGGACAAGCTGGATATCAGCCGTCTTCCACTGGCCGTCCTCCCACACCATAGGCAGATGGTACTCCACGGTGTAGGGTTCCTCGGTGACCACGTCCTGGTGGTAGGCCACAGCCAGAACGGTGGCGGCCTCACCGTCCCGGGAGAGGACCTGTTCGGCCCGGATCTCCCGGAAGGTCATATCGTCGCCGATGCCCATGCAGCAGGAGCAGAGAACACCGTCGAACTCCCGGTAGCTTTCCAGGTATTCCTCGGGCATGGGGACGGAGGAGCAGAAGTACTCTGCCCAAACCGCCCGGATGTCATCCAGGGACTGGACCTGAGGGTCAACCACCGGGAACCAGGGCAGGTCATAGCCCTCGGGGCTGGGGGTGGTGGTGTAGGGCTCCCACTCCAGCTGGAAGACAGCGCCGGGGCGCAGGCCGTACAGGAAGTAGTACTGGTCAAAGAGCTTCTCATTGACGGACAGGAGGAGGGCTTCGTCAGAGACCTCCTGGGCCGGGGAACTGACGGGGGGCAGGACCTCGGTGTCAGTTATAACCGAGGAAGCTTCCGGAGGGGCCTCCTGGACAGGCTCCTCCGAGCCGCCGCAGGCACACAGGGAGAGGGCCAAAAGCAGGGAAAGAAGAACGAGGAGCAGTTTCTTCATAGAGATCCTTCCTTTCTGTCATTTCAGCACCACATTGTCCTCCCCCAGGTACTCTTTCAGCTCCTGGAGCAGGGCATCGTGGAGGAGGCACCGGGCGCCCAGACGGCGCTTGGTGTCGGCGAAGTAGAGGACGGCCTGGCTCTCTCCTGGGAACATGGTGAAAAGGTTCTTCACCCGGCGGAGGAGAGGGGTGGCCTCGGTGTCAAAGCGCAGGTAGAGCTTGCCCGAGCGGACCTGGGGGGGCCGGACAGGGGGCTCGTTGGGGTCGATGGGCGCCCCGGGGGCCTGGTGGAGGGGGAGGACCCGGTCACACATGAGCTGGGGGGCCTTTTCATCCCGGACGGAGATCCGGCCGGTGGCCAGGATGGGCATGTTTACCTGGAGGTAGCTGCCGCTCTCCTCCAGCACCCGGGAGAAGGCCAGCATCTCCATGGAGCCGGTGTCGTCTTCGATGGTCACGTAGGCCATGAGGGAGTTGTTCTTGGTGGTCTTGGTCTTGGAGGCGGAGACCACGCCAGCCAGGGTGATCTTCTGACCGTCCTGGAAGTGGGTGGGGCCGTCCGCCTGGGCGAAGTCCTCCAGCATGAGGCCAATGGACACGGCCCCTTGGTTCCGGGCGGTCTCCCGGTAGGCATCCATGGGGTGGCCGGAGAGGTAGAGGCCGGTGACCTCCTTCTCCATGGTCATGAGCTCCTGGGGGGTGAATTCGGGGATGTTTTTCAGGACCAGGTCCACAGGGGTCTCGGCGGTGTCGGTCCCCATGGAGAAGAGGTCGAACTGACCCTCCAGGTTCTTTCGCTTGTTCCGGGCCAGGCTGTCCAGGTGCTGTTCGTAGGCGTCCAGCAGCTGGGACCGTTTCAGGCCCATGGAGTCGAAAGCACCCGCCCGGATGAGGCTCTCCAGGACCCGCTTGTTCAGGTCCTGGTCCAGAAGCCGCTGGCAGAAGTCCGGGAAGGACTTGAAGGGGCCCCCTGCCTGACGTTCCGCCAGGACTGCGTTGGTAAAGCCCCGGCCCACGCCCTTGAGAGCGGCCAGACCGAAGCGGATGTCCTGGCCCGCCACGGTGAAGTGGGGACCGGACTGGTTGATGTCGGGGGGCAGGAGCCGGATGCCCATGGCCCGGCACTCTGCGATATACTCTGCGATCTTGCCTTGGGAGTCCAGAACGGAGGTCAGCAGGGCGGCCATGTACTCCCGGGGGTAGTGGCACTTGAACCAGGCGGTCTGGTAGGCCACGATGGCGTAGCACACGGCGTGGGCTTTGTTGAAGGCGTAGTTGGCGAAATCGGTGATCTCGTCATAAATGCTCTCGGCCACATCGGCAGGAATCCCGTTGGCCACGCAGCCGGTGATGTTGCGGTCGGGGTCCCCGTGGAGGAAGGCCGCCCGCTCCCGCTGGATGTCCTTGAGCTTCTTCTTGGACATGGCCCGGCGGACCATGTCTGCCTGACCCAGGGAGTACCCGGCCAGACGGCGGAAGATCTCAATGACCTGCTCCTGGTAGACGATGCACCCGTAGGTGTTGGCCAGGATGGGCTCCAGGGCGGGGGTCTTGTAGGTGACCGTCTTGGGGTTGTGCTTGGAGGAGATGAACCGGGGGATGGAGTCCATGGGACCGGGCCGGTACAGGGCGATGATAGCCGTGATATCTTCAATGTCCTTGGGCTTCAGGCCCACGCAGACCCCGGTCATGCCGGCGGATTCCATCTGGAACACGCCGCAGGTCTTGCCCTCGGAGAGCATCCGGAAGGTGGCCGGGTCATCGTCGGGGATCTGGTCCAGGCGGAAGTCCGGGGTGTGGGTTTTCACCAGCTGGACGGCGTCATCCAGGACAGTGAGGTTTCGCAGGGCCAGGAAGTCCATCTTCAGCAGCCCCAGCTCCTCCAGGGTGGTCATGGGGTACTGGGTGACCACGGCTTCGTCGTTCTTGGCCAGGGGGACGTAGGTGTCCGCCGGGTTCCGGGTGATGACCACACCGGCGGCGTGGGTGGAGGCGTGGCGGGGCATACCCTCCAGGCCCTTGGCGGTGTCGATGAGCTTTTTCACCGTGGGGTCGCTCTCATACATCTCCCGGAGGGGCTTGGACAGGCTCAGGGCGTTGTCCAGGGTGATGTGCAGGGCGTTGGGGACCTGCTTGGCGATGGCGTCCACCTCGGCGTAGGGGATGTTCAGGGCACGGCCCACATCCCGGATGGCCCCCTTGGCGGCCATGGTGCCGAAGGTGACGATCTGGGCCACGTGGTCGGAGCCGTATTTCCGGTTGACGTAGTCGATGACCTCCCCCCGGCGGCGGTAGCAGAAGTCCACGTCGATATCGGGCATGGACACACGCTCGGGGTTCAGGAAGCGCTCGAAGTACAGGGAGTACTTCATGGGGTCCACGTCGGTGATGTCCAGGCAGTAGGCCACCATGGAGCCTGCGGCGGAACCACGGCCGGGGCCCACGGGGATGTCCTTGCTCTTGGCATAGCCGATGAAGTCGGAGACGATGAGGAAGTACTCCACAAAGCCCATCCGGCGGATCATGGCCATCTCATATTCCAGCTGCTCCAGATACTCCTGGGAGCCGTTGGGGTAGCGCCGGGCAAAGCCCTGGCGGCAGAGGGTCTCAAAGTAGGCGTCCCCGTCGGTATACCCTTCGGGAAGCTTGAACTCAGGCAGGTGGTAGGTGCCGAACTGGAAGTCCACATTGCACCGCTCAGCGATACGGGCGGTGTTTTCGATGGCCTCGGGCCAGTCGGGGAAGAGGGCTGCCATCTCCTCCTCGCTCTTAATGTAGAACTCCTCGGTCTCGAAGCGCATCCGGGTGGGGTCCTCCACGGTGCGGCCCATCTGGACGCACATGAGGACGTCCTGGATGGCGGCGTCGGCCCGGGTGAGGTAGTGGGCGTCGTTGGTGACCACCAGGGGAATGCCGGTCTCCTTGTGGAGCTTTAATAAGCCCCGGGCGGCGTCCTTCTGCTCGGGGATGCTGTGGTCCTGGAGCTCCAGATAGTAGTTGTCCGGGCCGAAGATGGCCCGCATCTCCAGGGCGTGGGCTTTGGCCCCTTCGTAGTCTCCGGCCAGGATGCGGGTGGGGACCTCGCCGGCCAGACAGGCAGACAGGGCGATGAGGCCCTCGTGGTATTCTTTCAGAAGCTCCATGTCCACTCTGGGTTTGCCGTAAAAGCCCTCGGTGAAGGACCGGCTCACCAGGGCGCACAGGTTTCGGTAGCCCTGGTCGTCCTTGCACAGGAGGACCAGGTGCCGGGGGCGGTCGTCCAGCTCGTGGACCTTGTCGAAGCGGGTCCGGGGGGCCACGTAGACCTCACAGCCGATGATGGGCTTGATGCCGGCGGCCTTGGCGGCCTTGTAGAAATCCACCGCCCCGTACATGACCCCGTGGTCGGTGACCGCAATGGCGGTCTGGCCCAGTTCCTGGGCACGCTGAACAAGCCCCTGGATCCGGCAGGCGCCGTCCAGAAGGCTGAACTCCGAGTGGACGTGCAGGTGGACAAATGCCATAGGCTTACTCCTGTTCCTTCAGGATCTCCTCCACGATCTCCATGGCGGAGAGGATGAGGATCTCACAGCGGTTGGTGGTGCCCACAGCCTGGGCGGCAGGGCACTGGTCGGGGGTGATCTCGGTTTTCAGCAGGGGGGCGCAGCGGAGATTGCCGTACTTGGCCTCAAAGCGGGTCTGGAACTCCTTGGACAGCTTGCCGGTGCGGCGCTTGCTGGCCACGGGATCGTTCTGGTCCACGGGGGTGGCCATGCCCAGGACCATGATGCCGCCGGACAGAGCCCCGCAGAGCTCGCCGGTGAAGGCGCCGGCGCCGAAACCTGCGCCGATGTCAAAGCTGGCCTGCTCGGAGAGGCCGGTCACGTCCTGGAAAGAGGCCAGCAGGGACTGGCTGCAGTTGTAGCCCTTCTTGTGGTAGGCAATGGCCTGTTCATAACGATTCATGATAGTATGTCTCCTTTGTGAGTAGTGGTTGTATTAAAATGATTCTTCGGTCTCCTCCTCGGTTTCCACTTTTTTGCTCAGCTCAATGAGCTTGCGCAGGCGGTGGCTCAGGGAGGACTTGGTGACGGGGGGGTGGCAGAGGGCGGCCAGCTGGGACAGGGGGAGCTCCGGGTTGGCCTCCCGCAGGGCGGCGGCCTCCTGGAGCTTGGGGGAGAGGTCCTTGAGCTTTCCGGCCTCGGTGAGGATGTGGATGGCGTGGCGCTGCTCCAGGGCGGCGTCCACGGTCTTGTCCACGTTAGCGGCCTCGCAGTTGACCCGGCGGTTCACGCCGTTGCGCAGGAGCTTTTCCGCCTTGGTGTTCATGAGCTCCATGGCGCACACGGGGGCCCCGATGGCGGTGAGGAGGTCCTCAATGGCCTCGCTCTGCTTGAAGTAGGTGATGTAGTTGGCCTTTCGGGTGACCTCTTTGGGGGCGTACTCCAGCTCCCGCAGAAGGACAGAGAGCTCCCGGCTGACACTCCGGTGGGTGGTGGCCAGCTCCAGGTGGTAGCCCTTGAGAGGATCGGTGACCGAACCACCCGCCAGGAAGGCCCCCCGCAGGAAGGCCTGGCGGCAGTGGGTCTCCTCCAGAAGGCCGAAGTTGATGTGGTGGGCCGGGCCGGTGGGGTCGAAGGCGCAGGCTTCCCACAGGATCTCCAGCTTCTGGGGATCGGTGATGGAGAAGATCTGCTTGCCCGGGGCCTGGGGATCGCCTTTCTCATCGAAGGTGACACCAAAGGCCTTGTGGAAGAGGGGGTTGAGCCGTTGGGCAAAGGCCTGGGATTCGGTGACGATCTTCACCTCCAGGGGAGAGAAGCGGTTGCAGTAGAGCAGGACCCCGCAGGCCTCCGCCTGGGCACAGCACTTGCGGGAGAGCTTGGGCCGGCAGAGTTCGGTTTTCACTTCGGCGGCAAAGGACATGGTCATTCCCTCCTATACCTCGTAGAGTTTCGCCCCTTTGGCGGCGAAATAAAGTTCCATTCGTTTTTTGCGGGGACATGTGCCTCGCAAAAATCATTTATTGATGTCCCGGTGCTGTTCCTCCACCCGGTAGCCCTTCTGGCGGATGAAGTCAGCCACGGCGTGGACCACAGCCACCGAACGGTGGTGGCCGCCGGTGCAGCCGATGGCGATGGTGAGAGAGGACTTGCCCTCCTCCACATACTGGGGCAGGAGAAAGGCGAAGAGGTCCTCCAGATGCCGGAGGAATTCGTGGGTCTGACGGTAGCCGAAGAGGAAAGTCCGGACGGACTCCTCCAGGCCGGTGCACTCCTTCAGCTCGGGGATGTAGTAGGGGTTGGGCAGGAACCGGGCGTCAAAGACCAGGTCAGCATCCCGGGGGATGCCGTGCTTGAACCCAAAGGAGGTGACGGAGATGGAGATGGACTCGTTGGGGGTCCCCATACCGAAGAGCCGCAGAAGCTCTCCCCGGAATTTGGACAGGGTCAGACCGGTGGAGTTCAGGATGTGGGTGGCCCGGTGCCGAACGGGCTCCAGGGCGATGCGCTCCAGCTGAACGGCTTCGGCGAGGGAGTAGCCCTGGCGGCAGAGGGGGTGGGAGTGCCGGGTCTCCTTGTACCGGTTGATGATGGCCTCGTCAGAGGCTTCGATGTACAGGAGCTGATATTCCAGATTCATTTCCTTCAGGCTGTCCAGGGTCTGGAAGAGCTCATCGAAGGTCTGGCCGCCCCGGATGTCGGTGACCAGGGCCACCCGGCTGTACTTGCCTGTGCCGGCCCCTGCCAGGCAGATCCCGGCAAAGCTGGGGATCAGGGCCACGGGGAGGTTGTCCACGCAGTAAAAGCCCAGGTCTTCCAGGAAAGCGGCGGCAGAGGACTTGCCTGCGCCGGACATGCCGGAGATGATGATGAATTCCATAGGATTCCCCCTCGGTTTGGATTACCCTATAGTATACCATAGAAAAATAGTATCCTGCAATAGTCCAAGAAAAAAGTCAGAGGCAGGTGCCCTGCCTCTGACGCTTTTCATCTGGAACTGTTCTTCGGGGTCCCGGTCATGCCGTCCAGGACCTCTTCGGTGGCCTTGCCGATGCTCTTTCCGGCGTCCTCGGCCCCCTTCATCAGATCCTCTCCGGCCTTTTTCAGGTCGTCTTCCGTGTGCTCGGCCTTGTGGTCCTTCCGGAAGTCGTCCACCCGGCCCTTCTCATCGGCGTGGTAGGCCCCGGTGTGTTCCTCGGGGGCCCCTCGGGCCAGGTCCTGCTGGACCTCGGCGCTGTTCTGGCTGTTCCAGCGGTAGGCGGCGGTCCCTGCGTTGTCTGCCCCGCATCCGGCGGCAGACAGGGCTGCAGCCAGGATCAGAGCGGCTGCGATCAAATGCTTTCTCATTCCCGTCCCTCCTTTTTCCTTGGAATGGGAGCACATCTCTGTGCCTGGATAGGATGCCCGAACAAAGTTTTTTAATTCGGAGAAGAAAAATCCAAAAAACCCTTGCATTTTTGTTCCATTTGTGTCAAAGTCACAGAAGAGGAATCTGCACTTGGAGTATCATAAACCCAAGCTAAGAACCTTCAAGCAGCGCACACACCGCTGCAGGAATGATAAAAGACACTTGAAAGGAGATTTACTATGGAACTGAAGGGCAGCAAGACTGAAGCTAACCTGTGGGAAGCATTCGCAGGTGAAAGCCAGGCAAGAAACAAGTACACCTATTATGCAGAGGTCGCACGACAGGAAGGCTACGAGCAGATCGCAGCATTTTTTGAGGAGACCGCCGGCAACGAGAAGGAGCACGCTAAGCTCTGGTTCAAGGAACTCTCCGGCATTGGCACCACCGCACAGAACCTGCTGGCAGCTGCCGAGGGCGAGCACGACGAGTGGACCGATATGTACAAGCGCATGGCAGAAGAGGCCCGTGAAGAGGGCTTCCACCGCATTGCTGATATGTTCCAGTTTGTTGGTCAGATCGAAAAGTCTCACTATGAGCGCTACCTGAAGCTGCTGGAGAACCTGGAGGCAGAGGAAGTCTTCAAGAAGCCCGCTGTCAAGGTCTGGTACTGCCGCAACTGTGGTCACCTGGAGTATGGCGACGAGGCTCCCGCAGAGTGCCCCGTCTGCGGCTATCCCCAGGCTTACTTCGAGATCAAGGCCGAGAACTACTAATCTTAATAAGCATAAAAAAGAAGCCGCATAGCGGCTTCTTTTTTTATCCTGTCGAAAAAGGCAAGCCTTTTCCGACAATGGGGATTGCGGCCTGCTGCAGCGCACGCCTTGTGCCAAGGCGCACGTTTACAGGCCGAGAAGTGTTTTCCGGCACGCACATGTCGCGCCAGAAAACGAACTTGACTTTATTTCGTCGCTGCAGCGACGAAACTCTACGAGGCCCTTTGGGCGTACCCGCGCGCCAGCCGGTGGCGCGCTATGGCCAGCCTGCCGACATGAGAAAGCAGGATTCCTGCAGCTAGAGAAAGGGGTCCAGGGGAAAGAAACTCTTTCCCCTGGCATTCTTTCCCCCATTTCTCATGGGAGAAATGGGGCCCCGCCGGAGGCGCAGCAACCTACGTGGCAGGGAGAAATCACCTTGTGGAGTCACAAAAAAGCCGCAGCTCAACGAGCTGCGGCTTTTGGCTGTTATATGGGGGAAACTCAGGCAGCCTTCTGCTTTCTGGCTTCCTTCTTCTTTTCCCAGGCGTCCACGCACATGGTGCAGGCGGCGTCGCCGGTGATGTTGACGGTGGTGCGGCCCATATCCAGGATACGGTCGATACCTGCCACCAGGGCAATGCCCTCCAGGGGCAGACCCACGGACTCCAGCACCATGGCCAGCATGATCATGCCTGCGCCGGGCACGCCTGCGGTGCCGATGGAGGCCAGGGTGGCGGTGAGGATGATGGTGATCTGCTGGGCGATGGTTAGGTCGATGCCGAAGATCTCAGCGATGAAGATGGCGCACACGCCCTGATAGATGGCGGTGCCATCCATGTTGATGGTGGCGCCCAGAGGCAGGACGAAGGAGGAGACCTCCTTGCGGGCGCCCAGCCGCTGGGTGGCGTCCATGTTGAAGGGCAGGGTGCCCACGCTGGAGGCAGAGGAGAAGGCGAAGAGCATGGGCTCGGACATGACCTTGAAGAACTTCAGGGGGCTCAGACCGGCGAAGGCCTTCACAGACAGGGAGTAGGTGACGATCACATGGACGATGTAGGCGGTGTATGCCACAACGATGACCTTCAGCAGGGGGAGGAGCACGTCGGGGCCGTTGGTGGCCACCACGGGGCAGATCAGGGCGAAGACACCGATGGGGGAGAGCTTCAGGATCATCATCATGACCTTGAAGCTGACCTCAGCAAAGCTGTCCACGCAGTCCTTGGCCAGCTTGCCCTTCTCCCCGGCCAGGATGATGCCGAAGCCGAAGAACAGGGCAATGACGATGACCTGGAGCATGGTGGCGTCAGCCAGAGGCTGGAAGAAGTTGGAGGGGAAGATGTTCACGATGGTCTGCATCAGTCCGGGGGCCTCGGAGGCCTCGTAGGACAGGCCCTCGGTGGAGATCACATAGCCTGCGCCCACCTGGAGAATGTTGGCGAAAACCAGGCCCAGGGTGACGGCGACAGCGGTGGTGCAGAGGTAGAAGGCGATGGTCTTCACGCCGATGGAGCCCACCTTGCGGACATCCTGCAGGGAGACGATGCCCTGCATGATGGACAGCAGGACCACGGGGACGACCACCATCTTGATGAGGTTCAGATAAATGGTGCCGAAGGGCTTGATGTAGTCGGTTGCGATGGCAGGTGCGCCCTGGAAGGCAAGACCCGCAATGATACCCAGGACCAGACCGATGGCGATCCAGGCAGTCAGGGATAACTTCTTTTTCTCTCCAGCCATAGGAGACCTCCTGATTCCTTGCTGTTTCAGCAGTGATTTACAAACACTTTATTTTACCATGGAGAATGAAACATGAAAAGGCGGCAAAACGATGGTTTTGCCGCCTTTTTGGAAGGATTTCGTTTGATGGATTGCCGAAACTTGCAGGAATGCCTTCGTGAGATGGTGAAAAGAGGTAAATCCTGCAAGTTTTTTGGCGGAGAAATGCAGAGCGCGGAGGTCAAACACCCAGGGTGGTCAGGGTGCGGGTGGAGATCAGCAGGGCCTGCTGACGGGTGGCGTTGGCGTACTTGGCAGCCGCCTGCGCAGTGGTGGAGTTGTTGGGGGCAAACATGTTGTTGCCCACGCCGTTGATGATGCCGTGGTTGTGCATGAAGTACACGGACTGGTAGGCGTAGGAGGAGATCTGCCAGTCATCCCGGAACTTGGCTTCGTTGTTGTAAGCCAGAGCATACTTGGCATCGTCGTTGATGGTGTAGTCTGCCCAGAGGAACTTTTTATACACTCGGGTGAGCATGGTGGCCATCTGCTCCCGGGTCAGCAGATCGTTGGGGCTGTAGGTAGTGGCGGAGGTGCCGTTGACGATGTTGTAGTTGTAGGCCTTCAGGATATACAGACGCTCGGCAGAGTTGGAAATATCTGTGAAGGGAACGTCCATGCCGATGATCATCCGGTTGCCGGAGAGAGCTTCGTAGAGCTTCACGGCCACGGCGGCGAACTCGGCCCGGGTGATGGTGCCGGTCATATCCTTGCCCATGAGGACATCGGGGATCAGGTCGTTCTCAAAGGCCTCCTGGAGCTCCAGGTCGGCCCAATCCGAGGAGTTGGCGATGGGGTCGTATTCAATGACCATGCCCACATTGGACAGGGAGAAGAAGTTCTCTTCGCCCCGGATGGTGTTTTCGTTGTTGATGTCGTTCCAGCGGTAGGCTTGACTGCCGCTGACGGCGGGGTTTTTCGCCCGGTAGATCTGAACGTAGGACTCGTTGCCCCGGAAGTCGTTGGGCTCGCCCTTGTCCCAGTTGGTGTAGGAGAAGGTCTCGCCGTTGACCCAGGCGAAGGCGCTGCCGGTGCTGTAGCCGCCCAGCCAGTACTGCTTCTTGGTGCCGTCGGAGATGAGCTTTTCCACAAAGGCCTGTTCCTGGGCGGAGGTGATGACCGCCAGGTAGCCGCCCTTGCTCTCGGCATAGGCCTTGGCCTGCTGCCAGGTCATGCCCTCATCCACTACCTCATAGCGGTGGTCGTCGAAGAGGCTGTCCTGGACATCCTCGTAGGCATCGTTGGGCTTTTCGGCATAAAATTTCCAATCAGATCGGCCGTTGACCTTGCCGGAGAGGACGTAGCCGTCCAGGGCCATCTCCCGGAGATTTACAGTGTTGTAGCTGGCGGGCTTATCGATCCACTTGGTGGCCACGAAGGAGTAACTGCCGCCCTCGTAGGTCACGTCCATGTAGAAGGAGCCGGATTGGGCGTTGGTTCGGTTGGGGAGGTTATAGAATTCGAAAATGGCCTCCACATCGGACCCGTTCTGATAGACCTTGAGGGTCACGCCGGTCTGACCCTGGTTGGCATAGTAGTAGCCTTCATAGGTGCCCAGGATCTCGGTCATGGGGTCTTTGGCGGCGGCTGCGCCCACCACAAAGAGCTGGCAGAGCATTACCAGGGACAGGAGCAGAGTCAAGGTGCGTTTACAGAATTTCATACAGAGAGCCTCCTTTGTCAGGGTTGTTCCCATCATAACATATGGAGACGTGTCTTGTCACGGTTTTTCTGGGAAAAGAGAACTGTGTCTGGTGCAGCAGTGAAAACTGTGGTATAATAAACTATCTATCCCTATTTGCATTTGTACCCAACAGGAGGAGACCATGAGAAAGATCCTGATTCGAAGAGCCGTGCTGACCGCAGCTGCCCTGGCCCTGAGCCTGGGCATGACCATCAGTGCCTCTGCCGCCGGGAACGGCCTGGACGAGCTGACCTGGCAGGCCAGCCCTGACCATGAGACCACCGTTTCCATCCAGCAGAAGAACGGAACCAATTATCTGTTCCTGCCTGCCTTTGCTGACCTGACGGCGTTGACCCTGTCCTTCCAGGGGGATGCCGTTACCGTGGCAGGGGATGCCGCCTCTGCAGAGGTGACCAGCGGTCAGCCCTTTGACCTGACCGCCCTCTTTGCCCAGGTCCCTGCCGATGGCCGCTGGACCGTGACCCTCACCCAGGGGGAACAGAGCCTGGAGCTGACCGTCATGCAGTCGGCCAGCATCGGTTCCGTGTACCTCACCAGTGCCGATCCGGAAAAGGACCGGGCATGGGTGGAGCTGGACAAGGACAAGAATAAGGCCAAGGGGGAGATCCTCTATCTCCGGGCTGACGGCTCCACCGTCTACGCCGGAGAGCTGAAGCAGATCAAGGGCCGGGGCAACTCCACCTGGGCCTACCCCAAGAAGCCCTACCAGATCAAGCTGGACGAGAAGTTTGACCTGCTGGAGGCAGGGGAGGCATCCGAGTCCACCTGGATCCTGCTGGCCAACTACTGCGATCCCACGCTGATCCACAACACCGTGACCTTTGACCTGGCCCAAAAGGTGGGTCTGGCCTACACCCCCAACAGCGCCCCTGTGGACCTGTACTATGACGGGGAATACCGGGGAAGCTACCTCCTCTGCGAGAAGACCGAGGTGGGTGAGGGCCGGGTGGATATCCACGACCTGGAGGGAGACATTGAAGATGCCAACCCCCAGGTGGAGGATCTGGACGACTGCGCCACTGCCCGGGGGACCACGGCGGCGGGCAAGCCCTGCCAGTATGTCACCGGCCTGACCGCCCCCAAGGATATTTCCGGCGGCTACCTGCTGGAGATGGACTTCCAGGCCCGGGCCATGGAGGAGAAGAGCTGGTTTGCCACCACCGCCGGCTGCTACCTGGTGAGCAAGAGCCCCGAGTACCTGCCCCAGGAGGCCATGGCCTATATCAGCGGCCTCTACCAGGCCTTTGAGGACGCCGTCATGAACGGCGGCACCCACCCGGTCACCGGAAAGGATTACACCGAGTATGTGGACCTGGACTCCCTGGTCAAGTGCTTCCTGATGCTGGAATTGAGCCAGGATGGCGATGCCTTCCAGTCCTCCACCTATTTCTATAAGCCTGCTGGAGAGGGAAAGCTCTATGCCGGTCCTCTGTGGGACTTTGACTCGGCCTACGGAACCTACTATCTGAATTACAGCGCCTCCGATGTGGTGGCAGGCGCCTCCATCCTGGGCAAGGGCCTTTTGTCCATTCCCTCCTTCCGGGAGGCCCTGGAGACTTATATGGCGGACTTTGGCCCCGAAATGGCATCTGCCCGGGACGTGGCTGCCCAGCAGGGCGCCCTTTTGTCTGCCAGCCAGGCCATGGACCACATCCTCTGGCCGGACACCACCCCCGGCAGTTACCCCCGGGCCATTGAGGACCTGCAGACCTTCCTGGAGCAGCGAGGTGCCTGGCTCAGCCAGCGGGTGGAGGATTGGACTGCCGGCCTGTCTCCCGCCGATTATCTGGCAGACGTGAAGCCTGCCGACTGGTTTGCCCCCAACGTGAACTATGTGCTGGAGCACGGCCTGATGAATGGCGTGTCCAAGACCCACTTTGCCCCCAACGCCACCCTGACCCGAGCCATGGCGGTCACCGTCCTTTACCGCATCGCCGGGGAGCCTGCTCCCACGGCTCCTGCTGCCTTCTCGGATGTGCCTGCCGGCCAGTGGTACAGCGATGCGGTGGTCTGGGCAGCGGAGAAGGAGATCGCCCAGGGCTTTGAGGGCCTCTTCCGACCCGACGACAAGGTCACCCGCCAGGAACTGGTGGCACTCATCCACCGGTATGACCAGTCCCTGGCCCCCACCATTGGGGACAGTTATGTGGATCTGCGCCCTGTGACGGGGCCGGATACCATCCTGCCTCCCCCGTCGGAGATTATCCTGCCGGAGGATCCCGAACTCACCCCCTCCTTCCCGGACCTCCTTCCCCCCGACTGGGTCCAGGGCACCGGCACCACCTACACCTACACCGACCTGGACCAGATCGCCGACTGGGCCGTGGAGGACTTTGCCTGGGCCATTGAACAGGGGATCCTCACCGGCAACGACGACGGCACCCAGGATCCCCAGGGCAGCGCCCTCCGGTGCCAGTTTGCCGCCATGATCCAGCGCTACCACCAGACCATCACCTGATAGAATAAGGAGAACGCCCATGAAAAAGCTTCTGACTCTGCTGGCCCTGTCTGCCGCCCTGCTCCTGGCCCTCACTGCCTGCGGCGGTTCCCAGGAGCCTCCCCAGGAGGATGCCGCCATCCCTGTGGTCCTGGGTGATACCCTGGGCGCAGACCTGGCCAATCTCTTCCTGCCTATGGCCGTCACCGACGAAAGCGCCACCGTGACCTCCCTGGCCGAAGGGGTCGTTGCGGACCTGCCCTTTGAGACTATGGTCATGCCCGTGGAGCCCGGCCTGCTGACGGGCTTTGGCGATGTGGAGATCACCGGTTTCTCCGAAGGCGTCATGTTTGGCCCCGCCATCAGCACCATCCCCTTCCTGGGCTATGTGTTCCAGATGGAGGAGGGGGCCGACGGCGAAGCCTTCTGCCAGACCCTCCAGGAGTACTGTGACCTGCGATGGAACATCTGCACCGAAGCCGAGGAAGTGACCGCCGTCCAGGGCGGAAACTATGTCTTCTTCCTCATGTGCCCCACCTCCCTGGAGGGCTAAGGCTTGCGTAAGCTGACCCTTTTTGTCCTGGCCGGGGTGCTGACCCTGACGGGTCCTGCCGCCCAGGCCCTGGACCTGCACTTCCCGGGGGAGGAACCCCGGGAGGGGATTTATCTGGCCCAGAGCCATCTGGTGGAGGCCGAGCCTACCATGCTCCCCCAGATGACCGACTACGCCGCCGACAAGGTCCAGTATATCTATGACACCTATCTGGCCGGGACGGACTGCAAGGGGTACTTTGCCATGGTCCCTGCCAAGGAGGCCTTTCTTCGGGAAGGGTCCCTGACCCATGAGGTCATGGCGGACTGCTTCCAACGGGAGCTGCCCTTCCTCACCCACCTGGATCTCACCCCCATGCTGGACCTGGGGGATTTCTACCGGACCGACCTCCACTGGCGGCAGGAGAAGCTGGTGGACGTGGCCCACTATCTGGCCATGGCTATGGATGCCTGGGAGGAGACCGAGTATGCCTTCCAGGCCTGGGAAGGGGACTTTTTCGGGACCTACTCTCCCCGTCTTACAGCCCCCCTTGCTCCGGACCGGATCACTTACCTCACCAGCGAGACCATGGACGGCTGTACCGTCACGGGCTACGACCTGATGGGCCGGGTCCAGACCCAGCCCATCTACAACCTGGAAAAGGCCAACGGGGGAAATCCCTACGATCTCTTCCTGTCCGGCCCCCAGGGCATTCAGGTGATCGAAAATCCCCAGGGCCCTGCCGGGAAGGAACTGGTCCTCTTCCGGGACTCCTTTGGCAGTTCCCTGGCCCCCCTCCTGCTGGAAGGCTACAGCAGGATCACCCTGGTGGACCTGCGCTATGTGTTCAGCCACAGTCTGGCTGACTATGTGGAGTTTTCCGACCAGGATGTCCTCTTCCTCTACAGTTCCCTGCTGCTGAACAACAGTTTGGCCCTCAAATAAAAAGAAAAGGAGCGATCCCTATGGATATCCAGAACATTCTCTCCCATGTTGACCACACCCTGCTGAAGGTGGATGCCACCTGGGATCAGATCAAGACCCTCTGCGACGAGGCCATGGAGTTTGGCTGCGCCACCGTGTGCATCCCTCCCTCCTTTGTAAAGGCCGCTGTGGACTACACCCAGGGCTACCTGAAGATCTGCACGGTCATCGGCTTCCCCAACGGCTACAACACCCTGGCCGCCAAGCTCTTTGAGACCAAGGACGCCGTGGAGAACGGGGCCAGCGAGATCGACATGGTCATCAACAACGGCCTGGTGAAGGAGCGCAAGTGGAAGGAGATCGGCGAGGAGATCTCCGCCGTGAAGGCCGCCTGTCTGGGCCGTCCCCTGAAGGTCATCATTGAGACCTGCCTCCTGTCTGACCCCGAAAAGATCAAGCTCTGCCAGGTGGTGGAGAAGGCCGGGGCAGATTTCTTAAAGACCTCCACCGGATTCTCCACCGGCGGCGCCACCCGGGAGGATGTGGCCCTCCTGCGGGAGCATCTGGCCGACCACATCAAGCTCAAGGCCTCCGGGGGCATCCGCACCCTGGAGGACGCCCAGGCCTTCCTGGACCTGGGTGCTGACCGCCTGGGAGCCTCTGCCCTGGTGGGCGAAGCAAGAAAGGCATAAAACCGATGCACGAAATCATTCCCAACATCTACTCCATCCCTGTCCCTCTGCCCAACAACCCCCTGAAAGAGCTGAACGCTTACCTGGTGAAGGGTCCCGACCGGAGCCTCCTCATCGACACAGGGTTCAACCTCCCTGCATGCCGGGAGGCCCTGGAGGCCGGGCTGAAGGAGACAGGGGTGGACCGGTCCCGGATGGACGTGCTGGTGACCCACATCCACACCGACCACACGGGCCTGTCCGCCCAGGTGGTTCGTCCCGGGGGAAAGATCTACATCGGGGAGCTGGACCACCCCTTCACCGCCCAGTCCTTTGAGGACTGGTTCTGGGTGGAGATGGACAAGCGCTTTTTGAAGGAGGGCTTTCCTGCCGAAGAGGTGGCAGTCATCACCCAAACCAACCCCGCCCGGAACCTGGGTCCCCAGCTGGACATCAGCGCCTACACCCCCGTGAAGGAGGGGGAGGTCTTCACCATCGGAGACTATCGGCTGGAGGTCCTGTCGGTCCCCGGCCATGCCCCCGGCCAGCTCTGCCTGTGGATGGAGAAGGAGGGCATCCTCTTTACCGGAGACCACGTCCTCTTTGATATCACCCCTAACATTTCGGTCTGGGCCAACATGGACAACATGCTGGGCCGGTACTTAGAGAGCCTCAAGCGCATCCGGGCTTATCCCGTCAAGCTGGCCCTGCCTGCCCACCGGCACAGCGGGGATCTGAACACCCGCATCGACCAGCTCCTGGTCCACCACCGGAACCGGGTGGCTGAGACCTTGTCCATCGTGGAGAAGTACCCCGGCATGACGGCCTACGACATCACCGGCCGCATGACCTGGGACATCCGGGCCAAGAGCTGGGAGGACTTCCCCCTGAACCAGAAGTGGTTCGCCGTGGGTGAGGCCCTGGCCCACCTGGAGCTCCTCATCCAGGAGGGGACGGTGAAGCAGATCCTCCGGGAGGACGGGATGTACGGGTACACCACCTGAAAAACAAACTTGACAGGACCCTGTCGGAGTGCTACGCTTATAAAAGTTTATAACGACATAGGGTCATCGGAGTACAGCCAACCGTAGTTGGATTGTGGAGTAAGATGTCGAGTGAGCTCGGTTATTGTGCAGAACAATAGCCGAGCTTTTTGTTTTAGGAGGTACCATGAAAAAGAATGTGCTGATAGAAGGGCGGATCTTGACGGCCCTGCTGCGGTTTTCCCTGCCGGTGCTGTTTGCCCTGTTCCTGCAGGCCCTGTACGGGGGGATCGATTTGCTCATTGTGGGCAGATTTGCAGAGACAGCGGATGTCTCAGGGGTTGCCACGGGAAGTATGTTCCTGCAGACCCTGACGGCGGTGATCACCGGCCTGGCCATGGGCATCACGATTTTTGTGGGGTACAGTATCGGAGAGAAGGACCGGGAAAAGACCAGCCGGGGCATCGGTACCGGCCTGTTCCTCTTCCTGGTCATCGGTGTGGTCCTTACCCTGGTCATTACGGTGTGTTCCGGGGACCTGGCCCGGCTGATGAAAGCGCCGGAACATGCCTTCCGGCAGACCGACCAGTACATCATGATTTGCGGCATGGGTATGGTTTTTGTGGTTGCCTATAATGTGCTGAGCGGCATTTTCAGAGGGTTGGGAGACTCCAAAACGCCCCTGCTTACAGTGGCCATCGCCTGTGTGGTGAATATCCTGGGGGACCTGCTTCTGGTGAAAGGGTTTGGCCTGGGGGCGGCCGGTGCGGCTCTTGCCACGGTGTTTGCCCAGGGGATCAGCGTGGTGGTTTCCGTTCTCATCATCCGCAGGCAGGAGCTGCCCTTCGATTTTGGCCTCCGCTATATCCGATTTGATGCAAGGATCGCCAAGAAGGAGTTGCAGCTGGGGCTCCCCATCGGGTTTCAGGAGTTCCTGGTGGGGCTTTCCTTCGTTGTGATCCAGGTGATCGTCAACATGATCGGCGTGGTGGAGTCTGCCGGCGTTGGCGTGGCAGAAAAAATTACGGTGTTCATCATGCTGGTGCCCTCGGCCTATATGCAGGCCATGTCCGCCTTTGTTGCCCAGAACATCGGTGCCGGAAAGCCCGAGCGGGCGGATCGGGCTCTGCTGTATGGGTGCGGGTCTTCCGTGGCCATTGGTATTGTGATGGGCTATGTTGCCTTTTTCCACGGAAACCTGCTGGCAGGCCTCTTTACAGAAGATGCGGCCGTGGTGGCGGCAGCCCATGACTACCTGAAAGGCTATGCCATCGACTGTCTGCTGGTGGGCTTCCTGTTCTGCTTCATCGGCTATTTCAATGGTCGGGAAAAGACCCTGTTTGTGATGGTCCAGGGGTTGGTGGGCGCCCTCTGTGTGAGAATTCCCATCGTGTATGCTATGAGCCTCATGGAGGGAGCCACCCTCTTCCACATCAGTCTGGGTACCCCATCTGCCTCTGTGGTGCAGATTATCCTGTGCGTGACGATGCTGGTCCGAATGAAGAGGGCGAGAAAGTGACGAAAAAGCCGCTGCGGATTTCCGCAGCGGCTTTTTCATTTAGTGGTGACATACCTCGCAGTGGTCACAGTCCGGGAACTGCTTGGTATCATAGGGGATGCTGTTCTTATCGAAGTAGTCCTTCAGGGCAACCTTCACGGCCTCCTCGGCCAGGACGGAGCAGTGGACTTTCACGGCGGGCAGACCATCCAGGGCTTCCACCACCGCCTTGTTGGTCAGCTGCATGACCTCGCTCACGGGCTTACCCTTGATGAGTTCGGTGGCCATGGAGCTGGAGGCGATGGCGCTGCCGCAGCCGA
The DNA here is from genome assembly GCA_017435425.1 of Ruminiclostridium sp. Lineage (GTDB taxonomy): Bacteria > Bacillota > Clostridia > Oscillospirales > Oscillospiraceae > Evtepia. Next base: position 4,732 of record JAFSFC010000007.1, on the reverse strand, counting down.
AGGTCTCAAACTTCACGTCGGTGACCACGTCGTCGTCGATCTTCAGGTAGATCTTCATGATGTCACCGCACTTGGCGTTGCCCACTTCGCCGACACCGTCGGCATTCTCAATAAAACCTACATTCCGGGGGTTGCGGAAGTGGTCCATAACCTTTTCACTGTATAACATGGGGCTTAACTCCTTTCTCAAGGTCCCGCCACAGGGGGGACATGGTTCTTAAGTAAGCCACCACCTGGGTGACGGCTTCGATGATCGTGTTGATTTCTTCCTCGGTGTTCTCATGGCAGAGGGACAGCCGGAGGGAACCGTGGGCCACCTCATGGGGGCGGCCGATGGCCAGGAGCACATGGCTGGGGTCCAGAGACCCGGAGGTGCAGGCCGAGCCGGAGGAGGCGCAGATGCCTTTGTCATCCAGCAGCAGGAGCATGGACTCCCCTTCGATGCCCTCGAAGCAGAAGTTCACGTTGCCCGGGAGCCGCTGGGTGGGGTGGCCGTTCAGCTCCCCGTGGGGGATGGCAGACAGGCCGGCGATGAGTTTGTCCCGGAGGGCAGAGACCTTCTCTGCGTGCTCTTCCAGGTGGGCGCAGGCTTCCTTCAGGGCTGCTGCCATGGAGACGATCCCGGCGATGTTTTCCGTGCCCGCCCGCTTGTTCTTTTCCTGGCCACCCCCCTCGATGAGGGAGTGGAGCCGCAGGCCCTGACGGACGTACAGAGCGCCCGTTCCTTTGGGGCCGTGGAACTTGTGGCCGGACAGGGAGAGCATATCGATGTTGTCGGCCGCCACGTCGATGGGCAGGTGGCCTGCCACCTGGACGGCGTCGGTGTGGAAGGGGATCTTCCGCTCCCGGCAGAGGGCGCCGATGGCCCGGATGGGCTGGATGGTGCCGATCTCGTTGTTGGCGTACATGATGGTCACCAGGCAGGTGTCGGGCCGGATGGCGGCTGCTACCTGTTCGGGGGTGACCAGCCCCTCCCTGCCCACGTCCAGCAGAGTGACCTCAAAGCCCTCCTTCTCCAGTGCCTGGAGGGTGTGGAGGACGGCGTGGTGCTCAAAGGCAGTGGACACGATGTGCTTCTTTCCCTGGAGGGCGCCGTTCTTGGCGGCAGAGCGGATGGCCTGGTTGTCTGCCTCGCTGCCGCCGGAGGTGAAGTAGATCTCACCCGGCTTGGCGTTGAGACATGCGGCCACATCGGCCCGGGCCTTGGCCAGAGCCTCTGCGGCGGTCTGGCCGATGGTGTGCAGGGAAGAGGGATTTCCAAAGTGCTCCTGCAGATAGGGGAGCATAGCCTCTATGGCAATACCACTCATTTTGGTGGTTGCTGCGTTGTCAACATATATCATAAGGAAACCTCCTTTGAGTTATTCCTAGTAAACTATTAGGTATTTAGATGATAGCATGGGCAGCGGATAAAGTCAATAGGAATTTAGATAAAAATAATCCAAATTAGGGCGAAAAAAATCCCCGCCGTCGGTCTGACGGCGGGGTGAGCTGCGGATTACTCGGCGGGTGCGTCTTCCTCCAAGTGTTGCAGGTCTGCCAGGGAGTAGCTGTTCAGATAGTCATAGACCACCTTGTCCAGGCCCTGCCACAGGGGGAGGGCACGGCACTGGTCGGCCTTTTCGCAGCCGTGCTTGCTGCCCTTCAGGCAGGCAACGGAGGCCAGGCTGCCCTCGGCCAGGCGAATGATCTCGCCGGCGGGGTACTCTGCCGGGGGCTTGGACAGACGGTAGCCGCCGCCCTTGCCACGGGTGGCATCCACCAGATCCACCCGGCTGAGAGAGGCCAGGATGTTTTCCAGATACTTGACAGAGATCTCCTGTCGTTTTGCAATGTCCTTCAGGGGGATGTAGTCGCCGGTGTTATGATCGGCCAGGTCAAGCATGACGCGCAAGGCGTAGCGTCCTTTCGTAGAGATCATCATACGTTGCGTCCTTCTTTCTTTTCAGTTTCCTTCTTCTCGTTTGGATTGCATAAAAACGTCTAGGAATCCTATGGATTGTGTTGATTATACACCCATTTGGCGGAAAAGTGAATGGCGAAAAAGAAAAAATTCATACTTTTTGAAGAAAAAAGTGCACAAATTCCCAGAAGCTGGCAAATATGGACGAAGTAGAACCGGGAAAGCCGCTCTTCTCCCGGGGCAAAATGGTTGCCCAACGGCCCCGGCTATGCTAAACTAAGGCCAATGAACAAGAGAAGGGGAGGCGATCTAGTGGAGGGAAATACCCTGACCGTGCGCGGTCTGCGCACCCAATTTCATACGGCCAAGGGCCTGCTTCCTGCAGCCGACGGGGTGGACATCACCGTGGGCCGGGGGAAGATCGTGGGCCTGGTGGGGGAGTCCGGCTGCGGCAAGAGCATCACCGCCCTGTCGGTGATGGGCCTGGTCCGGGAACCCGGTGAGATCACCGGAGGCGAGATCTTCCTGGGAGACCGGGACCTGCGGAAGCTGTCTGCCCGAGAGATCCAGAAGCTCCGGGGGGACCGGATGGCCATGATCTTCCAGGACCCTATGACCTCCCTGAACCCGGTTTACACCGTGGGAAAGCAGGTCTCCGAGGCCCTTCGCCTTCATAAGAATATGAGTAAGGCCCAGGCCCGGGAGAGGACCATGGATCTCTTCCGCCAGGTGGGCATCCCCGACCCGGAGGGGCGGCTTGACGCCTACCCCCGGGAACTCTCCGGCGGTCTCCGCCAGCGGGTGATGATCGCCATGGCCATGGCCTGTGAGCCCGAGCTCCTCATTGCCGACGAGCCTACCACCGCCCTGGACGTGACCATCCAGGCCCAGATCCTGGGGCTCATGGAGGAGCTCCGACGGGATCACGGCACCTCCATCCTCCTCATCACCCACAACATGGGGGTGGTGGCCCAGCTGTGCGACTATGTGTACGTGATGTACGCCGGCCAGGTGGTGGAGCAGGCCGAGACCTTTGAACTCTTTCAAAATCCCCGGCACCCCTACACCCTGGGTCTGCTGAAGGCCATCCCCTCTCTGGAGGGGGAGGAGAAGCGGCTGTACAATATTCGGGGTTCTGTGCCCGACCTGGCCGACCTGCCCCAGGGCTGCCGGTTCTGCCCCCGGTGCGACTGCGCCCGGGGGGATTGCGGAACTATATCCCCCGAACTGACCGAGATCGCACCCGGACATTGGGTGCGGTGCACAAGATAACATGTGCTGTGTCGGCAGGCTACAATCCCCCAGTCATGGCTGTGCCATGCCAGCCCCCTTTACACAAGGGGGCCTTGAGGATTCGTACTCGCCTCAGCCTCCCTTGTGTAATGGCCCAGGCCAGCCTCTCTTGGCCTCCGGCCAATTCACCTCCAGGGAGGTGGCTCGCCGTCAGGCGAGACGGAGGGATTGTCGCTGCCCTGTGATGACAACAAAGGAGGCGTCATGACGACTCAAACCATATTAGCCCAGGCTGTTGGCCTGTCCAAGACCTTCCCGGTGAAGGGGAAAAAAGGTGCCGTTCTCCACGCCGTCTCCCAGGTGGACCTGACCATCTACCAGGGGGAGACCCTGGCCCTGGTGGGGGAGTCCGGCTGCGGAAAGTCCACCCTGGGCCGTCTGCTCCTGGGCCTGCTGGAGCCCACGGAAGGCCAGGCCATCTTTGACGGCCAGGACCTGGCAGCGCTGCCGTCCAAGGATCTGCGGGCCCTCCGGCGGCAGATGCAGATGGTCTTCCAGGACACCGCCGCTGCCCTGAACCCCCGCCTGGATGTGGAGGGCATCCTGTCGGAGCCCCTGCGCATCCACGACATCTGCCCCAAGGACCAGTGGCGGGAGCGGTGCGGCCAGCTCCTGGACCAGGTGGGCCTGTCCCGGGACCTGCTGGACCGATACCCACATGAAATTTCCGGCGGCCAGCGGCAGCGGGTGGTCATCGCCCGGGCTCTGGCCCTGGAGCCCTGGCTGGTGGTCTGTGACGAGCCCGTGTCTGCCCTGGACGTGTCCGTCCAAGCCCAGATGCTCAACCTGCTGGCCGATCTCCAGGAGGCCAACCACCTGACCTACCTCTTCGTGTCCCACGATTTGAGCGTGGTCCGGCACATTGCCGACCGGGTGTGCGTTATGTTCCTGGGCCGGGTGTGCGAGATCGGCCCGGTGAAGGAGATTTTCCGGCATCCCCGGCACCCCTACACCAAATTCCTCCTGGACTCCGTCCCCCGGCCCGACCCAACCCTCCGGGACCGGGAAAAGACCGTCCTGTCCGGGGAGATCCCCAGCCCGGTGGACCCGCCTTCCGGCTGTCGGTTCCGGACCCGGTGTCCCTACGCCCGGGAGATCTGCGCCCGGGAAGTGCCGCCCATGAGACCCATGGGGGAGGGCCAGGTGGCCTGCCATTTCCCCCTGCCGGAAGGAGTGTGACCCATGCCCTTTGCTGACCTGCACTGTGACACCATTGCCTGGATGCACCATGAGCGCCGGGCGGGAAAGACCATGCACCTGCGTGATACTTACAGGATGCACGTGAACCTGGAAAAGCTCCGGGCCAGCGGCTACTATTTACAGAATTTCGCTCTTTTCGTGAACCTGGCAGAGGCCAGCGACCCCTGGGGGGCCGTTCTGGCCCTGGCCGAGCTATACGTCAGCGAGACCGAGAAGAACCGGGACTGGGTGACCCCCTGCCATACCTTCGGGGATATGGAGACCGCCCGGAAAGAGGGAAAGCTCGCATCCGTCCTCACCGTAGAGGAGGGGGGCGTGTGCAGGGGAGACCTTGCC